>JAQXGX010000159.1 GCA_029006935.1 Eggerthellales bacterium | reverse complement strand
CCTAGTCCCAGGAGCTGCGACCAGCAGCCGCCTTGGCGCCGATGTCCGTGCGGAACTGCTTGCCCTCGAAGTCGATCAGGTCTACCGCTGCGTACGCCCGCTCCTGGGCCTGGGCGAAGGTCTGGCCCATGGCAACCACGTTCAGCACGCGACCGCCATTGGTCAGCAGATCCTGACCTTCCATCTTGGTTCCAGCGTGGAACACGGTCACGCCCTCCAGCTTCTCCGCTTCCTCAATGCCGGTGATGACCTTGCCCTTCTCATAGGAGCCCGGGTACCCCTGGCTTGCCAGCACCACGCTGACCGCCCAGGAGTCGGACCACTTCAGGTCGATCTGCTCGGGAGCACCCTGAGCCACGGCCATCATCACGTCCACCAGGTCGGACTCAAGGCGCGGCAGGACTACCTGGGTTTCCGGATCACCGAAGCGCGCGTTGAACTCCACGATCTTGGGACCCTGGGGAGTCAGCATGAAGCCGCCATACAGGCAGCCGCGATAGTCCCCCTCAAACTCACGGGCAGTGGCCGCGGCGGCCTGGTCCATGATCTCCTTCATGCGAGCCATTTCCTCGTCGGTCACAATAGGCACCGGGGAGTACACGCCCATGCCGCCGGTGTTGGGTCCCTTGTCGCCGTCGTAGGCGCGCTTGTGGTCCTGAGCGGGAGCCATGGGATGGGAGGTGCCGGCAGTGACGAAGGAAAGCAGGCTGCACTCGGGGCCGGTCATGCACTCCTCGATCACCACGCGGCTGCCCGCGGAGCCGAAGGCGCCGTCAAAGCAGTCGCGAACCGCCTGCTCGGCCTGCTCCAGGGTTTCTGCCACCACAACGCCCTTGCCGGCAGCCAGGCCGTCAGCCTTGATGACGATGGGGGCTCCCTGCGCACGCACGTACTCAAGCGCCGGCTCCGCTTCCTCGAAGGTGGCGTAGGCTGCGGTGGGCAGGTCGTTGCGGACCATGAACTGCTTGCTGAAGTCCTTGGAGCCCTCCAGCAGCGCGCCCTGGCCGTTGGGACCGAACACGGCAATGCCCTCTGCTCGGAGCACGTCGGCCACGCCCGCTACCAGCGGAGCCTCCGGGCCAATAACCACCAGATCGATATTGTTTTCCTGGGCGAAGGCCAGCACCGATGCCCCGTCGTTGATGTTGACGCCGTCCACGTTGGTGGCGATGGAGGCGGTGCCGCCGTTGCCCGGGGCAACGAAGAGCTTCTCCGTCTTGTCAGACTTTGCAAGAGCCCAGGTCAGAGCATGTTCGCGGCCGCCGGAGCCAAGGACCAGAATGTTCATGTGGGGTTCCCTTTCCTCTACTTTTACCTGTCCCATCCGCGGAAGATGGTGCAGTCGCGTTCAGGTGCAACGGAAATCATGGTAATGGGCGCGCCGACAAAATCCTCGACGAAGCGGATGTAGTTCTGCGCGTTTTCGGGCAGCTCCTCGAAGGTGCGGCATCCGGTAATGTCAACGCCCTTCCAGCCCGGCAGCTCTTCGTACACCGGCTTGGCATGGAACAGCACGCTCTGCTGCATGGGCAGGTAGTCGTAGCGCTTGCCCTCGTGCTCGTAGGCAACGCACACCTTGATGGTATCGAACTCGGAAAGCACGTCCAGCTTGGTCAGAGCAATGTCGGTCAGACCGTTCACGTCCACGGCGTACTTGCCGATGACGGCATCCAGCCAGCCGCAGCGGCGCTTTCGTCCGGTAGTCACGCCGTACTCGTGGCCCACGGCGCAGAGCTTTTCGCCCACCTGAGCCATTTCCCCCTCACCGCCGTTTTCGGGGAACAGCTGCTCGGTGGGGAAGGGACCGCCGCCCACGCGAGTGGTGTAGGCCTTCATGATGCCGATGACCTTTTCAATGGCCATGGGACCCACGCCAGTGCCGATGGCAGCGCCGCCGGAGCCGCAGGAAGAGGAGGTCACGTAGGGGTAGGTGCCGTGATCAATGTCCAGCATGGTTGCCTGGGCGCCTTCGAACAGTATGTTCTTGCCGGAGCGCAGGGCCTCGTTCAGAAGCTGGGTGGTCTCAGCCATGTAGGGCTTCAGAATGGTGGCGTAGGGCAGGTACTCCTCCATGATCTCGTCCACGGTGTAGGTGTGGATGCCGTAGATCTTCTCCAGGATGGGGTTCTTCTGGGCCAGTGCGGTCTCCACCTTCAGGCGGAAGATCTTTTCATCCATCAGGTCCTGCACGCGGATGCCCTTGCGGGCAGCCTTGTCCTGATAGCAGGGGCCGATGCCGCGCTTGGTAGTGCCGATGGAGTTCTTGCCCAGCACCTTTTCGTCCGCGCCGTCCAGATCCTTGTGATAGGGCATGATGATGTGGGCGTTGCAGCTGATCTTCAGGTTCTTGCAGGAAACGCCTTCGGCTTCCAGCAGCGCCATCTCCTTCACCAGCGCACCGGGATCAATGACCACGCCGTTGCCGATGACCGGCACGGCATGCTCGTACATGACGCCGGAGGGCATAAGGTGCAGTGCCAGCTTGGTATTGCCGTGGACCACGGTGTGTCCGGCGTTGTTGCCTCCCTGGTAGCGGACCACATAGTCGTACTTGCTCGCAATAAGGTCGGTGATTTTGCCCTTGCCTTCATCGCCCCATTGCGTGCCTACAAGAACCGTACTTGCCATGCTGGATTCCTTTCGTCCTATGCCCAGCCGCCCTCAATACAACAGGGCGAAGCGGATTGCCGCGAACCTTGATTATATTCTAGTATCCGCCTATCCGCGATTCGTCG
The DNA here is from genome assembly GCA_029006935.1 of Eggerthellales bacterium. Classification (GTDB taxonomy): domain Bacteria; phylum Actinomycetota; class Coriobacteriia; order Coriobacteriales; family Eggerthellaceae; genus SUG1186. The sequence continues at coordinate 57,477 of JAQXGX010000159.1, read as the reverse complement.
TAGTAGTCCATGAAGCGCGTGTTTTCAGCGCTGAAGGTCAGGTCTATGTCCCGGGTGGCGCCGTTGCGGTGCTTGGCCACAATAAGCTGGGCCTTTCCCGCGTCCGGACGATCGTCGTCGGCGGCCTCGGTTTCGTTCATGCTGCGGTCGATGAACATGACGATGTCGGCGTCCTGCTCGATGGAGCCGGACTCGCGCAGGTCGGAAAGCTGGGGGCGCTTGCCACCGCGCATTTCCACGGAACGGGAAAGCTGGGAAAGGGCCAGCACCGGCATGTCCATTTCCTTGGCAAGGACCTTGAGGCCACGGGAGATCTCGCCCACCTCAACCGCGCGGTTTCCGTCGCGCCTGTGGGTTGCCGGCTGCATGAGCTGCAGGTAGTCCACAATGATCAGGCCCTTTTCCTTGCCCCGCAGCTCACGGCGGGCCTTGGCTCGCAACTCCAGGATAGAAAGGGCCGGGGTGTCGTCAATGAGAAGATCACACTGGGAAAGGTCGTTGGCGGCGTCGGCGATGGCGCTCCAGTCCGCTTCGCTGACCTGACCGGCACGCAGCTTTCCCAGGTTCACCCGAGCTTCCGAGCACAGGATGCGCTGAACCAGCTGGGAAGCGCCCATTTCCAAGGAAAGAAAGGCCACGGTCACACCCAGTTTTGCCGCGTTAGTGGCAATGTTTAGGGCAAAGGAGGTCTTGCCCACGCCGGGACGGGCCGCCAAGATGATCAAGTCGCCGCCGCGCCAGCCGTGGAACAGGGCGTCCACGTCCTTGAAGCCAGTAGGCACGCCTGCGATGGTGTCCCGCTGATCGGCCAGCTTGGCGATCTCATCAAAGGTCTGGACCAGCAGGGATTTGATTTCCACGAAGTCCGAGCTGATGCGCTTCTCGGTGACGTCGAACAGGATCTTCTCCGCATCCTCCACCACGGCATTCAGGTCGTCGGGGGCATCGTAGGCCAGGGCGGTGATCTTGGCAGACGCAAAGATCAGGTTGCGCAGGATGGAGGTGCGCTTGATCACCTCCACATGGGTGCGCCAGTTGGTCAGGGCAAAGGTGTTGTCGGATAGGTCCGCCAGGTACGCCTTTCCGCCCACGGATTCCAGCTGGCCGGTACCATGGAGGTTTTCCGCCAGGGAAATCTGGTCGATGGCCACGTTCCTGCTGTTCAGATCCATCATGGCCGCAAAGATGATGCGGTGAGACGGACGGAAGAAGTCTTCTGGTACAAGCCGCGACACCGCTTCCACCAACGCCTCCGAGGTGAGCATGCATGCTGCCAGCACGGACTTTTCCGCCTCTATGTTCTGGGGGAGCATACGACGTCCCGACGTTGCCTGGGGCTGGGCTTCGCCCACGGCATTGGGAACGAAATCCATCTTGGAAGACGGGACGGCAGGGTAGGCCTGCTGATCATACGGTGCCATTGGAGCTCCTTCCTGTTGTGGTTTTCACATAGTAACCCAAACGAAATTGCAGGTCAGCATAGGTTCTGGGCGCCGCTTAGCCCTTCCAGCCCGTTTTCCACCGCAAATGAGGAAATCCCCCTGCCCGCCATCTGGGGGACAAGGGGATTTCCCTGTTTTCCACAATCCGAGGACGGTGGAAAAGAATTTTTCGAGAAACTACTCCTCGGTGGCCTCCGGAGCCTCAGCTGCCTCGACAGCCTCTTCGGCGGCCGGCTCAGCCTCGACCTCAACGCCAACGGCAACCTTCAGGGTAGCCTTGATGGTGCGGTACAGACCCACGGTGACGTCGTGAACGCCAGCAGTCTTGATCGGGGTGTTGATCTCGATGCGGCGGCGATCCATCTCCACGTCAGCCTGTGCCTTCAGAGCCTCGGCAACCATGGTGTTGGTCACGGAGCCGAACAGCTGGCCCTCGTCGCCAACCTGGGCGTCCACCACGATGGTCAGAGCGTCCAGCTTAGCCTTCAGAGCCTCGGCATCAGCCAGGCGCTGAGCTTCGCGCTTGGCAATGTTGTGCTTGCGAGCCTCGAGCTGCTTCAGGTTGCCCTTGGTGGCCAGGATGGCGTAGCCCTGGGTCAGCAGGTAGTTGTTGGCAAAGCCCGGAGCAACGTCGATGACGTCGCCTTCGCCGCCCTTGCCCTTGAGTTCCTTGAGCAGAATAACCTTCATGCTGATCCTCCCTTAGTCGCGCTTGCGGCGATCGCCACGACCGCTGATAGAAGGAACAGTGTACGGCATCAGAGCCATGGTGCGAGCACGCTTCACGGCATTTGCGATGTCACGCTGATGCTGGGTGCAAGCGCCGGTCACGCGACGGGGCTTGATCTTGCCGCGGTCGGTGACATACTTGCGGAGCAGCTGGGTGTCCTTGTAGTCGACGTACTGCGCATCTTCCTTGCAGAACTGACAGTACTTGCGACGAGGCTGCTTCTGATAGTCGGCCATTTTCAACCTCTTTCGTTCGCTTAAAACGGGATGTCTTCGTCGTAAACGGAAGAAGCAGCATCAACAGCCGGCATGGACGGCATGGGCGCATAGCTGGGCTGGGGAGCGTAGCTCTGCGTCATGGGTACGCTTGCGGCAGGCTGGGGAGCACCGCTGCGGCTGGACATGAATTCCAGCTCGTCCACGATCACTTCGATCTTGCTGCGCTTCTGTCCGTCCCGTTCCCACTGGCTCCAACGAAGCTTGCCTTCGATGGCAACCTTCGTGCCCTTCTGCAGGTACTTGTGAAGAGCCTGGCCACGGGTGCCGAACATGGTGCAGTCGATGAAGTTCGGATAATCTTCCCACTCGCCCGTCTGCGCATTGCGCCGGCGGTCGTTCACAGCCACGCCAAAGCCCAGCACAGGCATGCCGCCTGCAGTGGAGCGCAGCTCGGGGTCACGCGTCAGGTTGCCGCTGATTATCACCTTGTTGATGCTCATGTTCTTCCTCTTTCCATGCGGGGTCGGCTAGGCGCCGGCCTCATTGTGATGATTAGTCACGGTCAGTGCGCTTGACGATCATATGACGCACAACAGCATCGTTGATGCGCAGAATACGATCCAGCTCTGCAATGCTTTCGGGAGTTGCATGGAAATCGATCAGGGTGTAGCTACCCTCGGTCAAACCGTTGATCTCGTAAGCGAGTTTGCGCTTGCCCCACTCGTCAACGTTGTCAACCACACCATTGTCTGCAGCGATCGTGTTCTCGATGCGCTTCATGACTGCCAGGCGAGTTTCCTCATCAATCGTCGGAGCGACAAAAAACAGCAGTTCGTAAGCCTTCATCAGCTCACCTCCTTTGGTCTTTACGGCTCCGGGGCTGTGAAGGCAGATAACCCGGAGCAGGATTAGCCTGTCTATTTTATCAAAGCCATTTTTCCTGCACAAGGTTCAACTTTGCCGTTTGCTCCCGCTCACATTTCCATCACAAACATCAGGTCCGATTCATGCACCCCTCTTTCTGGCCAGGACTCCTTGACTGCACATACTACGGGCGAAGATTCTTCGCGCCCTTCCCGAAAATGCAAAAAGGGCTGCGCGCCTTCCAGCACGCAGCCTCGTTCGTTTCCCGCTGCTCTTCTCAAAATTCCCAACGGATTCCCAATGTTGGACCCTTTAGGTCTTTAGCGAAGGTCGCTGGCGGTGTGGTTCTCTGGAAAACCTATTCGGCTTCCTCTTCGTCCACACCGAAGGCTTCTTCCAGATACTTCTGGTTGATCTCGTCTTCGTCGTACAGGCCGGGCTCGTACAGGTCCATCATGAAGTTGGGAGCTTCGCCGATGTACACCGGCTCCTCGTCAATGGAGAAGCCCTCCTCGGTTTCCTCGTAGATCATGCCGATGGCAAAGCCGTCGGGGGAGCCGGGCAGGCCGCCCTCAGCGATGATCACGTCCAGCACGCCGTCGTCCGTATCCACGAATCCGTCGTAGCAGAAAGCGTAAGCCGCGGCGCCGCGGGCGTTGGACACCTCCTTCTTGGCCTTGGCAAAGCATTCGTCGGCGTCGTCGCCGGGGTGAGTTTCTATGAACACATTCTCCTTCACCGCCAGGCAGGTGAAGGGGACTACGTCATCGCCGGCAACCATGGTGTTCTTAGCCTCGTCCAGGGCCATGAGCAGGACCTGCTCTACGATTTCGGGAATTTCGGGGATTTCTTCGGATGCATTCTCCACAACGCGGTCAGACATGATCGTTCCTTTCGCAGATGGTGTTCTGTGGTAGTAGTGATGCCTAGTTTAGACGAAAACCGCGCGCTTCACAGGGACCCTACATTCGAATCCCCCGGAAGAGCCCCGGCAACGAAAAGGCCCCCGTCGCAGGGAGCCTGACAATACAGATGGCGGAGGATGAGGGATTCCCGCGTCCGCTTCGCGGGCGCTCTGCCCCTCCCTCGCAGGCTCGGTCGGGCAAATTCCTAAAAACGTGCCACCGGCACGTTTTCTTAACGGAATTTCACCTCATCGGTTCGAATCCCCCGGAAGAGCCCCGGCAGCGAAAAGGCCCCCGTCGCAGGGAGCCTGACAATACAGATGGCGGAGGATGAGGGATTCGAACCCTCGTTAGCGGGAATACCGCTAAAACAGTTTTCGAGACTGCCGCCTTCAACCACTCGGCCAACCCTCCGTATTCAATTAGCCGCACTAGTATATCAGAAGAGCCTCACCGGTTCGAATCCCCCGGAAGAGCCCTGGCAACGAAAAGACCCCCATTGCTGGGGGTCGCAAGCTCAATGGCGGAGAGATGGGGATTCGAACCCCAGATACCCTTTTGGGGTATACACGATTTCCAATCGTGCTCCTTCGGCCAGCTCGGACATCTCTCCATTGCCGAAACTCAAGCTATTCGCTCAAGCGCGTTTAGAAAGTATAGCCTATTTAATACGCACCTACAAGAGAAAAATAATCCCCTGTTCTGGAAGCCTGCAGCGGCACATCGAACAACTCCGTCATGTACCGGCTGGTCATAAGCTGGTCCTTGGGACCATCGGCAAACACCCTGCCCCCTTTCAAGAGCACCATCCGCTGGATCTCTGGAACGATGTCCTCCGGATAATGGGTGACCAGCACCAGCGTCACGCCCCGCTGGGCAAGCTGGCGCATGCTCCTGCGCACCTGAAACATTCCCGCGGGATCCAGCCCCGTGCAGGGCTCGTCTAGCACCAGCACCTTAGGACCGTGGATCAGGGCGCGAGCAATCAGGACCCTGCGCGCCTGACCGGTGGAAAGGGTCATCACATCCCGATCAGCCAGGTCAAGCACCCCTAGCTCATCCAAGGCAGTTCGGGCAGCCTGGGCGTCTGCCTCCAACAGCTCCGTCCCATGAGGCAGCCCCAGGGTGCCATAGAGCCCGCCGACCACTACCTCCAGCACCGGAAGATGCACCGTGATCTGGTCCTGCATGGTGGCTGACACCATACCCACCGTCTTCTTGACCTGGGCTAAGGTGGCGCGGGGATTGCCCATGAACAGAACCGCCGGGTCCTCCCGGTAAAGCGGGAGGACCTCGCGGGTGATCAGCTGAATGAACGTGGACTTGCCGGAACCGTTAGGCCCCAGAAGAGCCAGGTGCTGTCCAAAGTCCAGCTCGAAGTCATCGATCTGAAGAATGCTCTTCCCAGACCGACGCACCACGGCATCATGCAGGCGCAGAAACGCATCCTGGGCCATGGTTACTTGGACTCTTCCTTGCTGTCTGCCTTTTCGGCGGAGCCATCCGCGGTCTCGTCCGCTCCGGTCTCCCCGTCACCCGCGGCAGCGGCGTCATCAGCGTCCTCGTCGCCAGCCTCATCAGCGGAGTCTTCTTCCAGAGCAACGTAGTAGGGCAGGTCCTCGGGCATGTCGGCGATCTCCACCGAAGCCTCTTCCTTGTACTTTTCCAGCCACTCCTCGAACTTGGACTCGCGGTTGTAGGAGGAAACCTGGTTCTTCAGGAAATCCACCATCTCGTCAGGAAGCTGGCTTACCTTGGTCAGCTCCTTCGGGGCGTTGTACACATCGGTACACTTGATGATATGGAATCCGTACTGAGACTTCACCAAGTCGCTGACCTGGTCCTTCTTCAGCTTGTCCAGCGCATCCGTGTACTCGCTCACAAAGCTGTTCAGGCAATCCCAACCCACGTTGCCGCCGTCCTCGGCAGAACCGGTGTCCTTGGAGTACTTCTTCGCAGCCTTGGCAAAGCCGATCTTGCCATCGTTGATCTGCTTCAGCACGTCCTTGGCGGTCTTTTCATCCGACGCGTCGAACAGGATATGGGAGGACTTCTTAGCCCCATCCCAGCTGTAGGAGGAATAGATCTTCGCGTACATGAGCAGGTCGTCCTTGGAAGGCTCCTCTTCCTTGATCACCTTCTCCATAAGGGACTGCTGCAGCATGGAGGCCCTGATGTTGTCCTTGTACTGATCCTCGGTCATGTTCGCGGAGCTCAGCGCCTGCTGCCAGGCCTTGTCGTCCTCATAGTTGGCCTTCATCTGATCCACCATGGCCTGCACGGAGCTGTCCTCGACCGTGACCTCGTTTTCGGCGGCGGCCTTCTTGATGAGCTCCTTCTTCACGTAGGCATCGATGGCTTCCTCGCGCAGGCTCTCCACCGTGTAGCCGTTCTGGGTCAGGTACTCCTTCCACGCCTCTTCGTCCTCCAGGTCATTGCTGGCGCGCATGTTCTGGATATCGTTGGTGATGGTTTCCTCGGCAATCTCCGTACCCTCGACGGTAGCCGCCACCTGCTTTGCACCGCAGCCGGAAACGCCCACCAGGCACATGGCGGAAAGAACCGCTGCGCTCATAACGCAGGCCAAGGTCTTCTTCTTCATACAGCCCCACTTTCTTTCGAACAGCGTTCGCTTGCATCTATGCTTCAGGGCGAAGGACCCGCCGGCCCTTCGCCCCTCAACGTACTATTACTTGCCCTTTGCCGCCTTCTTTCGGTCGATGGCAGAAAGCATGCGCTTGCGCATGCGGATGCTCTTGGGAGTAACCTCCACCAGCTCGTCGTCCTGGATGTACTCCAGGGCCTCCTCCAGAGTGAAGGTGATGGGCGGGGTGAGCTGGATGGCCTTGTCCGCCGTGGAGGAGCGCTGGTTGCCCAGCTGCTTTGCCTTCTCCACGTTCACCACCATGTCGCCTTCCTTGGCGCTTTCGCCCACCAGCATGCCCTCATAGCACTCGTCACCAGGGGAAACGAACATACGGCCGCGCTCCTGCAGGGTGTCCAGCGCATAGGCCACGGCCTTGCCGGTGCTCATGGCGATCATGGAGCCGTTCTTGCGACCGGCCATTTCACCGGAATAGGGACCGTACTCCTTGAAGTGGTGGAACAGGATCGCCTCGCCGTGGGTCACGTTCAGGATACGGGTCTTCAGGCCCATGGTGCCGCGGGACGGGATGCGGAAGGTCAGGTGGGTCATGGTCTCATCGGAGGCCATGTCCTCCATGATGCCGCCGGCGGTGCCCATGACCTCGATGGCCTTGCCGGAGTACTCGTTGGGCACGTCAACGGTGGCTTCCTCGATGGGCTCCAGCAGGTTGCCCGCCTCGTCGCGCTTGTAGACCACCTGGGGGCGGCCCACCTGGAACTCGAAGCCTTCGCGACGCATGGTTTCCATGAGGACGGAAAGGTGAAGCACGCCACGGCCGGCGACCTCAATGCCGGTACCCTCCTCCTGGGGGGTGATGCGCATGGAGATGTTGCTCTCCTTTTCCTTCATCAGGCGTTCCTTGAGCTGGCGAGCGCCCACGATTTCGCCCTCACGACCAACCAGCGGGCTGGTGGAAGCTTCAAAGACCACGGCCATGGTGGGCTCTTCGATGGTGATGGGAGGCATGTCCACCGGGTTTTCACGGTCGGTGATGATATCGCCGATGTCGGCGTCCTCGATGCCGATCACCGCCACGATGTCACCGGCGTAGGCCTCGGTGACTTCCAGCTTGCCCAGGTTTTCGAAGGTGTGGACCTTACGGATGACGCCGTTATAGGGCTCGCCGTCGGCCTTCATCACCAGGACCTGCTCCTTTTCATGAAGCACGCCGCTATGCAGGCGGCCCACGCCGATACGGCCCTCGTAGCTGCTGTAGTCAACGGTGCAGATCTGCAACGCCACCGGGGCATCCAGGTCGACTTCCGGAGCGGGGATCTGCTCCAGGACAGTATCCAGCAGCGGGATCATGTCCATGTTGCCGTCATCATACTCGTAGCGGGCGTAGCCGTTCACGGCAGACGCGTACACGATGGGGAAGTCCAGCTGCTCGTCGTCAGCGCCCAGCTCAACCATCAGGTCAAAGACCTTGTCCACCGCAGCCTCGGGGTCGGCGTTGGGGCGGTCGATCTTGTTCACCACGACCACGATGCGCAGGCCCGCACTCAGGGCATGGCTCAGGACGAAACGGGTCTGGGGCTTGGGACCCTCATAGGCATCCACGATCAGCAGGGCGCCGTCAGCCATGTTGAGCACGCGCTCCACCTCGCCGCCGAAGTCGGCATGGCCGGGGGTGTCGATGACGTTGATCTTGGTGTCCTTGTAGTTGATGGAGATGTTCTTGGAAAGAATGGTGATGCCGCGCTCCCGCTCCTGGTCGTTGCTGTCCAGGACGCGGTCCTGCACCTGCTGATTTGCGCGGAACACGTTGGCGGCGTACAGCAGGCGATCCACCAGGGTGGTCTTGCCATGGTCAACGTGGGCGATGATGGCCACGTTGCGAATGTTTTCTTGCTTGGTCATGGGTACCTCTTGCTATCTTTTATGTTCAATTGCAAATAATACTGCATTGCCCTTCGAGCGGAAAAACCACCAGGAAAGCCACATACTCCCCAAGGTTCCTGCCTGCTCTGAACAGGGCAAAGGCCCGCGGGAGCGGGCCTTGTGAATCCAGGGTGGCGCAATCACCTACAGAATGCGCAGGTTCACTTCCTTCAGCTGACGTCCGGTGACCTGGTTCGGCGCTCCGGTCATGGGGTCAGAGGCAGAGGAGGTCTTGGGGAAGGCGATGACGTCGCGGATGGACGGCTTGCCGGCAAGCAGCATGACCAGGCGGTCCAGACCCAGGGCAATGCCGCCATGGGGCGGAGTGCCCAGCTCCAGGGCGTGGATCAGGTGGCCGAACTTAGCCTCCAGGTCCTCCTCGGAAACACCGCAGCGGCGAAGCACCCGCTTCTGCTCCTCTGCGTTGTGTATACGAATGGATCCACCGCCCAGCTCAAAGCCGTCCATGACAATGTCGTAGGAGTAGGATCCGCACTCCAGGGGAGCATCCTCGATCTTATCCAGGTCTTCATCCAGCACATGGGTGAAGGGATGATGCTCGGCAGCGTACTTGCCCTGCTCTTCGTCATAGCGGAACATGGGGAAGTTCACCACCCACAGCAGAGCGTGGCCTTCCCGGGGCACGTTCAGACGCTCGGCCATGGTCAGACGCAGAGCGGAGAGCACGGCAGACACGGTTTCGTAGGTGTCGGCGCCGAACAGCAGCAGGTCACCGGGCTGGGCATCAGCCGCTTCCTTGATAGCGGCGTAGGTTTCGTCGTCGAAGAACTTGATGATGGGGCTCTTCTCCTTGCCGTCGGTGGTGAAGGCGATCCAGGCCATGCCCTTGGCGCCGTTTTCCTCGGCAACCTTGGCCAGCTTCTCCACCTCGCCGCGGGACCAGTCGCCGGCACCCTTGCAGTTGATGCACTTGACCACGCCGCCGGCGTCAACGGCCTTGGCGAACACACCGAAGCCGCAGCCGCGGACGATCTCCGTCAGGTCAACCAGCTCCATGCCAAAGCGCACGTCGGGACGATCGCAGCCGAAGCGGTCCATGGCTTCCCTGTACTGCATGCGCTGCAGAGGGAAGGGATGATCGATCCCCACGGTCTCCAACAGCTCCCGCATGACGTCTTCCATCATGTCGATCACGTCGTCACCGCGGACGAAGGACATCTCGATGTCGATCTGGGTGAACTCGGGCTGGCGGTCAGCGCGCAGGTCCTCGTCACGGAAGCAGCGAGCTACCTGGTAGTAGCGCTCGATGCCGCCGGCCATGAGCATCTGCTTGAACTGCTGGGGAGACTGGGGCAGGGCATAGAACTTGCCCGGGTTGGGGCGGGAGGGAACAATGTAGTCGCGGGCGCCTTCGGGAGTGGAGTTCGCCAGGATCGGAGTCTCCACCTCAAGGAAGCCGCGCTTGTTCAGGGAGTTGCGCAGGGACTGGGCCACTACATGACGCAGCTTGATGTTGGCGTACATCTCCGGACGACGAAGGTCCAGATAGCGCCACTTCATACGGGTGGTCTCGTCGGTTTCGATGCCATCCTCGATGCTGAAGGGCGGGGTCACGGAAGTATTCAGCACCTTCAGGGCCGTTGCCAGGACCTCGATTTCGCCCGTGGGCATGTTAGGGTTGACCATGCCCTCACCGCGGGCGCGGACCTTGCCCTCCACCTGGAGCACGAACTCGCGGCCCAGATGTTCGGCAATGGAGAACTCGTCGGCGGTCACGCAATCTGGGTCAACCACGACCTGCGTGTATCCTTCGCGGTCCCGCAGATCGCAGAAGATAAGTCCGCCGTGGTCGCGGTTGTGCCACGCCCAGCCGGTAAGCACGACCTGGCGGTCAACATCTTCCTTGCGCAGCTGGCCGCAGGTAGCGGTATGCATGCAGTAGGTGTTCTTAAAGTCAGTCATGGTTGCCCTTGCTCCTTGTTGCTTTCTGTACGAACGGGCGAAATCCCCGTCCGGTAAATTTCGCTGGCATTCCTTATAAACTGGCTTATTGTACTCTAATCGCAGGACGGGTGCGCCTCTGTTTTTCCCTGCGGCCCCAAGACGGGAGAAGGCGGCACAAGGTCTCCATACCTTCTTGCTCGCATACGAAAAAACCGCTCCGGCGGGAAGGCCTGACTGGCCTGCGCCGAAGCGGTTGATGGGTAGTACGAGCCGGAAAGCGCCCTGGAGCCCGTTACAGGCAGGAGGCGATCTGATCGAAGGGGATGGTCACCTCTTCATGGGTTTCCATGTTGCGCAGAGTGGCCTGGCCTGCCGCCAGCTCATCGGGACCCAGGGTCACGATGAAGCGAGCACCCAGCTTGTTAGCCAGCTTGAACTGGCTCTTCACGCTGCGTCCCTGGTGGTCCATCTCCGCGGAAAAGCCTGCGTCCCTGACCTGTTGGACCAGGGCAAAGGCCGGGGCCTGACCCGCAGACTCCACCACGGAAACGAACAGGTCGCAGCTGCCGGCCTTGGGCATTTCCACCCCTGCCGCCTGCAGCGCCAGCAAGCAGCGCTCGTAGCCCAGGGCAAATCCCAGGCCCGGGGTGTTTCGCCCGCCAACCTCAGCTGCCAGCTTGTCGTAGCGACCGCCGCCGCCGATGGCGTTCTGGCTGCCCAGGCCGTTGTCCACCTGGACCTCGAACACGGTGCGGGTGTAGTAGTCCAGGCCACGGACCAGCTTGGAGTCCTCCACGTAGGTCACGCCGGCACCGTCCAGCAACTCCTTGACCTGGGCGTAGTGAGCCTTGCAGTCAGGGCACAGGTGGTCGGTGATCCGGGGAGCGCCGTCCATGACCGCAGCGCAGTCTTCGTTCTTGCAGTCGAAGGCCCGCAGGGGGTTCACCTCAGCACGGGTCAGGCAGGTTTCGCACAGCTGGGACGCATGCTCGTCCATGTACGCCTTCACCGCATCCCGGTACGCCGGGCGGCAGGACTCGCAGCCCATGGAGTTGATCAACAGCGTCATGGCATCCGCTGGAATACCCACCTCGGCGAAGAAACGCATGAGCATGATGATGGCCTCGGCATCCACGGTAGGAGCCTCGGCACCCAGGCACTCAACGCCTACCTGGTGGAACTGGCGCAGGCGGCCCTTCTGCACCCGCTCGGCACGGAACATTGGGCCTGCGTACATGAGCTTGGCAGGCGCCGCACCCTGGGGAACCAGGTCATGCTGCACCACGGCACGCACCACGCCGGCAGTGCCTTCGGGGCGAAGGGACATGCGATTCTTCGCCTTCACCGTGCCGCCACCCAGCAGGGTTTCCAGGTTGGCCCCGGAAAAGGCGGAGAACATTTCCTTGGAGACCACGTCGGTGGCTTCGCCGATGCCGCGAACGAACAGGTCCGTCTGCTCCATGATCGGGGTCTGAATGGTCACGTACCCGTAGCGTCCGAACACCCGGGCAGCCGTAGCCTGGAAGTCGTTCCAGAACAGCGCCTGGTCGGGAAGCATGTCGTTGAAACCCGTAGGTGCGTTGATTGCCATGAGCTGATCCTTCCTATTGCAGCGCCCATCCGCTGCATCCGCGGGCCTCCCCGCTTCTCTTCAGGCCCCTACCGGGCCCCTTCGTTGAACAGTCGTATTGTAGAGCAGCCCCCGCAGCGCCGCCAAACACAGGGGCGAACCCTTCGGTTAATCAAGGGAGCGGAGCACATGGGACAGCGCGTCGTTGGGGCGGTAGTGCAGCTCCGTGGAAAGCACGTTCTGGGCAGAGGGGAACAACCCCTCGTCCACAATAGCCGCCGTGGCCATGTGCAGGGCATCCAGCACCCGGGAGTTGGGAGCCACGGGTATGCCCGTCTGAGCCAGGGCAACGTCCACTTCCCCGCCCTCCATCAGGTGCATGCGGCGCTCGTGGAGCATCTGGCGAAGCTCGGCAAAGACCTGCATGCGCAGCTCCGGGAACATGGCCATGGCCTTGCAGTAGCATGCCATGGCCGCCTTGTAGCGGCTGGACTTCCACTCTATGTATCCCAGCTGGTAGTAGGACATGCCTATGTCGCTGGGGTGCAGAGCAAAGCGCAGGGCCCGCACCAGGTAGCTGCGGGCGGTGCCCAGGTCGCCGGAAAGCATGAGCCCCCGTGCAACCTGCCGGTACCCCGCCGCCATGGTGGGGGCCATGGTGATGGCCGCCTTCCCGTAGCGCATGACCTTGTCGGCGCCGGTGAACTCCATGCCCGCCAGGCGTACCAGGTCCACCAGGCAGTAGTAGAAGGAGTCCGGGGCAAGCTCCACGGACTTCCCTTCGTCCTCCGAAAGATCCAACCCGGGAATGTCCAGGATTCCCTTGCGACTCAGGTTGTACACCAGCCGCGAGGTGGTGCTGTCGAACACACGGTGCACCACGGCTTCGGTGTCCTTGAACACTCCGGCATCCAGGGCTTCGTCCACCACCTCCCGAAGGATGGCCATAGCCCGACGGGGATCTTCGTCCCCGACCGCCCGGGACTCCACCAGCGCGTCCAGGAACCGATCGCGTCCCAAAAACGCCGAAACCACCTGGTTCTGATCAGTGGGGTCCACCTGGTCCTGAGCAAGGGCGGCCATAAGGCGGTTGCATCCCTCCAGCACGCTGGGATCATCGCTTTCCTCCTGGGTGGCGCGGATGATGCGGATGCACTCCGTGGATGTTTTGGCCAGGGCCACCTTCTCCGAAAGCTGCTCCGCCACGTAGCGGTAGCGAGCGTCATGGTTCACGCTCAGACCTGCCGTGGTGGTGCAGCCCAAGGACGTTTGGGCGAAGTCACTCATAATGCGGCTTTCCTGACCGGGCAGCATGTAGCGGACCTTGTCGGAGGGAAGCTGCTTTACCAGGTCGAAGGCCTGAGGTCCCAGGGAAAGCTCCCCCTTGAAGGGGTCCAGGGAGCTGAGCTCGTACACCATGGACGGCGTGTTGGGCTTTTCTATGGTGTAGGAGGTCTCATCGAACCCAGGCAGCTGGGCTATCTGGTCCTCCATAAGAGCCAGGCCATAGTCGATGTTGTCCATGGCGGGGGACTTATCGAACAGGGCGTAGAAGCCCTCCAGGTCAGGAAGGGAGTCTTCCAGCAGAGACGTGTAGGCTCCGAAGCGCTGGCGGTCGAAGACCACCTGGAGCATGGGCAGGGTGTCCGGCTCGTCCTCCAAGGAGAAGGCAAAGGCCGTGATCGCGACTCGCTGGATGCTCCGACCGCGATGGAAGGCGGAAGCCGCCAGGAGCACGCCCAGGGTCATAGCGTAGTCCCGAGCCATACGCTGACGCTTCTCCGACGGCAGGGGGGAGCCGCTTCCCGGACGGGCGGACAGGGGCATCATGTTCACATCGGGGGAAAGCAGGTCAAAGGCCACCACACCGGCACTGACGTCGGCGCGAAACTCCGCTTCGAAACGATACGGCGAGCGGATGGCCTCCAGATCCCGGGCCATGCCCGAGCGCACCGACCATTCTCCCGCCGCCTTGACCGCGTTCTCATCCACGGGATGCAGGGCGTCCTTGGCCTGGGCAAGCAGCTCGGTGGTACGCAGGGCCTGGTCGCAGCTGAGCACCTGCCACAGGGCGGCGTCAGCGGCTTCGTCCGCCAGCTTCTGCTTTACCAGCAGGTAGCGGTTGAGAGCGCTTTGAATCTGCCAGCAGATCCGATCAGACAGAATGCTTTCCTCCGTGGGGTCCACGAAGATCATCTTCGCGTACCGCGTGGGGTAGGCCACCCGCAGCTGGCTTTCCCTCAGACCGAAGGCCTGGGTTACCGCCTCCTGCAAACCCGCTTCCTGGAGCCAGCGGGCAAGGCAGCTCATAAGGGCAGGCGGGCGCATAGCGGGATCGTCCTCTGCCAGCAGGGTTTCGCTTTCAATAAGCTCCAGGGCGGAAAGGGCATCCTGTTCCGAAAACAGGCGGCGCACCATGCCAAAGCCTCGCTCGGGCATTCCGCTTCCCGTAAGGCGAGGGCGGTGGACGAAGGCCAGGAAGGCGCGGGCCAGGGCATCGTCTAGCAGCATGGTCCCGTCGAAGGCAGAAAAGTCGAACCAGGAGTCGTACAGGGTGTAGCGGTTGTTTTCGCACCGGTACTCCGCGGGATAGGTGATATTCCCCTGACGATCGTAGGCTTGGACACAGCCCACCTCCCGATCCATGCTGGGCTGCTTCGCATACTTGGCAAAGGCCAGGCTGGGGTAGCACGCGGGAGGAACCGTCATCGGGGACTTGGTGGAGAATACCCGGCCGAAGCGGTCGATGTATCCCAGGATTACAAAGTCGGTGGCATTGCGGAACTGAACAACATAGCAGTCGCTCGGGTTCGGCGCCGGCAGGGCTCCCCTCATCCAGGCATAGCTCAGACGCACGGGCTGGGTTTGCTCTGGATCAAGGTCAGAACCCTCCTGGCGGGTCCGGGGAAGCTGGGAAAAAGACGGATCCTGATGGTCGGGGTTGACCATGGGCTGCTCGGATCCTTCACCCACCCGGGAAAGAAGGGCCGCAAGCTCGGCGGCCTCGGCATCCGCTTCCTGGGGAAGGGGGTTGTCTGCCTCGAACAGCGGAACCGCGTGGGGAAGGAAGCTTATCGTAACCGCAGAGCGATTGACCAGGCGGTACAGATCCTTGCCAATCTTGATGGAATCGTTCACAGGGCTGCCTCCTTTGGTCCCGAGGTCGTGAAAATGAGCAGGGGAAGGCACCTTCCGGACGCCTTCCCCTTCATAGATGCGAGCTGAAGCGCTACAGGCGGGAAACTACAAGATCGCCCATCTGGACGGTTCCCACCACCTTGTCTGCCGGGGTGGTGCTGTCCTTGATGTCGCCGGTGCGCCACCCTTCGTCCAGAACCTGGGTGATGGCACGGGTGATATCCGCCGCAGCCTCGGTCATGCCGAAGCTGTACTGCAGCATCATGCCTGCAGAAAGGATCTGGGCAATGGGGTTGGCAATTCCCTTGCCGGCAATATCCGGAGCAGAGCCATGGCTGGGCTCGTACAGGGAAACACCGTCACCTAGGGAAGCGCTGGCCAACATACCCAGAGAGCCGGTAATCTGGGCCGCTTCGTCGGAAAGGATGTCGCCGAACATGTTCTCGGTCACCACCACGTCGAACTGCTTCGGCGCGTTGATGAGCTGCATGGCGGTGTTGTCCACCAGCATGTCGATCAGCTCCACATCCGCATACTCCTGGTCGTGGACGCGATGAACCACCTCACGCCACATACGGGAGGTATCCAGCACGTTTGCCTTATCGATGGAGTGGACGCGACCGCGGCGGGTACGAGCGGCTTCGAAGGCCTGACGGGCAATGCGCTCCACCTCGTACTCCCTATACTCCAGGGTATCCACCGCACGCTGGCCCTTGGCGCCGTTGGTACCGGCGCCGGGCTCATCGTAGAATCGCTGACGAGCGCCGAAGTACAGGCCGCCGGTGAGCTCCCGAACGATCACCAGGTCAACGCCGTCTATAACCTCAGGCTTCAGGGTGGAGGCTCCGGCCAGGGCGTTGAAAATCTGCACGGGACGCAGGTTGGTGTACAGGCCCAGCTCCTTGCGAATGCCCAGAAGGCCCTGCTCCGGGCGGGGCTTGGTGGAGTCGGTGGTATCCCACTTCGGTCCGCCCACCGCGGCCAGCAGCACGGCGTCGCTCGCCTTCGCCACCTCCAGGGTCTGCGGGGGCAGCGGGCTGCCCGTGGCGTCGATGGCGCAGCCGCCGATCAGCGCTTCGGTGTACTCGAAAGAAACCTGGTACTTGGCGCCCACGGCGTCCAGCACCTTCACGCCCTCGGCGATGATCTCCGGTCCTATGCCATCACCTGCCAGCAGGCAGATCTTATAGGTAGTCATCATATGTTCCTTTCGCCTTGCAAAATCACCGTTATGCCAGCTTGGCCTGCCAGCGCTTCACCAAGCCGCCTGCCTGGATGATCTCCTGCAAAAACGGCGGGAAGGGCTGGGCTTGGAAGCTCTGGCCAGTGGTTTCGTCCGTGATGACGCCGGTAGTAGCATCAACGAAGACCACGTCGCCGTTGGAGATGGCGTCCACGGCCTCGGGGCACTCCATGATTGCCAGGCCGATGTTGATGGAGTTGCGGTAGAAGATGCGGGCGAAGGACTTGGCAATCACCACGTCGATACCTGCCGCCTTGATAGCGATGGGGGCATGCTCGCGGGAGCTGCCGCAGCCGAAATTCTCCTCGGCAACAATCATGTCGCCCTGGGAAATCTTGCTGGCGAACTGGGTGTCCAGGTCCTCCATGCAGTGCTTTGCCAGTTCTGCGGGATCAGACGTGGTCAGGTAGCGAGCGGGGATGATGACGTCGGTGTCGATATCGCGACCGCAGCGGTAGACGGTTCCTTTGAACTGCATGACGATGCTCCTTCCTTAGTCCAGATCCTGGGGCAGGCCAATGTGACCCAGAACGGCACTTGCAGCGGCAACGGCCGGGGAGGCAAGGTAGACCTCGCTTTCCGGATGGCCCATGCGGCCCACGAAGTTACGGTTGGTAGTGGCAATGGCCCGCTCCCCCTTGGCCAGACAGCCCATGTGGCCGCCCAGGCAGGGTCCGCAGGTGGGCGCGGATATGGCGCAGTTGGCATCCAGGAAGATGTCGAAAAGTCCCTCGGCCATGCTCTGGCGGTAGACCTCCTGGGTGGCGGGAATGATGATGCAGCGTACGTCCGGATGGACCTTGCGTCCCTTCAGCACCGCGGCGGCCTGGCGCATGTCTTCCAAGCGGCCGTTGGTACAGCTGCCGATGATGGCCTGGTCGATGGTGATGTGGCGGGACTCGGTTACCGGATGGGTGTTGGAGGGCAGGTGCGGCCAAGCCACGGTGGGCTGGATTTCCGCCGCGTCGATTTCGATCACCTGCTTGTACTGGGCATCGGGGTCGGAATGGTACTCGGTATAGGGGCGCTCCACACGGCCGTCCATATAGGCGCGGGTCACGTCGTCCACTTCGATCAGACCGGCCTTGCCGCCTGCTTCGATCGCCATGTTGGAGATGGTCAGGCGCTCGTCCATGGGCAGGGCGGCGATAGCGCTGCCGGTGAACTCCATGGCGCAGTACAAGGCTCCGTCAACGCCGATCTTGCCGATGATGTGCAAGATCACGTCCTTGCCGGTAACCCCGGGGGCAAGCTTTCCCTCTACCTTGAACAGGATGGACTCAGGAACCTTGAACCATGCCTTGCCGGTGGCAAAACCCACGCCGGCGTCGGTGGAGCCCACGCCGGTGCTGAAGGCGCCCAGGGCACCGTAGGTGCAGGTATGGGAGTCGGCGCCAATGATCAGATCACCGGCGCCTATCACGCCCTGCTCGGGCAGAAGGGCGTGCTCAACGCCGACGCAGCCGACTTCCCAGTAGTGGGTGATTCCCTGCTCCTTGGCAAAGTCACGCACGATCTTTGCCTGGGTTGCGGCGGCAATGTCCTTGTTGGGGGTGTAGTGGTCGGGGACCAGGAGCACCCGCTGGGGATCGAATACCGTGGGGCGGATCTGCTGGCACTTCTTGATGGCGATGGGAGCGGTCACATCGTTGGCAAGGACCAGGTCCAGATCGCATTCCACAAGCTGGCCGGGAACGACTTCGTCAAGACCGGCATGAGCTGCCAGGATCTTTTCGGCCATAGTCATAGGACGAGCCATTTATTCTCCTTCAAATAGAACAAAATGAACGTTGCTACCTTATTGCAAAGCCGAGCAAAGGGCATCGAGAAGCGTGATGGCGTAATGTTGGGCGGATCGCTCCTCCCCCGCATCGAACCACACCGGACCGGGAAGCTCCACGGCCACGAGCCGGCGCTCGGTCGGTCCCAGGCCCTGCAGGGCAGTGCGAATGCGCAAGGCCATGGAATCTTCCTCGCTGTAGGTGATTCGGGGGATTCCCGTGGTCTTTTCCTCGGGAAGCAGGATGCGCACCAGGGTCATGGTGGCATCCGGCGGTACCAGCAGGGATTCCGCGCTGGTGATCTTGGAGGTGGGGTTGGTCGCCAGGGCCAGGTTGCTCATACGGGATGCAACGCTGCGAGTGAAGGGCTGGGTTCCGAACAGGCAGATGGCATTGGTCTCCAGCACATCTGCGGCACGGGCAAAGCCCAGGCGCTCAGGCTGACGCACCGCGTCCTTGCCCTCCCAGGAATGGTGAAGGTTGCGCAGGGTGGCAAAGGTGTAGGCGCCGGCGATTCCATCCTCGGGAAGGCCCATGTTCATCTGGAACTTCCGCAGGGCAAGCTCGGTATGCGCGCCGAAGATGCCGTCGTCGCCTCCGCAACCAAAGCCCAGCGCACCCAGAGCGCGCTGAAGCTCCACCACGTCATGACCATGAAGGTAGGGCATGCGCAGATACAGCGTCCGATCTCCCAGGGAGTAGGAAGCGTCAACCAGGGCGGCCCAAACCTTTTCATCCACCTCATCGACCTCGGGAATCCCCACCATGCGGCAGAACCGGTGCAGGGCTTCCACGGTCTTAGGACCGAACACGCCGTCGATATTGGATTCGTCCAGGCACTGGATCAGAGCCAGTCTCTGCTGAACGTCCTCAACAGCGGCTCCCGTATGGTTGCGCTTGATCGTATCCATGCCTTACGTACCCTTCTTGCGTGTTCCCGTTCGTGCTCTTCCCGTTATCCGATTCCTGGTCGAAGGCCGTCGTCTTAGCTGAGCCGGCTCACGAACCAATCCGCCATGGACAGCAGGATGGTGCGGGCAGGAGAATCGGGGATGGTTCCCAGCAGATTCTTCTTCGCCCGCTCGGTCAAGCTGACCGCATACTCCCGAGCATAATCAATGGAGCCCGCCTTGAGCATAATCTGCACAGCTTCTTCAAGTACGGCGGGGTCCTGCTCCTTGGAGGAAAGAATCTCCACCAAACGTGCGCGGTCTTCCGGCTGGGCATGCTTCAATGCGTGAACCACCACCAAAGTGCGCTTGCCCTCCGTGATGTCGTTGCGGAAGTCCTTCTGGGTTGCCTCCTTGGTACCCACCAGATTCAGAAGATCGTCCTGGATCTGGAAGGCAAGACCGGTATCGATGCCGAAGGAGCGCAGGCCCTCCACCACTTCGTCGGAGGCGCCGCCGATAATGGCTCCTACGGCCAGCGGAACGCCGCCGGAATAGTGGGCGGTCTTATGGGTGGCCATGCACAGATAGTCTTCGGGGGTGATGTCGTAGCGCTCGTCACGAGCCCAGCCAATGTCCATAGCCTGGCCTTCGATGGTACGGCAAGTCATGTCCACCAGCTCGGAGACCACCCGGGTCTTCATGGCGGTGTCAAGCAGCGGGTCCTTCACCACCGTGCCGTTGACCAGGGAAAGGGCAAGGTCTCCCATGTTGATGGCAAGTCCCAGGCCCTCGGAAAGGTGCAGGCAGGGCTCCCCGCGGCGCGTCGTGGCGTCGTCGGCGATGTCGTCATGGATCAGCGCCGCCGTATGGAAGTGCTCAATGGCCGCCGCAGCAGACGTGGCCAGGGCAACGTTGCCTCCCACGGCCTGGCATGCCGCAAAGCAGATAAGGGGACGATGGCGCTTGCCTCCGATCTTGCTGTAGGCAAGCAGCGGATCGTACAGGTATCGATCCATATCCGGATGGGTGCCCCGCGCTATGTAGTGGTTGACCAGGTCTCCCACCTGCTCCGCATACAGATCCAGATACTCTTCGAAGTTCGTCGGCTGCTTTTCGACCTCAGCCATGATGTCTTTTATGGTCTTGACCATTGTTCCTTGCCTTGAGCGGTGTTGTTCGTAGTAGCTGGTAGGGGTAGTGGGACTCGAACCCACAAGCCCGAAGGCGGCGGATTTTAAGTCCGCTGCGTATGCCGATTCCGCCATACCCCCACGTTTCGCATAGTCTGACATATTACCAAATATGTGCGAACGCCCGTCTAACCATTGCACGGGAATACGCGCCGTACGGCTAAAACCTGGTAATCGGATGCGGGTTCAACAGCCCGCCGAAGCCGCATCAAGGATCATGCCCTGCAGAATGTCCGACTCGCTCACCGTGTAGCTCTGGGCGCGGGCCAGGGACATGACCTCTTGGAGAATGACCATTCCCGCCACGATGACCGGAGCACGTCCAGGGTCAAGTCCGGGAAGGTTGCGGCGCTCTTCCAGGGAGCAGGATGACAGCAGGGTAAAAGCCTGGTCCACCATCTGAGCGGTGACGTTGGCATGGTGGACTTGGTCTCGGTCGTAGACCTTCATCCGCTTATGAAGGGAAACCACAGTGGTGGCCGTTCCCGCTACCGCTATCATGCGGGCAGGCAGCATCCCCTCCTCCTCAAGCCGGGCGAAGAATTTGCTCATCTGCTCCCGAATCCAAGTACGGGCGTGTTCAACCTGATCCGAAGACGGGGGGTCCTGGGCAAAGAAGCGCTCCGTGACCCGCCTGCACCCAATGTTGAAGGAATGGGAAAGGACGGGGTCTTCCCCAGCAACGCCGGCAACCACCTCCGTGGAACCACCCCCTATGTCTACCACCAGCACGGGCTCCCCTTGAAACCCCGAGCAGGCTCCGGAAAAGGAAAGCGCCGCTTCCTTCTTTCCGGGAATGACCAGGGGACGTATCCCTTGTGAGGCAAGCAGATCCACGAACTCCTGGGAGTTACGGGCGTCCCGGGCGGCGCTGGTGGTCATGCAGCCCACCGGAATACGCTTCCCCACGACCCGTTCGTGCTCGGCGATCAAATCCTGGTACCCCGCCACCGCAGAGCAGACCCGCTCCATGGCGGAGGGCAGCAGAACGCCGGAGGCATCCACCCCTTCGCCCAGATTGCAAATCTTATATCCGTGCTCCAATTCGGAGGAAATGCCCCCAGAGTCCACATCAGCCACAAGCAGCCTGCAGGTAACCGTGCCAATGTCTATGGCCGCGTAGCGGCCCGGGATGAAGGATTCCACGCTACTGCTCGAAGCCGAAGAGCTTGTCCAGGAAGGGAGAGTACCAGGTCTCAGGGGCCTTGACGCTTCCCGGAACAACGTTAGCGGCGACCGAGGAGCCCGAAGCAGAGCCATCGTTTACTCCCTGGACGTAAACGGAGTTTTCGCCAGGAAGGACCCAGCCGTACTCTTCATGAGCACGCTCCTGAATGCCCTCGGCCGTGCCCAGGCTCTGAACCCGCTGGGCAAGTTCCTGGTTGCGCGCCCGGACAGCGTCCAACTCGGCTACCACCTGGTCATGTTCGCGAACGGAAAGGTAGTACTGCTGGGCAGTGGGGTAGAGCAGGGCCCCGGTTAGGACGAAGCAGGCAACAACGGCACCTGCCGCCATGAGCACCTTGGACCACAGCGCGCTGCCGAAGCCGCCGCCCTTCGCCTTGGAGGACGAGCTTCCACCGCGGGACGAAGAAGACTCCTGGTGCATGCGTGCGGCACGACGCTGGGTCTGCCCCATCTCCCCCTTATACAGAGCAGCGCGGGGGCCGTTGTCCGCCGCGGCGGAGCCTTCCCCTTCGAACTGCTTGTCAAATGCCTTTTCAGCCTTGGCTTTCTTCCGATCATGGCGCATCTTCGCCCACGTCCCGCGCAGGCCCGGCTGAGGCTGCTCCTGCTCCTCTTCATCGTCGAAGCGCGTTACCGCAGGTCGAGACTGGGTATGGTCGCGGAAGAAAGCGTCCTGTTGACGGTAGGTTGAGCCAAGGGAGCGGCGGCCCTGAGAATGGGGCCGTGCGGTGGCGGGAGAGGTCATGCCTGAACGCGACGCACCGCTTCCACGGCCGCTTGCCGTAGAAGGGTGGGAGGGGGAAGAATATCGAGAGGAATACCTTTGACTAGCGCGCTCGGGACGCACCGACTGGCAACGAGCACGACGTGCATCGTCAAAGGAGACTATGTTGGACCTGGGAGCCAATAGCTATGTGCACCCCTTTGAGCATTGTGGTTCGTTTGTTGTTCATGTAATGCAAAGAGTGGGTCTATCTTAGCACCAAACCGATTGGTTTTGCGGCTTTCCAAGAACTGAGGCGTATTTTCGACAAAGCGTTTTCTTTCCGAAAGAAAGCTCCAGGGAAAGTTCCCTAGCGTGACGCTACAGATCCAGGCTTTTGATGAACTCAGCCCATTTCTCGTAGGCATCATCGCTGATAGCATGCTCGATGATGCAAGCCTCTCGCTCCGCTTCCTCCAGGTCTATGCCCATGCCCTTGTTCAGAAACCGGGTGATCAGACCATGGCGCTGGAAGATGGACTGACCGTACGCGTACCCTTCCTCGGTCAGGGTCACGTCTCCGTAATGAGGCTGCACCACCAGGCCCTTTTCCTTAAGCAGGGTCAGCGCCTTGGAGACGCTGGCCTTGGAAACACCCATCTTCGCCGCTATGTCAACCGAGCGCACGGGATTGGCAGCAGTTCCGCCCAGCATCACGATCGCTTCAAGGTAGTCTTCATGGGACATGGAAACCTTTTCCATGGTTCGCCTCCGCAGATGATGGTTGATTCTTTCGGTCCATGGTAGCACAGGGCCCTAAGCATCAAAAAAGCCACCCTCAGGTGGCTTCCGGATTAATGGTGGAGCATAGGGGGATCGAACCCCTGACCTCAGGCTTGCAAAGCCCGCGCTCTCCCAGCTGAGCTAATGCCCCATAGTACTTTTCACGAACATTTTTAATAAACGCTCCACCGGCTAACTCGGCTCACGGTGGAGCGTTTATCTACAAAAATGGTGGGCCTGAATGGATTTGAACCAGCGACCTCACGCTTATCAGGCGTGCGCTCTAACCAACTGAGCTACAGGCCCGTGAAAAAGTGCTCTATTAGAATACATCCCCCTTAGGGCCGCGTCAATAAAAACTTTTCCCTATTGGAAAATTTTTTCGCCCCATCCAAGCCAAACGCGCTCCAAACAGGAGGGCGGCCAGGAAAACCCAGCCGCCCGTTGGCATCATCGGAATTCAGGGAAACTACAGCTCTCCCTCTTCGTCCGGGGAATCATCGTCTGCGCTTTCCGCCGAAACCGCCAGGGCAACCACGCAGTCCCCCTGGGCCACGTCCATGACCTTCACGCCCTGAGCGGGACGTCCCAGGCGGGAAATGCCATCCACAGGAGTACGCACGATCACGCCCTCCTTGGTGGAGACCATGACTCCCTGGCCTTCCTGGACCACCCGCATGGCAGCCAGACGGCCCTTCTTCTCCGTCATGGTCAGGGTGTTCACACCTTGACCGCCGCGGTGATGGGTCGGGTACTCCTCCACGGCGGTGCGCTTTCCATAGCCGAACTCGGTCAGGACCAGCAGCTCCGACCCCTCGGAGGCAATCTCCAATCCCAGAACACGCTCCCCTTCGGGAACGGCCATGCCGCGAACGCCGGTGGTATCGCGACCCATGGCGCGGACCTCAGACTCCTCCCAGCAGATTGCCTTGCCGGCAGAGGAAACCATGATGGCACGCTGACCGGGCTTGACGATACGCACCGATACCAGCTCGTCGTCTTCCCTCAGGTTGATGGCAATCAGCCCCTCGCGCCTTGAGCGTGCGTACTGGTCAAGGGAGGTCTTCTTCACCATGCCGTTCCTGGTGGCGAACAGCAGGTACTCGTCCGGCGAAAACTCCTTGGTGGTGATCACCGCCTGAACGGTTTCTCCCGGGGAAAGGGGGATGAGGTTGACCACAGCGGTGCCGCGGGCCTGCCTGGAAGCTTCGGGGATGTCGTACACCTTCAGGCGGTATGCCTTGCCGAAGCTGGTGAAGAACAGCATGAACTCGTGGTTGGTAGCCACGAACAAGTGCTCTACGAAGTCATCTTCCTTCAGATTGGTTCCCTGGGTTCCCTTGCCGCCACGCTTCTGCTGACGGTAGGTGTCTACCGGCAGGCGCTTGATGTAGCCGCCCTTGGTCATGGTCACCACCATGCTGTCGTCGGCAATGAGGTCCTCCATGTCTATGTCCTTGGACTCAGAGGTGATCTGGGTCTTGCGAGGAGTGCCGAACTTGGCCTTGATCTCCTGCATCTCCTCCTTGATGATCTGCTCCACCAGCTTCTCATCAGCCAGGACGCGCTTGAAGTAGTCGATCTTCTGACGCAGCTCCTCCAGCTC
Source organism: Eggerthellales bacterium (assembly GCA_029006935.1). Lineage (GTDB taxonomy): Bacteria > Actinomycetota > Coriobacteriia > Coriobacteriales > Eggerthellaceae > SUG1186. The sequence continues at coordinate 32,790 of JAQXGX010000159.1, read as the reverse complement.
GGCTTGGATCTTCTCCCGCTCCAAGCCGGTCAGACGGCGAAGGCGCATCTCAAGGATGGCGTCGGTCTGCTTCTTGCTCAGGGCAAAGCGCTCGGTCAGGCGATCCGCCGCTTCCTTGTCGGTCTGGGAAGAGCGAATAATGTGGATCACTTCGTCGATGTTGTCCAGGGCGATGATGTAGCCCTCAAGGATATGGGCGCGCTCCTCGGCGCGGGCCAGCTCATAGCGGGTCCTGCGCACGATGACGTCCTTCTGATGACAGATGTAGTAGTGCAGGGTTTCCTTCAGGGAAAGGACCCGGGGAACGCCGTCGACCAGGGCCAGCATGTTCACGCCAAAGCCCGTCTGCAGAGGGGTGTGCTTGTAAAGCTTGTTCAGCACCACCTGGGGGATGGCGTTCTTCTTCAGGTCGATGATGATGTCGATGCCCTGGCGGTCCGCGGCGTCGTGGACGTTGCTGACCTCGGGAAGCTTCTTATCCCGCACCAGCTCGCCCAGCTTCTCCAGCAGGCGCCTGCGGTTCACCTGGTAGGGGATCTCGGAGATCACGATGGAGTAGGTGCCGTTCTTCCGCTCCTCGATGCGCGCGGTGGCCCGCACCGTCAGGCTCCCGCGACCGGTCTCGTAGGCGTCGACGATGCCCCGCCGGCCCATGATGGTGCCGCCAGTGGGGAAGTCGGGGCCGGGCATGACCTTGAGCAGGTCCTCGGTAGTGCAATCGGGATTGTCCATCATGTAGCAGCAGGCATCGATGGTTTCGCCCAGGTTATGAGGCGGGATGTTGGTGGCCATGCCTACCGCAATGCCATTGGAGCCGTTGACCAGGAGGTTGGGGAAGCGAGCGGGCAGCACCTGCGGCTCTTCCAGAGACTCGTCGTAGTTGGGCTGGAAGTCCACGGTTTCCTTGTCCAGGTCCCGCAGCAGCTCCATGGCCGGCTTGTCAAGGCGCGCCTCGGTATAGCGCATGGCGGCGGCGGAGTCACCGTCAATGGAGCCGAAGTTGCCATGGCCGTCCACCAAGGGCACCCGCATGCTGAAGTCCTGGGCAAGGCGAACCATGGTGTCGTAGATGGCGGCGTCGCCGTGGGGATGGTACTTACCCATGCAGTCGCCCACGGGACGGGCTGACTTGACATGGGGCTTGTTGGGGGTGTTGCCGCTTTCGTACATGGCGTACAGGATGCGGCGGTGCACTGGCTTCAGGCCATCACGCACGTCCGGCAGGGCGCGGGAGACGATAACGCTCATGGAGTACTCCAGGAAGGACGTCTGCATTTCCTGACCCAGTTCGGTGGAAAGGATGGTGCTCTGGGAGCCGAATGCCTCCGGGGCCTCCTGGACTTCGTTGTTGATTTCTTCAGACACGTGCTTCTCCTCTTAAATGTCCAGGTAGCGAACGTCCTTGGCATGGGCCTGGATGAACTCCTTGCGGGGCTCCACCTGATCGCCCATGAGCTCGGACACAATACGCTCGGCGCGCACGGCATCATCGATGCTTACGCGGATGAGGGTGCGGTTGGCCGGCTCCATGGTGGTTTCCCACAGCTGCTCGGCATCCATTTCTCCCAGGCCCTTGTAGCGCTGGATATCGTACTTGGCAGGGTCGGCCAGCTCGTTCAGGTGCTTCTTCAGGGCCTTTTCGTCGAAGATGTACTTTTCCACCTTGGGGTTGCGGGAGTTCTTCTTCTTAAGGCCGAAAAGGGGCGGCTGGGCCACGTAGATATATCCCAGGTTGATGAGCTCGGGCATGTAGCGGTAGAAGAAGGTCAGCAGCAGGCAGCGAATATGGGCGCCGTCAACGTCCGCATCGGTCATGATGATGATGCGGTGGTAGCGAGCCTTGCTGGCGTCGAACTTATCGCCGATGTTGGTTCCGATGGCGGTGATCAGGCTGCTGATGGTCTCGGAGCTCAGGGCGCGGGCCTGGCCAGCGCGCTCCACGTTCAAAATCTTGCCGCGCAGAGGCAGGATGGCCTGGTACTTGCGGTCGCGGGCCTGCTTGGCGGAGCCTCCTGCGGAATCGCCCTCCACGATGAAGATCTCGGACTCGGCGGGGTTCTTGGAGGCACAGTCCGCCAGCTTGCCCGGCAGGCTAAAGCTTTCCAGCACGCCCTTGCGGGCGGTTTCACGGGCCTTGCGAGCGGCTTCGCGCGCCTTGAGCGCCTGGGAGGCCTTCCCCACAATGCGCTTGGCGGGGGTGGGGTTTTCCTCTAGGAACTCGGCAAGGCCCTTGGAGACCGCGTTCTGCACCAGTCCGCGAATTTCAGTGTTGCCCAGCTTGGTCTTGGTCTGGCCTTCGAACTGAGGATCGGGCAACTTTACGGAGATGACCGCGGCAAGGCCCTCACGGCAGTCGTCGCCGGTAAGGTTGGGATCCTTGCCTTTCAGAATGCCCTTGGCGCGGGCGTATTCGTTGATGGTGCGGGTGACGGCCTGCTTGAAGCCGTCCATATGAGTGCCGCCCTCATGGGTGTTGATGTTGTTGGCAAAGGCCAAAACTCCGCTGGAGCTGTAGGAGCTGGTCCACTGCAGACACACCTCCACGGAGCCGTCGTCGTTTCTGGCCTCGAAATACACCGGCTTGTTCAGGGTTTCCCGGCCACCGGCAAGATATTGGACGAAGTCCACGATGCCGCCTTCGTACATGAAGGACTCGGTCTTCACCGAACCGTCCCTGGACGGGGCAAGGGCCTTTTCCTCCCCATGGGAGAAGCCTCCCTCGGCGTCCACCACGGCGGTCTGGACCTTGGCGGCTTCGCTTCGCTCGTCGGTGAAGGTGATGCGCAGACCCTTGTTCAGGAACGCCATCTCGCGGAAGCGGCTAGCCAGGGTGCCGTAGTCGAACACGGTGGTCTCGGTGAAGATCTGGGGGTCGGGCCAGAAGGTCACGGTGGTGCCGGTATGGTCCGCGGGGCCGATCTCCTGCAGTTTCTGCACGGTCTTGCCCCGCTCGAAGGCAATCAGGTATTCCTTGCCGTCGCGACGCACCCTCACCTCGGTGCGGGTGGAAAGGGCGTTCACCACGGAAACGCCCACGCCGTGCAGGCCGCCGGAAACCTTGTATCCTTCGTTGTCGAACTTACCGCCGGCATGCAGGATGGTCAGGACTACCTCGACGGTAGGCATCTGCTCCTTGGGATGGATCTCCACCGGAATGCCACGGCCGTTATCCTCCACGGTAACGGAGTTGTCTTCATGAATAGTCACCTGGATTTCCGTGCAGGCGCCCGCCAGGGCCTCGTCCACGGAGTTGTCCACGACCTCATATACCAGATGATGCAGTCCGCGCGGTCCCGTAGAGCCAATGTACATGCCCGGACGCTTGCGGACGGGCTCCAGACCCTCCAGGACCTGAATCTGCCCGGCACCATATTCGCTGCTAGCCAAACCTACTCCTTTTATGCTTCGATTCCACACATCCCGCGCAATCGGGGACAGTCCGCCACAGGGGCTCTGAGGGCGTATGGCGGGTATTATTCCCTATAATTATAGCACTTTGGCAACCGTACCTTCGCCATAAGGGCGCCGTACGGCCCGTGAAATAGGTTGTAAGGCCCTGTTTTGGTTTCAGACTATGCCGAAACGCCTATTTATTCAAATCAGCCATAACCGCACGTTTCAGAGCCTCCCTCAAGGTTGAGTCCGAAACGGGGGAGACCAGATGGTCGACTTGCTCCTCGGTGAACCTCGGCATCTCGGCAGCGCCCCGTACATCGTGTTCGAGCGCGGAGTCGCCGGGGTCAAGGCAGGAGGGGGCTCCAAAGGGATGGCGCTGCTTCATGCCGAACTTGGAGGGAAGGATCTTGAAGCGGGCGAAGACGTTTTCGCCCTGTGAGTTCAGGGCCATCTTCAGGAACTCCTGACGAGCGTCCAGATCGGATCGCACCAGGCTGTCGTCGGCGTACACGATGAGCTCGTCATCCATGATGTAGACGGCGTTCACATGGGAGAGGATAAAATCCACGGTCTCCGAAGACACGTACACTGCCCGCACCGCCGCTGCCCAGCGATCCCTGACCTGGGCAGCGCGACGGGCCTTGGCCGCAAGGGAATCAGCGCCCCCTTGCCTGGCGAAGAAGTCGTCCAATGCATCAGCAAAGCGTTTCACGTGAAACACCGCCTTTCCCCAGTTTCACCACGAGAGCCCGAGCCATTACGTCATCGGTGAAGTACTCCGGGGTCGTGGTGGTGATGAACACCTGCACGCTGTCCTCCATAAAGCCCACCAGCTGGTTACGGCGGTCAGCATCCAGCTCGCTCATCACGTCGTCTAGCAGGAGCACCGGGCGCTGGCCCAGGATTTCCTTGATGAGCCGCACCTCCGCAAGCTTCCACGCCAGCACCACGGAACGCTGCTGACCTTGGCTGCCGAACACGGAGGCGTTTCGTCCCTGGATGAAGAACTCGATCCGATCGGCATGGGGACCCACCAGGCTTCGCCGCCGGGCCCTTTCCTGCCCTCCGAGCTCCTCCAGGCGCCTCTCCATAAGTTCACGAGCCTGGTCGCGCCCGATGGGCTCACAGCCGTGCTGGCAGGGTCGCACGGATTCTTCGTCCGCCTCCCACGAGGGAACGTACACGCACTCCAGCTCCTCAGAGGAGGAGCTGATCTGGGCGTAGGCCTGCTTCAGATGCCGGGAAAGCTTGGCGAACAGGGCGGAGCGGTAGCAGGTCAGCTGCGCCCCCACCGTTACCACCATCTGGTTGATGCTCCACACCAGGTCATCCGACGCATCGTCGCGAAGCAGCGCATTCTTATGCCTGACCACGTTCTCATAATCCCGGCGGATTACCTGGTGGTTCGCCGAAAGCTGGGATCCCAGGTCATCCAAGGCCGTTCGACGGTGGCTCATACCCGACTTGACCAGGTTCAGGTCATCGGGAGTGAATACCACCGAGGGCAAGGTACCCCTCAGATCCCCCGGCCGCTTGGGCTTTCCGTTCAGGAAGAAGCGCTTCTTTCCCGGTTCGGCGGTCATGCGCACGTCCAGGAGCCGGTCCGACCCGGTTACGCGGGCGTCCACGCAGGCCATCCGGTCCCCTTCCCGGATCAGATGCTCAGCCTTGGGATGCCTGAAGGACAGGCACGCAGTGACCAGTTGGAGGGCTTCGATCAGATTGGTCTTGCCCACTGCGTTAGGGCCCACGAATATGGTCAGGGACCCCAGGTCGTCCAGGCGGAAGCTTTCGTAGTTCCGGAAAGACGAAAGCTCCAGGCGCTCTATGGCAAGAGGCATGGACGGACCTAGGAAATACGGATCGGCATGATCAGGTACAGGAAGTCTTCCCCGCCCACGGCACGCAGAATACCCGGCTTCTGGGACGACTGCACGTCCAGGTACACCTCGTCCGTCTCCACGGAGCGCAGGCCATCCTCCACATAGGTGCAGTTGAAGGCGATTTCGGCGCTTTCTCCGTCGCAGGTCACGGGAACGGTCTCCGTAGTGGAGCCCACGTCATGCGCGGTTGCGGAAAGGGTCAGCACCTGCCCGTCAGCATCCACGGCAATGCGAACCGCGCCGCCGGTGGGTCCCACCAGCCGAGCGCGCTTCACCGCAGCCTGAAGAGCGCTGGTGGAAACCGTGGCGCGGGTTACGTAGCTGTTGGGCAGAAGCTGCTTGTAGTTCGGGTAGTTCCCCTCAATGCGACGGTTGATGAACACCGTGCTCTGATAGGAGATCACGATCTGGTTCTGGGCCAGGGCCAGCGTGATGGGCTCCTCGGTTCGGGGAAGCTGAGCAATATCCTGCAGGAAGGTACCGGAGATCACGGCACTGAAGTCCTGGGCACTTTCCTGCGGCACCTCGGTCTGGGTTACCGCCAGCCTGTAGGAGTCCGTTGCCACCATGCGCAGGGTGCTTCCCTCCAGGGTCACCAGAACGCCGGTGATGATGGCACGGGCTTCGTCATGGGAAACCACACGAGCAACGCGGCGGACCATGCTGGAGAAGGTGTCGAAGGGGACCTCTATCTTCTGGCTCACGTCAACATGGGGGAAGGTAGGGAAGTCGTCCGCATTAAGGGCCTTGATGCGGAACGTAGTGGAGTCGCAGGATATGACCGCAAAGTCGTCGGTAGCTTCCACCGTGACCGCCATGTCCGGAAGGTTCTTCACAATGTCCACGAAAAGCTTTCCGGGAAGGACGGCTCGGCCGGGCTCCTCTACCAGCGCGATGGAGTCATATTGGATGGAAAGCTCCAAGTCGGTTGCCTGGAAGGTGATCTGATCTTCGTGAGCGTCCACCAGAATGCCCGAAAGGGCGGGAAGCGTGGAGCGGCTGGAGGTGCCCTTCTGGACTACGCTGAGGGCGTTGAGGAGTTCGGATTTGTTTATGCTGAATTTCATGATACTGCCTCCCTGGGCCTGTGCTGAAGAACGTAAACTTTTCTAGAAGAGCATTTTACCTATTGCTCCGGATGGAGGGAGGCTGGTTGGAAAACCGGTTTCCTATTCCTTCCTCTTTACTATATCTATTTAAGTAGTAGTAATAATAATCTCGGTTGATTTGTTGAAAACCTAATGTTTTCCCAGGTCAAACCCTTGTTTTTTAGAAGGGATGATCGGGGTAGAAACTGTTTTGGCTTTCCACCGGGTTTTCCCCTTCCCGGATTCTCCCCCGGTCTTCCCCTGGTTTTCAACCAGTTTTCTACAGCTCCAGGATCAGCTTCCGAAGGGTTTCGAGCTCTTCGTTCAGGTCGTGGTTTTCTCCTAGCTTTCCTTCGATGACGCGGTAGGAGTTCATGACCGTGGAATGGTCTCGGTTGAAGCGCTTTCCTATGTCGGCGAAGGGAACGTCGATGAGCTGCCGGCTCAGGTAGATTGCCACGTGCCGGGCGTGGGCAATATGGCGCTGGCGGTTCTTTCCCACCAGGTCGGCATGGCTGATCTGGTAGAAGTCCTCCACCTGTCGCTGGATGTTTTCTACGGTGAGCTGCACTGCGGAGCGACTGCTGAAGTGGTTTTCCAGGAGCCTGCCCACCTGCTCTTTGGTGATCTCGGTGGTGCCGGAGTAGGTCATATGGGTGACCACCTTGGTTACGGCACTCTTCAGCTCGCGGACGTTGGAGGAGCTTATCTCGGCTATGTAGGCCTCCACTTCTCGGGGAATGACCAGGTCGGTGCGGCCGCTTACCCGCTTGCACTCGTTGGCAAAGCTGCGGATGATGCCCAGCTTGGTTTCGATGTCCGGGGGTTGGATGTCGCAGATGCCGCCGGAGCTGAATCTGCTCTGGTAGCGCTCGTCCACGTCGATGTTCTTGGGTGCGCGATCCGCCGCCAGCACGATCTGCTTGCCTTCGTCCTTGAGCTTGTTGAAGATCTGGAACACCATGTCCAGGGTCTGCTTCTTGCCCTGGAAGAACTGCACGTCGTCGATGAGCAGCACGTCGGCGCTTTCGTACCGCGTCTTGAAGTTGCGGAAGCTGCTCTTGTTGCGGTCGTGCTCGATGGCGCCTTCCGTGAACTCGTCCACGAACTCAGCCGAATCAACGTACACCACGTCCATTTCCGGGTAGGTTTCGCAGATCTGGTTCTGGATGGCCCGAAGCAGATGAGTCTTGCCCAGCCCGCTCTTTCCGTAGATGAACAGGGGGTTCAGGGCCAGGGTTCCCGGCTCGTCCGCAACGTTTACCGCCATGGAGTAGGCGAGCTTATTGGATTCGCCTATGACGAAGTTTTCGAAGGTGAGGGTCTTGATGGAGTTGCTCCGGGTGTCCTTGCGCGTATGAGTCGGAGCGGCGGCCTTCGGCTCCGGCTTGGGTTCCGCGGGAGTGGGGGCTGTCTCTACGGTGCTCCCCTGGGGAGCTGTGGAGTGCTCTGCGTTGGCGTTTTCGGCGGCCGGGCCCGTGGCTTGCTCTGCGGGACGCTGGGTCGGGTCCACCTCCACCATGACCATGAAGGGCATGCCGTACAGGTCCTGGCATGCCTGCTGGATGGATTCCACCATATGACGCTCGATCCATCCGCGGATGAAGTCGTTGTCGGCGGTGATCATGAGGAATCCGTCGCTCATGGCCTGGATCTGCAGGCGGTCGAAGAACGCCTTTGCCTGGGGCGCGATGGTCCCTGGGCTGTTGATGACCTTTTCCTTGATTGCCTCCCAGGCGGTTTCAAGATTCTGGCTGCTCATGCTGTTTACCTTCCTGACCTGGGATTACAGGGTCATCGCAATCTGGCGTCCGTATGCGGTCAGGCTCCTCTTCTTACCTGCTACCTTTTCCAGAAGACCTGCCTCCTCCATCCTGGTCAGGGTGTTGTGGGCGGTGGAGTTGGCGTCTCCGGTCAGGTTGCAGACCTCGGTCACTCCCAGGGCGCCTTCGTCCCTGAAGTGACGCAGGTACAGGCGCTCCCGATCGCTGATTCCCGAAAGCGCGGCCATGGCATTTGCCTGGACGGGGTCGAACGTGGCGTATCCCGGGTTTGCCGCCGTCGTCTGCTGCACGGGGTAACTTTGGGCGTACGAGGGGACCGCTGCTCCCTGCTGGGGGTAGGCGGGAGCAAAGCCCTGCTGATATGCCTGCTGGGGAAAGGACTGCGCTCCCGCGGGCGCGCCCTGGTAGTAGCTTCCTCCCTGCATAGCGGCAGGAGGTGGCATTTCCCCTGCTCCCGGGTGCATTCCCTGCAGGAACGGGGCTGCGGGATTCGGCTGGGGCTGCGCAGCCTCGGGGCTTACGCTCAGAGTGACCACCGAGCCTCGGCCCAGGTTGTCCTCGATGGTGATGCTTCCGTGGGAAAACTCCAGGTACTCCTTGACTATTGGCAATCCGGAGCCCACGCCGCGGATGTACTTCTTCATGGGCTCCCGGGCCGAAGAAAAGCCTGGCAGCTGGGCGTTCTCCTTGTTGGGGATTCCCGGACCCTGATCGGCAAAGCGAATGGTGTTGCCCCGATCCAGGATGGTGACCACCATCTCGGCGAACTGGGCGTGGATGAAGTTTTCCGAAACCTCCCTGATGACGGTATAGGGAATGGCCCCGCCGCTGGCATGGGCCTGCTCGTAGACGGCGGAGGCCAGGGCCTCGATGAATGCGTCTGTTTCGCCAGGCGGGATTTCGGTGATGCGCGGTGCTGACTTCAGGTCGTCGTACAGGGCGATCCTTGCCGTGGCGTCCACGTAGGTGAAGTCAAAGACCCCTTCGGATGCTTCGTCCATGGTGCGTTTTCCTTGTGTTTCGGCTGCGTTTTTCGTGGTGTTTCGGGGGTTTTCAACGTGGTTTTCCACCAGACGGGGAAAACTCCCGTATTCCATTGGTTTTCATTGTAAGGGATAGTGGATTTTCCACAAGGGCGAAACCTTTTTCGGCCTAAATCCGAAAAGCGAAAATCAATCCACCGTAGGTTTTCGGAGTTTTCCACAAATTATTCAGCAATTGTGGAAAACGTGGGATGAAAACGAAAACCGACGAATGGAAAAATGTGGGAAAATGAAAACACCAAGTCATCCCATCAGGGGTTTTTCTAATTTCAGGTTTTCCACATTTTCCACAATCATGGTTTTCAACCGTGGCCGAAAACCCCTGAGGCTTCCTTTCTAGGAGATTGTTTTTTCACAGTGGGCAAGATCGGGTCGGAGGATATTCGCTGATCCTTGGAGGAACTGCAAGAAATTCCCCGCTGATTGGGGAAAAAGACCCCTTAAACCCCTTTTCACCAAGGGTCGTAATTGGTATCATTTGGTGAGTTTTTGCCCTCATGTGCCGTGTTGACCACAGACGCGGGCTTGGTATAAAATTTCGAGGTTACTCTTTACGTACTGAAAGGGAAAAGAAGATGAAACGCACCTATCAACCTAACACTCGTAAGCGTGCAAAGTGCCATGGCTTCCGTGCCCGCATGGCCACCAAGGGCGGCCGTGCTGTTCTGCGTGCCCGCCGTGCAAAGGGTCGTAAGCGCCTGACCGTCTAAAAACAGGAAACCCGGTCTTGGAGATCATAAAATCCAGCCAGGATATCTCTTGTTTGTTCGCTAACGGTAGGCGTATTCATACTCCCTACCTTACGTTAATAGTGTTACCACAGCAACACGACCGCTCATCATCCATGTGCGGTCGTGTTGCCTTTATTGCAGGGAAGAAGCTGGGGAACGCGGTGTGGAGAAACGCTGCAAAGCGTCGCATGCGCGCCTTGGCCCGAGACCTCGGGGGTCCCTGGCCGGAGTATGACGTGGTGTTCCTTGCTAAGAAGAAGGTCACTTCGGCTCAGTACTCCGAAATGATCACATATTGCCAGAAGGCTCTAAGGAGGGATGGCAGGCTGGTAGACCAGCCGTAGCACGCCGGTGGACGTGAAGGGTGCAGCAGGAAAGATTCTTGGCGTGGTGAAGAAGATCCCCTCGTGGATCGGCATCTTCGCCATACGCTTCTACCAGATGGTCCTGTCTCCTCACTTCCCGGGGTGCTGCCGGTTCTACCCCACCTGCTCCCAGTACGGGCTCATCGCAATAAAGAAATATGGGCTTCTCAAGGGCGTCTGGCTTACCGCCAAGCGCCTTTCCCGCTGTCGTCCGGGAGGACCGTATGGATACGATCCCGTGCCATAGGGGCGCGGGCTGCGGTCTTCTTTGGTAAATAGAAAGGAAGTAGTATGTGGGATATGCTTAAGGACGCGGTGTTCTACTGCATCACGTTTTTCCACGACATCTGCCTGGACTGGGGTTTGGCGATCATCGTAATCACGGTGATCTTCCGCCTGATCATCACTCCCCTTATGTTCAAGCAGTCCAAGGCAACCTATCAGATGCAGAAGATCCAGCCCCTGATCAAGCAGGTGCAGGAGCGTTATGCGGGCGATCAGGTCCGTCAGAGCGAAGAGCTGCAGAAGCTCTACGCCGAGGCAAAGTTCAACCCTCTGGCAAGCTGCATTCCCATGCTTATCCAGATGCCTATCTTCATCCTGCTGTTCCAGGTTCTGCGCGGAGATGGCGGCAAGTACCTGAACAACGTCACCGATTGCTCGTTCTACGGCATCGTCCCCAACCTGGTGGAAAGCCCTGCGGGCGCCCTTGCTGACGGAATCGTTGCCGCGATCCCGTACTTTGCCCTCCTGCTTCTGTTCGCGTTCCTGACCTTCATCCCCTCCCTCATGACCATGAACAAGGCGGACAAGGCTCAGCGCCAGCAGACCCTGATCATGATGGTGTTCATGACCCTGATGATGCTGTTCATTGGCTGGTCCTCCCCCGCGGGCGTTCTCTTGTTCTGGGCTGTTTCCTCCCTGCTGGCAATCATCCAGCAGCAGGTTTCCCTGGCTATCGTCAAGAAGCAGGATGCCGAGGTCGAAGCTGCTCTGCCGGCTGCTCCCGTCCAGGTCACGGTTGAGCGCAAGCAGTCCAAGAAGCGCCAGCATAAGAAGCGCTAGCTCCGAACGCTCAGCCAAACAAGGAACAGGAACCGCGTTCTTCGCGAATGCGAAGGCGCGTATGGTATTGGAAGGAACACCATGACTGAAGAAGTCAAAGAAGAAATAGAGCCCAAGGACCCTTCTACCCTCACTGATGAGGAAGTTGACCAGATCGCCGATGTGGCTATCGACACCATCCGCGACATCCTGAAGCACTTCAACGTAGGCGACGTTACCATCGACGAATATGAAGGCGACGAAGGGGAGCTGATCCTCGACATCACCGGCGATGACCTTGCGGTGCTGATCGGCCGCCACGGGAAGACCCTGGAGTCCCTGCAATTCCTGGTATCCGCCATCGTGGTGCGTAAGATCGGCTTCCGCTATCCGGTAGTCGTGGACGTGGAGGGATACAAGTCTCGCCAGCGTCAGAAGCTGGAGTCCATCGCGCTTTCCGCCGCAGACCGCGCTGCTCGCCAGGGTCGGAATGTGAAGCTTCATCCCATGACCCCCTATGAGCGTCGTATCATCCATATCGCCCTTCGCGAGGATCCGCGGGTGCGGACCGAATCCGAAGGCGAAGGTCCTGGACGCCATGTGGTGATCATCCCCAACTAACGGGAAGAAGCACTTTGCTCCTAAAGGTCGGGCGCTTTCGAGCCCCGGCCTTTTTCTTTGGTATTCTGAGGTCATCTTTGACCGCTACGGCATGAAGGTGTGATTAATGAACGAAGCCCAACAGGATCTGATCCGTCGCCATCTTGAGCTTATCATCGAGGCGAACAAGACCACGAACCTCACCCGTATCGACTCCTTGGAGGATGGCATGCTCCTTCATGTTGAGGATTCCCTTTCCGGTCTGCCAGAGATCAATGCCGCTCCGGAAGGCCTCTATGGTGATCTGGGTACCGGAGGCGGTTTCCCGGGTATTCCCTTGGCCATCGTTACCGGCCGCGAAACCATCCTTGCCGACTCGGTAGGCAAGAAGACCCGGGTGCTTGACGGCGTCATTCAAGAGCTGGGCTTGCGGAATCAGGTAACCACCTACCATGGAAGAATCGAGGACCTGAGCCGCGATCACCGATTCTCGTTCAGCGTCCTTACCGCCCGCGCTCTTTCCAAGTTGAGCATTCTTATGGAGCTGGCCAGCCCCTGCTTGAAGATGGGCGGCCATCTGATCTGCTACAAGGCCAATGTGAGTGAAGAGGAAATGGAGCATGCGCTGGGACTACAGAAGAAACTGGGCATGGCTCTGGAATCCGACAGGTCCTTCGTTCTTTCGGACGGCGTGACGAACCGCAGGATCATCGTATTCAAGAAGGTCGCCAAACCCAAGCTTTCCCTGCCCCGGCAGGTCGGTTTCGCCCAGAAGAAACCCCTGTAGCTTATCGTCCACATGTTTCACGTGAAACCTACCTGCAGGGGCAATTTCATTGCGCTCGGGGTAGCTCGACTGAGCGTTTCACGTGAAACGTCGGATGGTCTGTAATTGAGAAAAGAACCGCCCTACACTATACTTTCCCAGTAACCCTGCATTTCCGATCAGGGTTGCCGCCTTTGTCAAACACCAGCAAAACGCAGTATGAAAGGAGGCCTTCGTGGGTCTTTTCGACAACCTCCTGCGCGACAGGAACACCCGCAAGGCCCAGGAGCAGGCTGCTGACTCCCAGGACCAACCATCTTCCGAACTTGCTCAGGACCAGGCGCCTTCGGAAGCGCTTGAGGCTGAGGAAAACGTGGACAATCTGGTCCAGGAGGAGGATGTGCCTGATCTTTCCGATGCTGTTCAAGAAGCACAAAAGGCGCAAGAAGCAAATCCGGTAGAGGACTCGGCTTCCTTCAAGCCTATCAAGAAATATGACCAGAAGGACCGGGTCACCCATGTGGTGGGCGAAACCCGCGTGGTGGCGATCATCAACCAAAAGGGCGGGGTAGGTAAGTCCACTACCGCGGTGAATCTTTCCGCTGCTCTTGGGGAGCAGGGCAAGCAGGTTCTTCTGGTTGACCTTGACCCTCAGGGAAACGCATCCAGCGGACTGGGGATTGAGAAGAGCCGACTGGACTACTGCATCTACGATGCTCTTCTGAATGATGAGCCTTTGGAGAACATCATCGTTCCCGATGTGTGTCAAGGCTTGGATTTGGTCCCGGCGACCATCAACCTTGCCGGTGCGGAGGTGGAACTGGTTTCAGAGATGGCTCGCGAGAATCGCCTCAAGGATGCCATCGGGCGTTTCAGGGGAAAGTACGACTATATCTTCATCGATTGCCCTCCTTCGTTGGGACTGCTCACCGTGAATGCCTTCGTGGCTGCCGATAAGCTCCTTATCCCTATCCAATGCGAGTTCTATGCCCTTGAGGGTGTGACAAAACTTCTCGATTCGATGAAACGTGTCAAAACCCGTCTGAATCCCTCTCTGGATATCTTCGGCGTGCTGCTGACCATGTACGATGGGCGCACCATCTTGTCCAAGCAGGTTGCCCAGGAGGTTCAGGGATTCTTCGGAGACAAGGCGTTCCAGACCATCATTCCGCGAACGGTGAAGCTTTCCGAAGCACCCAGCTTCGGTCAACCCATTACTCAATTCGATCCCGCCGGAAAGGGCGCGGAGTCTTATGTGAAGCTTGCTAAGGAAGTGATTGCACGTGGCTGGTAAGAACAGAGGCGGCCTGGGCCGCGGCCTTGATTCCCTGCTGGGCGGCTCCTATGAGGAGAGCATGACCCCTTCTGCGGCGGAAAAACCCAAGCGCATGGCAGAGCGCGAACGCGTGGTTGTTCCCGACGAGGAGCTTCCGGCCGAAGCCCGCGTGACCCGAGCGTCGGATGCCGTGCCCCCTTCGCCTGCCCCAGCTGAATCTGCGCCCGTAGAGGTGGTTGCGGAAGACGGGACGGTCATCAAGGGCGTGACCTCCAGAGCAGCCAAGGCTCCCGTTAAGTCCACGCTACCTCCTGAGCCCGAGCGTCGTACCGCCCATCCCGTTGCTCCTGCTGCTCGGGAAGAGCATCAGGAGCCTCGCGATCCGGAGGAAGTGCCCATCGAGCTGATCGAGCCTAACCCTGATCAGCCCCGCAGGCAGTTCAAGGAAGAGGAGCTTGATGAACTTGCTTCCTCTATTGAGAAAGATGGCCTGCTGCAGCCTATTCTGGTTCGTGCCACGAAGAAGGGCACCTACCAGATCATCGCAGGGGAGCGGCGTTGGCGCGCCTGCCAGCGTGCTGAGCTGAAGACGGTTCCCGTGCGCATAAGGAAGGCTGACGACGATGAGGTTATGGAGCTGGCGCTGATCGAGAACATCCAGCGCTCGGACCTGAATCCCATCGAAGAGGCCTACGGATATCGCCGAATCATGGAGCGAAAGGGCTTGAAGCAAGCTGAGCTTGCCCAGATGCTGTCCAAGGGCCGATCCACCATAGCCAACGCTCTTCGTTTGCTGGAGCTTCCTGAGGACGCGCAGCAGCTGCTGTTCGAAGAGAAGATTACCGCCGGCCATGCTCGTGCCATTCTGTCCATCTCCAGCCAGGAGGGAAGGCAGAAGCTCACCGATAAGCTTCGTCAGGAAAAGATTTCCGTAAGGGAAGCGGAAAGCATTGCGCGACTGCTGGAAAACAAGCCGGAGCCTGCAGCGGCGAAGCGCGCTCCCCTGCCCAAGTCCTATAAGAAGGTGGCAAAGGAGCTGCGGGGACTGTTCGGTACCGGGGTGAGGGTGAAGTCTTCCCAGGGAAAGAACAAGATCGAGATCGAGTTCAAGGACGAAGAGGACCTGCAGAGGATCTTTGCCCTTATGAGCAGCGCGGAATAAGGGCTAGGAGAGGGAGTTCTTAAGCTGTCCGCAGGCACCTTCGATGTCTGCTCCCCTAGAAGCCCGCAGGGTGGTTTCTATTCCCGCATCGTTCAAGGCTGTGAGCCAATGGTTCACAGCCTTTTTGCTTGCAGGGCGGAAGGGGGATCCCTCGATCTGGTTCATGTTGAGCAGGTTGATATGGCAAAGCAGCCCGTCGCAGTACCGAACCAGGGCCCTTAGGTCTTCTTCACCGTCATTGAATCCTCCGATGAGCAGATACTCGAAGGTGATCCGACGATCTGTTTGATCCAGATACTCTATGAGCGATTCCTTCAGCTGATCAAGCGGCCATTTCCGGGATCGAGGCATGATCTGATCCCTCTTGCTTTGGATGGCGGAATGGAGGGAAATTGCCATGGTGAACTGCTGCTTCACTTCCTGGAACCTGCGGATGCCGGGAATGACGCCGCAGGTCGATATGGTGATCTTTCTTGCTCCGATACCGATTCCCTTAGGGTTGTTGAGCACCAGGAGGGCGTCCAGCACGTTGTCTAAGTTCAAGAAGGGCTCTCCCTGACCCATTCCCACCAGGTTGGAAACGCGCATGCCCATGTCATCTTCGGCTAGCAGGATCTGATAGACGATTTCACCAAAACCCAGGTTGCGGGTGAATCCTTCGTGCCCCGTGGCGCAGAACACGCATCCCATGGCGCAGCCCACCTGGGTGGAAAAACACACGGTCAGGCGGTCTTTTCCTGATCGCGAGGGAATGGCCACGGTTTCTACCAGCTGGCCATCATGGAGCTGGAACAGGTACTTTCGCGTGCCGTCCTTGGAAACCCTTCGGTTGTACAGCTGGGGAATATGCAGTGGCATATGGGCCTCCAGCTGCTCCCGCAGGGCTTTGGGAAGGTTGGTCATTTCCTGGTAAGAGCAGGCACGATGGACGAAAAGCCATTCAAGGATCTGCTTATATCGAAACTCTGGCTGCTTGATCTGTGCCAAGAATTCTTTGATTTGCGTGCTGGTGCACGTGGTGATTGGAGTATTCATGGGGCCATCATACCGCAGCGGCTACGAAGAGTGACCCTGAGCGTTCTTTGTTATACTTTCAGGCAGCCAGAAAGCTGCAACGATGGAGGCATGATATGACTTCTACCCTGAATCCTTCCGAATGCAAGGTTGCGCTGCTCTGCGGCGGTCGAAGCGGGGAACGCCAGATTTCCCTTGCTTCAGGCGAAGGTGCGAAAGGCGCTCTTGAAGAGGCTGGTTTTCCAGTAACCGTGCTGGATCCCGCTGAGCCGGGGGATCTGAAGGTCCTGGTCGATGGAGGCTTTGACGTTGCGTTCCTCTGCGCCCATGGACGATACGGGGAAGACGGCACCTTGCAGGGTTTCCTGGAGCTTATTGACCTTCCCTACACTGGTTCGGGGGTATGGGGTTCGGCTCTGGCCATCAACAAGTCCAAGGCAAAGATCTTCTACGCCAATGCCGGTCTGCACACTCCTGATTCCGTTACGCTCTTCCGTGGTCAGGAAGTGGATGTTCCTGCCATTGTGAACGTGGTAGGAGAGCATTGTGTGGTCAAGGCTGCTTCCGAAGGCAGTACTTTGGGCATCTTCATTGCCGAGTCCGAAGATCAGATCGGTCCTGCTATTTTCCAGGCCTTTGACTATGACGTTGAGGTAGTGGTGGAGCGCTATGTGAAGGGCGACGAGTTCACCATCGCTGTGCTGGGCAACCAGGAGCCGGAGGCACTTCCCGTGGTGCAGATCATCCCGCAGAACGGCTTCTATGACTTCGAGGCAAAGTACGCTCCCGGCGGATCCGAGCATCTGTGCCCGGCTCCCATTTCCGAGTCCCTGACCCATTCCCTGCAGGAGCAGGCGGTTATCGCTCACAAGGCTCTGGGATGCAGGGGTGTGTCCCGCACCGACTTCATCGTGGACGATTCTGGGACGTGCTGGGTGCTGGAGACCAACACGCTGCCTGGAATGACCAAGACTTCCCTGCTTCCCGACGCCGGTCGCGCTGCTGGGATGTCGTTCCCTCGGATCTGCACCAAGCTCATCGAACTGGCTCTTGAGAGCAAGTAGAATCGTTTCTGTTTCACGTGAAACATCGGAGGCCATCCTAACCAAGTCGGGGTGGCCTCTTCTTCATAAGGTGAAAGTCAAAGGATCAAAAACCCTGCTTACAGACCCAGAAGGGTTTTGATCAGAAAAACCGCGCCGATTACCAGCAGACCGATGAATGCCCAGGATATGGCATAGCAGCCCTTGTTTCCCGCACGACCCTGCTCCACGATCTTCTCGGAAAGGGAACGTTCGCCCTTTACGATGACCCCCTTCTTCTTGGAGATGGTATCCAGGACGTTCTTGCTGGGAAGCCAGTTGCCCTTGGCAGCCAGCATCTGGTCGATGGAGGCGGTGTTGAGCTCCAGGTCAGGACGGATGCCGTTCATATGCTGTTCGCAGACCTTCTTGAAGAACACATCTACCTCTTCGCTATAGCGAGGAGAGCTGCCAACTATGCCCATCATAGCCCAGTACTGGTTACTGTCCTTTCCTTCGCTCACCCCAATGAAGGCAAGGTCAACGCGGATGGTCCATCCGTCTGCCTGGATCGCCGAAAGGCGGTAGGAAATATTACGGTCAAAGCTGCCGATCTCATCCCCGAAGCGATTGCGAACCCAGGCAACCGGATCACCGTTTTCCGTTTTGAAGAAAAGCTCGAACTCGTCTCCCACCAAGGTGTCGGCACCCATGAGGAGGCCGACCATCTTCTTGTCGGGACATGTGGCTTTTGCATAGGTTCCAAGGTAGCGTGTGTCGAACATAGAGGTCCTCTTTTGCTTTCAAATATGTTGGTTAGTGCTTGATTTGGATGATTTATGGGAAACATGGTCGTGTTGGGATATGGTGTAAGGATACACTACGACTCTTCGACCATGAATATGTTAGACGGAGAAGCCAATGGCATTTGATTCTGGGAACATTTCTGAATCCCTGTTGAAATACGTGATGGATGGGACCTGTGAAAGTACCGTCGAGCGTTATGCGTCTCTGAAGGATGCAGCCGCTCAGGCTGATTACGGCGCCTTCGACCATGACCTTGTGGTGGTGGATACCGAAACCACGGGTTTTTCCTTTGTTCACGACGAGTTGATCCAGATTGCCGCCGCTCGCATGGATGGAGGCAGGATCGTGGACTGGTACGTGACCTTCGTGGATCCGGGCAAGCCTATCCCTGAGGAGATCGTTCATCTGACGGGTATCACTGAGGAGGATGTGGAAGGAGCCCCTCTCCCCAATGAAGCGCTGCAGGGTTTGGCGGAATTCGTGGGGACCTCCTACGTGGTGGCTCATAATGTGGGCTTTGACTATACCTTCTGCACCAAGCATCCCGGGGGCTACCCGCTGAAGGACGTGACTTGGATCGATTCCCTGGATCTTTCCCGCATTGCCGTTCCCAGGATGAAGTCCCACCGGCTCCTTGACCTGGTCCGCGCCTTCGATGCTCCCATAAGCACCCACCGGGCAGATGCGGATGTGGAAGCTACCTGCGCGGTCTTCCGTATTCTGCTGGCGGCTATTGACGCCATGCCGGCTCCCCTGGTGAAGGAGATAGCATCCCTGGCTACCGAAGAGGAATGGCCGTCAAGTGTGGTGTTTCGCTACTTCGATGCCCGGAATGACCAGAAGAACCAGCAGAAGGGCGAAGATCAGAAGGAAAATGCCCGGCAAGAGCATTTTTCCCTGGTGAAGCTGCGCAGGAACGCGGTGGGAAAGCCCCAGCGCTCAGCTCGAATTGATGCAGATGCTCTTCTGGAGGAAGATGGGTCGGGCCTGGATGTTCCCGCACAGGAAGAGATCGTTGCGGCCTTCCAGTCTGACGGATTGGTGGGATCGTTGTATTCCGACTACGAGCAGCGGCAAGAACAGGTATGTATGGCCTGTGCTGTTCGTGATGCCTTCGAGCGGGGAGAAAACCTGGTGGTGGAGGCCGGCACCGGCGTTGGCAAGTCCATGGCGTATCTGGTTCCTTCGGTTCTGATGGCTCGAAGGAACAACATTGCCGTGGGCGTGGCAACTAAGACCAATGCCCTGCTGGACCAGCTGGTCTACCATGAGCTTCCCATGCTGAAGAGCAATATGCCTGACCTGACTTTTGCCCCTCTGAAGGGCTTTTCTCACTACCCCTGCCTGCGAAAGGTTCAGAACCTGCTGCTGGAAGGGGCAAAGATGAAGGAAGTCGGCGGAAAGCTGGTTTCCCAGGCTCCGGCAATAGCGGGATTGCTCTCCTACGTTGAGCAAACGGTCTACGACGATATCGACGGGTTGAAGATCGACTACCGAAGCGTTCCGCGCTGGTCCTTTACCACCACTAGCAACGACTGCATGCGCAGGAAGTGCCCTTTCTTCGGCACGGCCTGCTTTGTCCACGGTGCTCGACGCAAGGCTGAGGAAGCAGATGTGGTGGTGACCAACCACAGCCTGCTCTTCTGCGACCAGGTGGTGGACGGCGGGCTGCTTCCCACCGCGCGCCATTGGATCATAGACGAGGCCCATAACGCCGAAGCCGAAGCTCGCAGTGCGTTCTCCCTTTCGGTTTCTGCCGAGGAGCTGCTGCGCCTGGCTCACAGGCTTGGGTCCATGGAAGCATCCCGCAACCCCTTCATTCGAGCAGAACGAACCGCATCCTCTCAGCTTCAGGGCGAAAATTCCACGTTGCTCTTTGCATTGACCAGCAAGGGGAAGTCTGCGGGCGAAGAGTTCGCGGAGCATGCTCGGGAATTCGCCCAGCATATGAAGGACATGCTGTTCTTCGATCAGAGCAAGGCTGGTCGCGGCTATGAGTACGTTGACCTGTGGATGAACGATCAGATTCGAGACAGCGCGACCTTTGCAGCCATGGCATCATACGGAAACAGCATGCTGGAAAGTGCCGATAAGCTGATTCTTGCCGCCCAGAACCTGGTGGCGTTCCTGGAAGAGGTCCCTAACGCGGCCGATGTGCAGCGTGATGTAGCTTCGGTGGCCATGCGAGTGAAGGAGGTGGTCAAGGCTTCTTCGGTGGTTCTTGGTCCTTCCAGCGATGAGTACGCCTATGCATCCCACCTGAGCAGGAAGAAGGAGCGTGTTGCAGAGCGCCTGGATGCCCTTATGGTCAGCGTGGCCCCGGCCTTGCAGGATACGCTGTACGCGCGAACCCAGTCAGTGGTGTTCGCATCCGCAACGGTGACGGTGGGCTCGTCCTTCAATACCTTCATGGATGCCCTGGGTTTGGGCTCTGGTAGTCAAAGAATGACCCGCACGTTGGAGCTGGGATCCAGCTTTGACTTCGACCACAATATGACGGTGTATGTGCCCACAGACATTCCGGAGCCCAATGACATTTCCTACCTTCCTGCTCTGGAGACCTTCCTTACTCGGGTGCATCTGGCACTGGGAGGCTCCGTTCTGACGCTGTTCACCAACCGTCGGGAAATGGAGCGCTGCTTCGACACCGTTCAGCCCAAGCTCAAGGAAAGCGACCTTCGTCTGGTTTGCCAGAAATGGGGTGTTTCCACCAAGGGCCTGCGGGATGAGTTCCTGGATAACGAGCACCTTTCCCTGTTTGCTCTGAAGAGCTTCTGGGAGGGATTCGATGCTCCGGGGGCCACGTTGAAGGCTGTGGTAATTCCAAAGCTTCCTTTTGCTCGTCCAAGCGACCCCCTTTCCTGCGAAAGGGCTGCCCGGGATGATGCTGCCTGGCGCAAGTACGTTCTTCCTGCCGCCATCATAGAAACGAAGCAGGCTGCCGGTCGCCTTATCCGGAAGGCGGACGATACCGGTGCCCTGATCCTTGCCGATAAGCGCCTGGTTACCAAGAGCTATGGAAGGACCGTGCTGGCGTCCATGCCCAGTAGGAATGTGAAGCTTCTGACTTGCTCGGAAATCATTGAAGAGCTGGGAAGCTTGAGGCGAGGGTAGCCATCATGGCTTTTGGGAAGAAAAAGCACTGGGGCAAGGCCCTTCATATCAAGGGAAACACCGCAGGAACGTCCAACGAGCTTTCCTTCAGCGTTCTTGACGCAACCAAGCAGGAAATGGATCGCAAGCACGGCGAGGCGCGGCGTATCAAGATGCCAGGTCGTCTAGACCTGTTCACGGTAGACCGCAAGGAAACCAATCCCGTACCGGTTTCCACTTCGGATTTTCTTTCTAAAGGACCTGAAACAAAAGAAGCACCCCCCGATGTTTCACGTGAAACAGAGTCTGCTTCATCCTTGCCTGTACCCGCCCCTACCACTCCAAAGCATGAGCCCGAGGACAAGCCGAACCTGATCTCCACCGAAGAAGAAAGAGCCCTTAAGGTTCAAGGGCGCAAAGCCCGTCGTCGTAACATCCGTGTTGCCGTTGCCTCGGCTGTTGCCGTAGTGGTGCTGGTCGTGGGGTACTATGGGATTACCAGCGGCATGGACTATTACCAGAGGATGCAAAGGCAGGCCGCCTCGGCGGAAAACATTCTGGCCAACTTCGGTGAGTTGGACGCGGGGCTGAAGGCCCTTGATGACGCCATAGCCGATCCCTTGTCGGACGACCTGCTCATCTACGCCGTCCAAGCCCAGGAGTTCCAGCCTCAGGCGGAAGAGTTGCTGGAAAGCACTTCTCGTATGGTTTCCCAGCTTCTGGCAAATGCCCAGGGTGAAGACGAGGTGAAGAAGGTCCAGGATGTCCAGGCTGCGGTCGATAACCGCCAGAAGTACGTGGAAGCCGGCTATGCCGTGTTGGATCAAGCGGTGTCCATGAATCAGGTCAGGTCGGCGGCGCAGGATGCATGGGATCAGATGCTTTCTGCAGATGCTCAGACCCGGGCGGCAGCTTCGGAGATCAACGGCTCAATAGGAGAAAAGCTGGATTCAGCACGGAAGAAGACAGCGGAGGCGGCTGATGAGTTCCAGACAGCAAGCGAGGCGTTCGTTTCAGTGGGTGAAACCTACGAGCTTCTGGACGTGACTCCCTTCACTGACTATATCTCTGCTCGCGTGAAGGCGCTGGGGTATATGATCGCCTCCATAGACTACCTGAAGCAGGAAAAGACCGCGAAGGCTCAGGAAAGCATACGGAAATACGAGGAAGCCGACGATCGCGCGGTTCAACTAGCGAAGAAGATGCCGAAGAGCACTGACGAGGCGTTAAGGGAAGCGTACTCCAACCAGGTCAGCAAGGATCTTGCCCGGTATAAGAGAGCTCGTGAAAAAGCCGAGGTGGCGGACCGCGCCGTGGCTAAGTTATCCGGTTCGGCAACTGATTAGCGGTATACTGTCTTTTGAGTACGCCCAAACGCAGCATAGGCGCACTCAAACAATTGAATTACATATAACGAAAGGCTCAAAATGCCCGAGATGATAGACCGAATCTCATATCTTTCCCAGGAGATCGGACCGCGACCTGCTGGCACCGAAGAGGAGCAGCAGGCGGCGAATTATATTGCAGAAAGCTTCGAGAACGAGATAGGTCTTCCCTCCCAGATTCAGGAGTTCAATGCACCTTCAGAGGGACGGACCGTGCAGGCCGTACTTTCCGGCGTCATGGTGGTAGCCTCCGTCCTTGCGCTGCTGGTGAAGATACTGGCGGTTCCCCTGTTCGTACTTCTGGTCATAACCGCAGTAGTGTTCTTCATGGAGGAAACGGGACGGCCTCTGATATCCCGCTTCCTTTCCCGCGGCGTAAGCCAGAACGTGGTGGCAAAGTACGTTCCGGACGAGCCGGATAGGCGTCCCCGTCGCCGTAAGGTGATCCTGGTTGCTCGCTACGACAGTGGCAAGGTGCGTCCGGAGCTGGGGCCTGGCTTGGTGAACATTCTTCCCCTGGTAAACAAGGCCTCCGTCGCTGCCATGTTCTTCGTACCTCTGCTGATCCTTCTTCGTCTGACCTTGTTTGCTCAGGCTGAAGGCGTATTGGCGATAATCCTTAATGTAGTCACGGTAATCGCCCTGTTGCTGGTGGCGGTTCCGCTGATCCTGAAGATCATCCATCGCTTTTCCGCCTACAACGAAGCGGCCAACAGCAATGCTGCTGGCGTTGCCGTGATGATGGAAGCTGCTCGTAGGATGGCTTCCGGCACTGCCGTCAAGCCGGAAAAGCGCCAGGACGACTCCGATCTTGAGCCCGTGGTTCATGGTGAAGAGGCGGCATGGGAGCAGGGAGTGGTTCCTCAGGGTGCTTCCTTGACCTACGATGTCCAGCCCACCGAATCTGCGCAACCGCTTTCCCCGACCGATTCCGGGGATTCTTCCGAAAATGCTCCTGTTACTCCCTCTGTGGCTGGTGCAGCGGTTGCCTCCGCTGTGGCTGCCGCCGCGGCTTCCGCTCCCGCTGCGGCATCCGCTGCTGCGGGAATCCCCTCTTCTTCCACATCGGTAGCGCCGGTGGCGGCTGAGGCTGCGGATCAGGAAGACGACTCTCAGCCTGCATGGTTCAAGGCAGCCCAGGCAAAGGCAAAGAAGAAGAGCACTAACGATGCGCCGATCCGTCGTTCTCGTTATGCAGATGCCTTAGATGCAGCTATGGGAAGCACGGGTGAGGCGGAAGAGGAAGACCTGGAAAGCAGCATTCCCTTCGCTTCGGCCCCGGAAGAAGAGGTTGCAGCAGCTCGGGCTGAGGCAATCGCTCCTGCGGAGGTCGATTCCTCCCTGGTTGAAAACCCCTTTGCATCCTACGCATCCGCTGCTGTTCAGGCAGCTGCCAACGCGGAGCAGGCGGTAGAGCCGCAGGAGTACGTCCCTGCTTCCGAACCCGAGCCGTTGCCGGGATCCATGGACCCCGTTGCTCAGTTCGCGGACTTCAATAAGAGTCTGGATGATATCAGCCCCGATCTTGACGTGGCCATTCCCTCCTTCCTGGACCCTGCCAAGGCGCAACGCCAGGCCCAGGACCAGCAGTCCGCTCGGGCTGAGGAGCGCAGTGCGGTTTCTGCTGATCAGGATATGGCCGAAGCGCTGGCTGCTGACTCTGTTCAGGAGCCCCCCCTTTCCGCAGCGGATATAGCCCCTGTGCTGAGCGCCAAAACGCCGGCTTCCCCTGCTCGCCCCAAGATTTCCCTGCCTTCTCTTTCCGGTGAGTTCAACGCCATCAAGGATCGCGGCGGTCTTTTGAACTCCCTTCCTGCGGTGAACGTGACTCCCAGCGCGGAAAGAGCTGCTGCTCCTCGTCCGTCGGTAAAGGACCTGCGCACCTCCCTGCCTTCCCTTTCGGGGGAGATTACCCGTATCAAGGATCAGGTCGCCAGCCTGACCGGACCTGTTCAGCCGATTCCCGATGTATACGCTCCTCTTGAGGAGGAGCTGGATCAAACTTCTGCTCAGAATCAGCCCGCTGTCCAGGAGACCGACAAAACGGTGAGAATGGATATGGTCAGCGAGCTGGGCGATGTTTACGAGGATGACCCGTACGGGGATCTGGTGGCAACCGATGACCCGGTTGAGGACAATGCCGACTATGAGCCGGAGCCCAAGAAGGGCGGATTTTTCTCCAATGTCTTTGGCCGCTTCGGCCGAAAGGCTAATCCTGCGCCTGCTCCCGAGGTCGCTTCCTATGATGATGAAGACGAAGTCTGGCTGGATGAGGCAGACTCCGACCACTACGATCCTTTGGATCGAGAGTGGAAGGGCGGAGCGTTTTCCCTGAAGGAAAAACTGCAGGGAAAGCTTTCTCGTAAGGGTGCTCAGGAACAGGAGAAGGCGTCCAGGCGTAGCCGGAGAAGGAACCAGACCGAGGATGTTTATGCTCCCCTTCCTGAGGAAGCGCAGGACTCCGACGTGGAAGAGCCTGTGCTGGAGGAAGAGGCTTCCTTCCAGGAAGAGCAGAAGAACGAAGAGCGGATCCAGGCGATCCGTGACTTCCACAACCCCTACATCGGAACCGAGGTATGGTTCGTGGCTCTGGGCGCCGAACTTGCCGACAATGCCGGCATGAACGCCTTCATAGCGGAAAACCGCAGCGACCTACGCGGAGCCATCGTCATTGAGCTGGACAGCCTTGGGGCGGGAGAGCTCAGCTTCGTGGAGTCGGGAGGCATCTTGCGAAAGGTGAAGAGCTCCTCCAGGATGAAGCGCTATCTGCGCCGTGCGTCCCAGGTCAGCGGAGTGTCTGTGAAGACGGTGGAAAGCAGTGCCGTACCCAGCACCACGGTCTTTGCAAACAGCCATGGCCTTATTGCCATGCATATGTGCGGCATGGAGAAGGGAAAGCCTGCTCTTCTGGGTCAAGCTGATGACGTGGTGGAGAACGTCAGCCTGGATATGCTGTACGAGCGGGCTGATTTTGTCATGGATCTGGTGAGTGTGATCTAGGGAAGGCTAGTTTTTCTCCATTTCCTAAAATTAGGTGTTGACACAACGTTGGAAGTGATTAATATATTCACTGTTGCTTTTCAACGCGCCGTTACCTCAGCTGGATAGAGGGACTGACTACGAATCAGTACGTCGGGGGTTCGAATCCCTCACGGCGCACCAGTTAGCTCACTCAATGAACCCGCTTCGGCGGGTTCTTTTTTTACCCCCGGCATCCCGCAAGCGAAAGCGCATCAGGCCCTACCTGATCGGTGATTTGAATCGTGCTGATGCCCTCTAGTGGAGTTAAGAGCATCTTCGTCCTGTAATCCCAGTTCAGCTCTATGGAAAAGAAAACGGACCAGCTCTAGTGAGCCGGTCCGGTGCAGTTACTGGAGCGGATGACGGGATTCGAACCCGCGAATACCAGCTTGGGAAGCTGGGGCCTTACCACTTGGCGACACCCGCATGTTCCTGTTGGCCAGGAATTACGATTATAGCGCACTTGGTGCAAAGAAGAGGTAAAAGATATCCCGTCAGAACGCAATCATGTTTTGTATTTTGTATTTCTAGACTTATAATAGTGGGACTAATGTCCAGAATGAACGGGAGTGGATGTAGCTATGAGTATCGAAACCACCTTGCTGAAGGCGATCGTCGTTGACGATGAGGCTCCGGCACGCTCTGAGCTCAAGTTTCTCCTGGACGAATTGGGTAAGACGGACGTGGTCGCAGAAGCTGCCAGCGTCCGAGAGGCTATTGAGAAGCTGAAGGAATACCCTTGTGACGTAATGTTCCTTGACGTCAACATGCCTGAGGCAACGGGTCTTCAGCTTGCTGATGCACTGCAGCATTTGAAGTTCCCGCCTGCAGTGGTCTTCGTTACCGCTTACAGCGAGTTCGCCATTGATGCGTTCAAGGTCAACGCCATCGACTATCTGGTCAAGCCCGTGGAAACCCCGCGCCTTGCCCAGGCCATCGCTCGTGTGACCGAGCATGTTTCCCTGCACGCAAAGGCACAGCGCTCCGAGCGCATCCCCGTTGAAAAGGGTGGTAAAAAGATCCTGATCGGCATCGACAAGATCCGCTTCGTCATGGCTCGTGACGACTACGCGTATCTGCAGACCGACTCCGATCGTTATTTCAGCACGGTTAGCCTGGCACAGTTGGAAAAGCGCCTTGATGGCCATGGCTTCTTCCGTGTTCACCGCGGTTATCTGGTGAACCTGACCATGGTCGAGGAAGTCGAGTCTGTTTCCGGTGGCACGCTGCTGCTGACCTTGAACGGTGTGGACGAGAAGATCCCTGTATCTCGTCGTCGTGTTTCGGCTCTTAAGAAGGCGCTGGGCATTTAAGCAAAGGCTTGCATATGATTACAGCATCTATGGAGAAGCTGTATCCTTCTGCGAAGACTCTTGTTCGTGATTGCATTGCTAGTCGCATTCATGCGAAGGATGCATCGGTATACGATTTCTCCGAAGAAGCGCAGGAATGCGCTGAAAACTTCATGGGTTGGGTCGATCTTGCCGGTAACCCGCCGTTCCCTGTTGCAAAGATCCAGGAGTTTGCGGACCAATGCGTTGCAGACGGCATAGATACCGTGGTCCTTATTGGCCAAGGGGGCTCTACCCAGGCGCCCATGACCATTACCAAGTACAACAAGGTAGATAAGAACCGCGTTGACTTCAGGACCATCGACTCTGATTCCCCGGTGCGCATTCGCACCATCATGCATACGGCGAATCCCCAGACCACTTTGGTGATCGTTTCCTCTAAGAGCGGTGGAACCATTGAGCCTCGGCTCGCTCTGACTGCGGTCCGGGGTATTCTGGGCGAGGTCCTGCCGGAAGAGCAGATTCCCAACCACCTTGTTGCCATTACCGATCCTGGTAGCAAGTTGGAGCAGATGGCCAAGGAAGAGGGCTGGCGCGGGTTGTTTTCCGGAGAACCCCAGGTAGGAGGGCGATTCAGCGCCCTTTCCGTGTTCGGCTTGCTTCCCGCTGCCTTGGCTGGCATAGATCTGGATCTGTTCATGCAGCACGGTGCCGCTGCCGAGCAGGCTTGCAGTGAGGACAATATAGACAACCCCGCCATCAACCTGGCAGCGTTCCTGTATGACAACTACCAACTGGGAAGGGACAAGTTCAGTTTCCTGACTCCCAAGCGTGGCCGTGTGCTGGGTCTTTGGATCGAGCAGCTGGTTGCGGAAAGCCTGGGCAAGGAAGGCAAGGGCATTCTTCCTAATATCGAGGTGGACTCCCTGCTTCTGAGCGAAGATCCCGGTGACCGCAGTGTGATCATGTACCGCACCAAGACCGACCTGTGGGACGAGCTCAAGAACTTCGAGATGAGCCTGACCTATGTGAACCAGGCTATTCCGCGTCTGATCATGAGCGTGGAGTCCGCAGAGGAGCTGGCAGAGCACTTCGTCATGTGGGAGTATGCTACGGCTATGTGCGGATACCTGATGCAGGTATGCCCCTTTGACCAGCCCGACGTTCAAGCGGCAAAGAACGAGGTACTGTCCATCCTTTCCTCTGGCATGCCGGAACCTGATTTCCGTCAGAGCTTCGGAGGCATTGTGGACATGGGTGAATGCGAAGTGCGTGTAGCTCCCTGTCTGGGAACGTGTGAAACCGTGGAAGATGCCGTTGGGAGACTTATGGATTCCATCCAACCTGGGGACTTCTGCTCGGTGAACGCGTTTCTGCCCTACGCTGGTGAAGGGCGCCGTGAAGCGCTGGAGAACATTCGCCACATCATTGCCCAGGCAGCTGGCGTGGTGACCTGCTTGGAGATCGGCCCCCGCTACCTGCACTCCACGGGCCAACTCCACAAGGGAGGTCCCAACAAGGGCGTGTTCCTGATCATCTCTGCGGATGAGTTGAAGGACATTCCCCTTCCTGCAGAGGCAGACAGCCTCGGTCACCTGGCAAAGGCCCAGGCAGTGGGTGATTTCAGAACCTTGGCGGATCGTGACCGCAGGGTCGTTCACATCCACCTGCCCGATAACTCCGGAGTAACGCTTCGCGCGTTGTTCGAATTGGTAAAAAGCAAGCTCATGTTCAAGTAATGAAGGCGATGAAGCATGATTGAGGCCCTGGAACTTAAGGTCGAAGGGATAGTGCAAGGGGTGGGTTTCCGCCCCTTTGTCTATCGTTTGGCAAAGAAGAACCTGATCACCGGATGGGTGATGAACGCTGTTGACGGCGTTCATATTCACGCTGAGGGCGAAAGCAAGCTGCTCGACGAGTTCGTGCTGGAAATATCCGAGCATGCGCCCGCGGCTGCTCAGGTCAAGCGCATAGATATCAAGGAAGTGCCCCTAGAGGACTTCACCACTTTCGAGATTCGCCGGTCTGATCAGGAGGAGTCTTCGGAAAGCACCCTGGTTTCCCCTGATCTTGCCACCTGCGATGAATGCGTCCAGGAGCTTTTCGATCCCCAGAATCACCGCTACCGGTACCCGTTCATCAACTGCACCAACTGCGGTCCGCGCTACACCATCATCGAAAGCCTTCCCTACGATCGTCCGGCAACGTCGATGAAGGCCTTTGTCATGTGCCCCGCCTGTGCGACGGAGTACCAGGATCCCGGCAACCGCCGCTTCCATGCCCAGCCCAACGCCTGCTTTGAGTGCGGGCCCGTTCTGGGTTACTGGGAGCCTGCGGGGGGTCAGGAGTATCCTCAGGGTAAAGAATACGGAACCACCCTTCAGGAAAGCGACCGGATTCTGAGCAAGGCGGTATCCCACCTGCTTCAGGGGAAGATCGTGGCCATGAAGGGCTTGGGTGGATATCACTTGGCCTGCGACGGAGACAATGGAGCGGCCCTGGCCCAGCTTCGCACGCGCAAGCACCGACCGAAGAAGCCCTTTGCGGTGATGATGCCTTCGGTAGAAGCCGTTTCCCAGATCTGCTTCCTGAGCTCCGAGGAGGAAAAGGTTCTGACCAGCGCCCAGCGTCCCATCGTGCTGTTGAGGAAACGGCCCGATGTGTTCCTTTCCGGCGGCTTGGCAGACGACCTGTGCGAGTTGGGCGTGATGCTTCCCTACACCCCTCTTCAGCACCTGGTCATGCATGACTTTGTGGAGGCAGGGGGTCGAATGCTGGTTATGACCTCCGGCAACCTGTCTGATGAGCCTATTGCCATCACCAACCAGGAAGCGGTTTCCAAGCTTTCTGGAGTGGCGGACGCATTCCTGACTAACAATCGCCCCATCCTTGCGCGCTTTGATGACTCTGTGGTCAGGGTGCTGGACGCCGGCGATGCTGGCAGCGCCATACAGATGGTGCGCCGCGCTCGCGGCTACGCTCCTCAGCCCGTTCAGTTGGATAAGAAGGTTGTGGGGAAAGCTGCCTCTTCGGAGGTTCTTGCCGTTGGTCCCGAGCAAAAGAATACCTTCGCCCTGGTCAGGGGAACCGAGGCGTTTCTTTCCGCCCATCTGGGTGACTTGGAGAACGAGGAAACCTACGACGCCTGGATTCAATCGAAGAGCCGCTACGAACAGCTGTTTCACGTGAAACCCACTGTGCTTGCCTGCGACCTGCACCCCGAGTACCTGTCCACCAAGTGGACTAAGGAGCAGCAGGAGCAGGGTAAGGCCAACATGGTGGTTTCCGTACAGCATCATCATGCCCATGTGGTCAGCGTCATGGCTGAAAACGGTCTGAGCGACGCTGTGTGCGGCATCGCCTTCGATGGAACCGGCTACGGCGTTGACGGAGCGGTTTGGGGTGGCGAGGTCATGTTGTGCAACCTGAGCGCCTTCGAGCGCTTTGCCAACCTGGCCTACATCCCCATGCCCGGAGGCGCCGCGGCGGTGAAGGAACCCCTCCGCATGGCCTATGCGGCTTTGAGCAACTTCGACCTGCTGGAGCACCCCGCCGCTCAACCGCTGTTGGACCGGGTGGGGCAGGATAAACGGGCTGCCCTGGACCATATGATCGAAACCGGCCTGAACACCCCCTTCACGTCCTCTCTGGGACGGCTGTTCGACGCAGCGGCAGCCCTTCTGGGGTTGTGTGATTGCTGTTCCTTCGATGCGGAGGCGGCTATGCTGCTGGAGGCCTGCGCTGCAAGCTCTGCCGCAGAGGACGACCCTGTGGCAGCAGAGCGCTATGAGGTGGCCTTCGTGAAGAACATCGCCACCGCCCAGAGCACGGCCCAGGATACGTCGGTCCTTATCATGGATCCGGCGCCGGTGTTCCAGGCCATGCTGGACGACCTTTCCTCCCAGGTGCCGACTCCCCTGATCGCCCGCCGCTTCCATGACGCGGTGGTTAGGATGCTGGTGCAAGCCTGTACTCTGGTGAACGCGCTGTACGGCATCACCACGGTGGTCCTTTCGGGCGGGGTCTTCGCCAACCGCTACATCATGGAGAAAGCGCTTCAGGACCTTTCCGCCGCAGGGTTCACCATTGCCATAAGCAAAGAGCTCCCTTGCAATGACGGCGGCTTGTGCCTGGGCCAAGCTGTGGTAGCGTTGAACCAGTAGTAGACGAAGAGCATCGTTTCCCCGCGCCGCTTTGCGGAAGGCTCGGGACGAGCGATGTGCGCAAGAAGGAGCGGTAAGCATGTGCTTGGCTATTCCCGCGAAGATCGTGGAGCTGGAAGACGACAACCTGGCCAAAGTGGATATTCTTGGCGTGAGCAGGACGGTTTCCGTTGACCTGACGCCCCAGGCTCAGGTGGGGGACTACGTTTTAGTCCACGCGGGCTTTGCCATAGAGGTGGTGGATCCCCAATATGCCCAGGAGACCATTGACCTGGTGAAGGAGTTCCCCGAGCTAGCCGACGGGGTGGCGTAGATGGGCTCCTCCATGAACCTTGACGCATTCAAGGACCCGGTGCTGGCCCGTGGGCTCATCGAGTCCATTCAGAAGATGGCTCCTGATCACGCGACCCTCATGGAGGTGTGCGGAACCCATACTGTGGCCATTGCTCGAAACGGCATACGGGACCTGCTTCCGGAAGGGTGCCGGCTGGCGTCTGGCCCGGGATGCCCGGTCTGCGTCACCGCCAACGCCGACATCGATACGGTCATTGCCCTGGCCCGCATCCCCGAGGTGACCATCGCCACCTTCGGAGATATGGTCCGCGTGCCCGGCTCCACTTCCAGCCTTCGGGCGGAGCAGGCGGCCGGAGCCAACGTGCAGATCGTGTACTCCCCTCTTGACGCCCTGACCTTTGCCCAGCAGCATCCTGAGCGCCAGGTGGTGTTCGTGGGCGTGGGGTTCGAGACCACCACGCCGCTGGTTGCCATGGCAATAAAGAGGGCAAAGGCCATGGGACTGACCAACTTCACGGTCTTCTGCGCCCATAAGAACATGCCGGGAGCCTTGGAGGCAATCGTCAACGACGACCAATCCCAGCTCGACGCGCTAATCCTGCCGGGGCACGTATCCACTATCATCGGTGTGGAGCCGTACAAGTTCCTGGCGGAAAAGTACGGCATCCCCGGTGTGGTCACCGGGTTCGAGCCGGTTGACGTGCTACAGGGCATTGCCATGCTACTTCGACAGCTTTCCGAAGGCCGTGCGGAGATCGAGATCGCCTATTCTCGCGGCGTCATGCCCCAGGGCAACCCCATTGCCCTGGCGGCCATTCAGGAAGTGTTCCAAACCCAGCCTGCCCTTTGGCGTGGTCTGGGTGAAATCCCCGGATCCGGCTACGCCATTCGCCCCGAGTACGCCCAGTTCGACGCGGTCCGGCGCTTTGCCCCGCAGGTTGAGCCTACTCAGGGTCACAAGGGCTGCCGCTGCGGCGATGTGCTCCGAGCTCGCATGAGCCCCCATGACTGCCCGCTGTTCCGCACGGTCTGCACCCCGGAAAACCCGGTGGGCCCCTGCATGGTCAGCTCGGAGGGCAGTTGCGCAGCGTACTATAGGTATTACTGACGGTTTTGGGGATTTGTCAGCTTGCACCTTCCCTTTCGCCCTCATTTTGCTAGGATAGGGCGAATTACCAGGCCAGCGACTTAAGGAGTGCTCTTTTCACATGGACATAGGCCTATGCATTGCATCGTACGGAGCCGTTGCCGTGGCGGCGGCCGGTCTGTCAGCGCTGATCACCCGCGCTGTTTGTAATCGCAGGAACAGCCAAGGAGCTTCAGAGGAGCAGATTCGCGATCTGGTCACCGATAGCGATGATCTTCTGGAAGACGAAAAGAGCATGATTCACGAGATCATTGAGCTTGGCGACATGACCGCCATGGAGGTTATGCAGCCGCGCATGGACATGATCTTGGTGCAGGATACCGACACCGTGCGTCAGGCCGCGGAACGCATGACCGGCACCGGCTACTCCCGCCTGCCCGTATTTCATGAGGATGTGGACCAGATCGTGGGCAT
>JAQXGX010000158.1 GCA_029006935.1 Eggerthellales bacterium | reverse complement strand
TGCTTGTCGTATGTTTGCACCGTATGCCCTTACCGCGCTGCTCCGCTTTCCTTCCACTGAAACAGTACCATCCGAACCCGCCCCGCCCCCATCCTGTTGCCACACCGTAACCATTGGGATTTGGTGTCAAAAGAAAGGCCGACACCGGCAGCATTCTCTCCCTTCGGCACGTCGTCGATTTAGTGGGCGAAGACCACAGCCAAGCTCACTTTGCCAGCCGCATCGTTTTGCCCCTGGGCTCGTTTTTCCTTGACCCAACGGCCAGCAAGGGCAATAGTTCCGTTTCATCAGGGACGCTTCAAAGCCTTGGCTCATATACAGGGAGCCATAATCTGCAATAATCCAGCCTTCTTCACGCAATATCGCGTATATTTCTGAGCAGACCACACTAGAGCTCGGATCCAACCCGTACTCCTTACTAAGCAATGACCTCTTGGCCGCATAAGCAAGAAAGCAACGGAAAACGCAGCGAGCATCTTTCGAAAGGAGCGTCATGAACGAAATCAAGTGCCCCCATTGTTCCAAGGTCTTCACCGTTGACGAGTCTGCCTTTAACAGCATCGTGAAGCAGATTCGCGACGCCGAGTTTGCCAAGGAGCTCGACCGCGCCACCGCTGCCCTGGAAAAGGCCAAGACCCAGGAAGTCCTTCTTGCCCAGGCCCAGGAAAACGCCAAGACCAAGGAAGCCCTGAACAAGAAGGACGCGGAAATCGCCCAGCTGTTGGCCGAAGCCGAGGCTGCTCGCCAGAAGGCGCAGGCGGAACTGGAGCGCGCGCAGCTCGTTCATCAGGAGGCCCTGGCAAAGTCCCAGGCAGCCAACGAAGCGGAGATCGCCCGCCTGACCGCCACCATCAAGGCTGCTCAGAGCGAAAGCGCCGCCAAGACCCGCGAGTCCGAAGCCAAGCACGCCCAGGAGCTGACCCAGGCCCTGGCCAAGAAGGACGCCCAGATTGCCCAGCTGCAGGAAAAGCTGGCCGCCCAGGAAGCCACCCTGACCTCGGAAAAGGATCGCGCCCTGGCCGAAGCCCGCACCCAGGCCGTGGAATCCCAGCGCGCCATCGAGCGCAGGTGCGAAGAGCTGGAAGGCAATCTGAAGGCTCAGAAGGCGGAAGCAGAACAGGCCCTGGCCCTGGAAAAGCAGAAGCAGATGTCTGACCTGCGCGAAAAGGACGCCGTGATCTCCCATCTGAACCAGGAAATCGAACGCGTACGCGACATGAAGTCCAAGCAGTCCACCAAGATGATCGGCGAGTCCCTGGAGCGCTACTGCGAATCCGAGTTCAACAAGATCCGCATGACCGCCTTCCCCCGCGCCTACTTCGAAAAGGACAACGAGGTGGTGGACCACACCAAGGGCGACTTCATCTTCCGCGAGGCCGACGAATCCGGCACCGAAGTGGTTTCCATCATGTTCGAGATGAAGAATGAAATGGAGCTGGAAGACTCCGTGAGCAAGACCAAGCACAAGAATGAAGACTTCCTCAAGAAGCTGGACGCCGACCGCCGCAAGAAGAACTGCGAGTACGCCGTGCTGGTCAGCACCTTGGAGCCGGATAACGACTACTACAACTCCGGCATCGTGGACATGTCCTACCGCTACGAGAAGATGTACGTGATTCGCCCGCAGTTCTTCATTCCGCTCATCGGCATCCTGCGCAACACCGGCCTGGCATCCATGCAGTACAAGAACCAGCTGGCTCTGGAGCGTCAGAAGAACATTGACGTCACCAACTTCGAAAGCCAGCTGGAGGACTTCAAGACCAAGTTCGGCCGCAACTACCAGCTTGCCAGCAGGAAGTTCAACGACGCCATCGACGAGATCGACAAGACCATCGAACATCTGATCAAGGTCAAGGAAGCCCTGGTCGGCTCCGAAAGGAACCTGCGCCTGGCAAACGATAAGGCCGAGGCCCTGACCGTGCGCAAGCTGACCCGCAACAACCCCACCATGAAGGCCGCCTTCGAAGAAGCGCGCCTCCTTTCGGGGGAATCCGACTAGCTTCCACATCGGGGCGGCCCAAAATGGCTACACTGATCTAATGTGATTTCCACCCCGCGAAGGAGCTGCCCATGAAGACCGTTTCCGTTGTTGCCGCCGTTATCCTGAAGGACAACAAGGTCTTTGCCACCAAGCGCGGATACGGCGACTTTGCTGGCGGATGGGAATTCCCTGGAGGCAAGGTCGAGCAGGGCGAAACTCCCCAGCAGGCCCTGGCGCGCGAAATCAAGGAGGAGCTGGACGCGCAAATCGTGGTGGGAGATCACCTGGTCACCGCGGAATACGACTACCCCACTTTCCACCTGAGCATGGGCTGCTACCTGTGTTCCCTGGCAAGCGACCACCTTACGCTGCTGGAGCACAGCGACGCCTGCTGGGTTGATCTTTCCAGCATCGATTCCCTGGACTGGCTGCCCGCCGACGTGATCGTGGTGGACGCCATCAAGGCCAAGCACGTG
>JAQXGX010000157.1 GCA_029006935.1 Eggerthellales bacterium | reverse complement strand
CGCTCAGGGAGTCATGGCAGCCTACAAGGGCAGGTCCCTGGGGACCTTGGCGGATCTGGGATGCTATTCCTTCCATGAGACCAAGAACTACTCTATGGGCGAAGGGGGCGCCCTGGTCATAAACGACCCCCGCTTCAACGAAGAGGCCGAGATCCTGCGGGAGAAGGGAACAAACCGCAGCCGCTTCTTCCGCGGTCAGGTGGACAAGTACACCTGGGTGTCCTATGGGTCCAGCTACCTGCCCTCCGACATGAACGCCGCCTATCTGTGGGGCCAGCTCCAGGCCGCCGACCAGATCAACGAAGACCGCCTGGAAACCTGGGACTATTATCATCGCTCCTTCGCCCCCTTGGCCAAGGCGGGCCTGCTCGAGCTTCCCTTTGTCCCCGAAGACTGCGCTCATAACGCCCATATGTACTACGTGAAGTGCGCTGACCTGGAGGAACGCACGGAGTTGATCAGCTTTGCCAAGGAGCGGGGCGTGGGGATGGCCTTCCACTACGTGCCCCTGCACTCCAGCCCCGCGGGCCTGCGCTACGGGCGCGTAAGCGGCGGCATGGAGGTGACCAATGGGGAAAGCGACCGTCTGGTACGCCTGCCCTTGTTCTTCGGCATGACCCAGGAGCAGCGCCAGGCCGTGGTCCAGGTCGTCCTGGACTTCTACGCTGGGAAGCAGTAGGTGAGCACCGTGATGGTTTCCGTGGTCATACCCTGCTACTACTCGGAGAAGACCATCTCGGCGGTGGTGGATCAAACCCGCCGGGTGCTGGTGGACGCTGGCTACGACTACGAGTTCGTACTGGTAAACGACGGTTCCACCGACGGCACCTTCGCCCAGATCCAAGAGCTGTGCCACAGGGATCCCCGCGTGGTGGGGGTGGACTGCGCCAAGAACATGGGACAGCACAACGCCATCATGGCGGGACTCCTGCGTACCCGTGGGGACGCGGTGCTGCTCATGGACGACGACATGCAGACCCATCCCACGCAGGTGACCAAGATCTTGCAGGCGCTTGAGGAAAGCGGCTGCGACGTGGTCTTTGCCCAGTGGCCGGAGCACAAGGAAGCTCTGTGGCGTCGGCTGGGATCGCGGTTCCAAGCCTGGACGGTGCGGGTTCTGACCAAACGCCCCAAGGACGTGTACTCCAGCAACTTCTTTGCCATGCGCCGCCACGTGCGAGACGAAGTGGTGCGCTACCGCGGGCCTTACATCTACATCCAGGGGCTGGTGTTTCGCGCAACCGACAGCGTGTGCAACGTGGAGGTGGAGCATTTCGCCCGCCAGGAGGGCCGTTCGGGCTACACCCTGAAGAGCCTGGTGCGGCTGTGGTCTACGGTGCTGGGCTTTTCCCTGGCACCGCTGCGCATGGCCCTGTGGCTTGGCATGATCGCCTGCGCCCTGGGCCTGATCGGCGCCGTTGCCCTGGTGGTGCAGCATTTCGTCGATCCGGTCTTGGTGGAGGGCTGGACGTCCCTCATGGTCCTTTCCCTGGTGCTGGGTGGATTGAACCTGGCCTTCCTGGGGCTTATCGGCGAATACCTGGGCCGAACCTTTATGACCGTGAGCAACGCGCCTCAATTCGCGCTGCGCACCGTGCTTGATGCGCGGGATTCGAAGGGGGAAGACCATGCAGCATAGGCTTTTGGTACTGGGCTCCATGGACGAGTTCGTGGAGCTGGTACGCACCGCTCAGAGCCGAGGCATCTATGTGATTGCCTGCGACGGCTACCCGGACGGCCCTGCCAAGCCGGTGGCGGACGCGGCCTTCACCATCGATGTCAGGAATACCCAGGCTATTGCGGACCTGTGCGCCCGGGAGCAGGTTGACGGCATTATCACCTCCTTTTCCGACCTGCTGGCCGAGTGTATGGCAAACATCTGCGCGGCAACGGGCCTTCCTGGCTACGTGCTGCCGGAGAAGATGCGCTACCTGCGGGAAAAGCCCCTGATGAAGTCCATGTTCCAGGAGCTGGGCATCCCGTCCCCCCGTTCGGTGTGCGTGTATCGGGAAAGCCTGGAGCAGGACCTGGCCCAGGTGGGATTCCCCTGCGTGGTCAAGCCCGCCAACGGCTACGGCAGCCGCGGGGTGTACGTGCTGGAAAGTGCCGAGCAGGTCCGTCAGCGCTTCAACGAGATCGTGTCCGACTCCGCCTTCGACTACCTGGTTGCCGAAGAGTACAAGCGTGGGTTCGAGATCAACATGATGACCTGGATCCTGGACGGCCAGCCCGTGGTCTTAGGGTTGGCGGATCGGGAGAAAACCCAGGATGTTCCCTTTGCCATTCCCCATGTGAGCCGCAATGCCTACCCCAGCCGCTTCGCCGCCCAGGTCTTCGAGCCTGCTCGGGAAATAGTGGCCAAGGTGGCGGCCTTCACCGGCATCGATTGCGGCCCCATGAGCATGCAGTTCTTCTACGAGCCGGGACGGGGCGTTCAGGTGTGCGAAATCGCCGGCCGCCTGTTCGGCTACGAGCATGAGCTGGTCACCTACGGCAGCGGCCTTTCCATCGAGGAGCTGCTGGTGGACTGGGTCTACGACCGTGATGCCCTGCGGGCGCGCCTTCAGGGCCACACCCCCTTCTACGACCGCTGCAGCGCGGTGGTGTACTTCCACGGCCACGAGGGGGTGGTGGGAAGCGTCGATCGGGCCCGTGCCGTGGCGGACCTGCCCGGCATGGAGGATGCCCTGGTGTTCTACCGGCCCGGGGATGAGGTGAGTCACGGCGTGGGGGCCAAGCCCTACGTGGCCCGCTATTACATCAGCGCTCCCGACCGGGACCAGCTGGACGCGCTTACCCGCAGGCTGTACCAGCAGGTGCAGGTGACCGACGAGCAGGGGAAGAGTCTGCTCTACCGCAACCAGATGCTCGACTATCAGGCAGCCCTTGCGAAGTACGGGGCGGACCTTGGCTAGGAAGCAGGCTTCCAGCGGGGTCAACCGGCGCGTGGGGGCCCTGATCGGGCTCCATCTGCTGCTTCTGGTGTACTCCCTTTCCGGATTCTTCAGCAAGAATGCTGCTGCCCAACCTGTGATGAGCTTCCAGTTCGTGCTGCTCTACGGCGGCATGCTGGCCATCCTGTTCGGCTATGCCATCGGCTGGCAGCAGGTCATCAAGCGTCTGCCCTTGACCCTGGCCTTCGCCAACAAGGCGGTGACCGTGATCTGGGGCATGGTGTGGGGTGTGATCTTCTTTGGGGAAACCATCACCCTTCCCATGGTGATCGGCGCGGCGCTGGTCATGGCCGGGGTGGTGCTGTTCGCCGTGGCCGACGGACAGGACCAGGCCGCCCAGTCTGCCGCAGCCCAGGGCTCGGAGGCTGGCCCGGACGGGGATGGCGCCGCGGGCAGCGCGGCGGAGCGCCGGGCGTCCCAGGCTCCTGAAGAGGGTGATCGGCCATGATGCTCTACGCGGGAGTGTACCTTCTGGGGGTGTTTATCTCCGCCGTTTCCCAGGTGCTGCTGAAGAAGGAGGCCATGAAGCCCCATAAGAGCGCCTTGGCGGAGTACCTGAATCCTTCGGTGATCGCAGCCTACACCATCTTCGTCGCTGCTACCCTCATGACCGTGTATGCCTATAAGGAGGTGCCCCTTTCCCTGGGTCCTATCCTGGAGGCAACCAGCTATGTGTTCGTGGCGTTCTTCGGCGTGACGGTGTTCAACGAGCGGCTGGGGAAGAAGAAGATCGCCGCCCTTGCCCTTATTGTTGTTGGCATTTGTGTGTACTCCCTGGGGTTCTAGGGTCCCAGGTGGTATGATTTCAAAGATTAGCGTCTGCTTTTTGCCTGGGCGCTGTGGGATAACATGCTACTGAACGCAGGAAAAACGTACTATGTGGAGCAGTTTGAAGAACATACTCGGGGATGACTGGGCCTGGCGCAGCCAGATCCGCAACCTGGGCATGTTCGAGCTGAAGAAGAAGTCCCGCGGTGCGGCTCTGGGCTGGCTGTGGTTCTTCGTCAAGCCCGCCCTGTACATCTTCGTGTTCTGGTTCGCCTTGGAGATCGGCCTGCGCTCCGGGTCCTCGGATCCTTCCGCGCCTCCCTACATCCTGTGGCTTTCCGCCGGATTGATCCCCTGGTTCTTCATGCAGTCCATCCTCAACGGGGGTACCGACGTGTTCCACAAGCACGGGTACCTGGTGACCAAGATCCGCTTTCCCTTGGGCAGCATCCCTCTTATCAATATCGTGTCCAACCTGGTCATCCAGTTGGGTCTTCTGCTGGCGCTGGTGGTCATGTACTTCGCCTGCGGACAGCCGCCAGACGCGTACCTGCTGCAGGTGCCGCTGATCTGGGCGGTCATGGTGGTGTTCTTCTACGTGTTTTCCCTCATGGCAAGCTGCATGTGCGCCTTCAGCAAGGACGTGAAGAACCTGATCGCGTCCCTGACCACGCCGTTCTTCTGGCTTTCCGGCATCATCTTCGACATGAGCGCCCTGGACGTGGGCTGGGTGAAGGCAATCATGCTGTTCAACCCCATCACGTCCCTGACCACGGCTTCCCGCGCCGCCTTCTACGACAAGTACTGGATCTGGGAGAAGCCGGAGGTCTGCCTGGGGTTTGCCGCCGTGTTCGCGGTCACCCTGCTGGCGGCCCTGTTCGTGTACAAGCGGACCCGATCGGAGGTGGCAGATGTCCTGTAGCGCAGACGACGTGATGATTCGCTTCGACCACGTGACCAAGAGCTATAGGCTCTACTCCAGCGACCGCGATCGCCTGATGGACATCATTCGCGGCCACAAGCACAGCAAGGCCCAGAAGGTCAACGCGGTGAGCAACCTTTCCTTCACCATACGGCGGGGGGAGGCCATCGCGTTTCTGGGGCACAACGGCGCCGGCAAGTCCACTACCCTGAAGATGGTCACCGGCGTGGCCCAGCCTACCAGCGGCACGGTCACCGTCAACGGTCGAGTGTGCGCCCTGCTGGAGCTGACCGCGGGCTTTGACCGCAACCTCACGGGTCGGGAGAACATCCACCTACGAGGCCAGGCCGTGGGCATGACGCCCCAGGAAATCCAGGAGCTGGAGCCCAAGGTGGTCAAGTTCGCCGATCTGGGGTCCTACATTGACCAGCCGGTCCGCACCTATTCCAGCGGCATGAAGGCCCGTCTGGGCTTTGCCTTCGCCGTTTCCAGCGACCCTGAGATCCTGGTGGTGGACGAAGCCCTTTCCGTGGGCGACAAGCGCTTTCGCAAGAAGTGCATGCGCCGCATTCGCCATATCATGCAGGATGAGAACGTGACGGTTCTGTTCGTGACCCATGCCTCCGCTACTGCGCAGGAGTTCTGCACCCGGGGCATTGTTCTGGAACACGGCCGCCTGAGGTTCGACGGGCCGCTGGAGGACGCTATCCGCATTTACGAGAAGAGCTTGGACGAAGACTGATCCGAAAGGAAAACGCACTATGAAAACGAAGATCGCAGCCTTGATCACCGCCACGGCCCTGGCGTGCTCCTGCCTGCCCGCCACCGCCTTCGCCTACACCAACGTGACCTCCTGGTCGGCGAAGAACGCCAAGAGCTCCTTTGTGTATCACGACACCCAGACCATCAAGGTCAGCGGCGTCAAGCACGTGGGCGTGGACGTTTCCGAGCATAACGGCTCCATCGACTGGAAGAAGGTCAAGGCCGACGGCATTGACTACGCCATCATCCGCTGCGGCTTCGGCTGGGACAAGAAGCGCACCGATCGCACCAACGGCTCCCAGGAAGACTATCGCTTCGTCACCAACGTGAAGAACGCCCGGGCAGCCGGACTGAAGGTGGGCGTGTACCTGTACTCCTACGCTTGGAACAAGGAAACGGCCCTGAAGGAAGCGGCCTTCACCCTGAAGCTGCTGAAGAAGGCGGGCCTGACTCCCAGCAACACCGACCTGCCCGTGTACTACGACTTGGAAGAGCAGTACGGCACCAGCAGGCCCTGCGTGCCGGAAAAGAACAGCCGCGGTCAGGTGATCGACTCCCATAAGATCAGCAACTACACCCTGGCCTCCATGGCCAAGGCGTACTGCAGCACCATCAAGGCTGCCGGCTTCAAGGCGGGCGTGTACGCCAACACCACCTGGTGGAAGAAGTACATGACCTACACCAACTCAGAAGGCAAGACCGTGCAGTACCCCACCTACGGCAAATACAGCCGCTGGGTGGCCCAGTACGGCAAGTCCTGCGACTACACCGGCAGCAAGGGGGCGTGGCAGTTCACCAGCAAGGGCAAGGTCAACGGCCTGGGCTCCAAGACCGATGTGAGCTTCTTCTACCGCGACTACGTTGCCCAGCGCAAGTACAGCGTGACCTACAAGCTCAACGGCGGAACCAACAGCTCCTCCAACCCCAAGACCTACTACTCCACCAAGTCCTACACCCTGTACAATCCCAACCGCCTGGGCTATGTGTTCAAGGGGTGGTACACCAGCAGCTCTTACGCCACCCAGGTGACCTCCATCAAGAAGGGTTCCTCTGGTAACAAGACCTTCTACGCCAAGTGGGCCCGCAGGGTCTCTCCCTTCCAGGTGAAGGTGGTTCCCGGCACGGGACTGAACGTGCGCTCCACCTACAGCACCTCCGGAACGGTTACCGGAAGGCTGGACCAAGGGGATGTGGTGACCATCAACAAGGTCTACAAGGACTGGGGCCGACTGTCCAGCGGAAAGGGCTGGATCAGCCTGGCGTACTGCAAGAAGGCATAGCCTGCATGAACGGCGACCGTCCCTCGGGGCGGTCGCCTTTCGATTTACGGGGCGAAATCTGATTGAAATAACTCACGGTATAATTCGTAGAATACGGACTGCAGAACAGAATCAA
Source organism: Eggerthellales bacterium (assembly GCA_029006935.1). Lineage (GTDB taxonomy): Bacteria > Actinomycetota > Coriobacteriia > Coriobacteriales > Eggerthellaceae > SUG1186. Next base: position 4,752 of record JAQXGX010000157.1, on the reverse strand, counting down.
GGAGCTTCCATGGCAACGAATCCCAACCAAGACTTTGTCCTGAAGACCATCGAAAGCCGCGACGTGCACTTCGTGCGTTTCTGGTTCACCGACGTGCTGGGCAACATGAAGTCCTTTGCGGTGATTCCCAGCGAGCTTGAGGACGCCTTTACGGAGGGCATGGGCTTTGATGGAAGTTGCATCGAAGGCTTTGGAAGCACGGTGGAGTCGGACATGCTCGCCTTCCCCGATGCGTCCACCTTCCAGGTTCTGCCCTGGCGTCCCAGTACCGACGCGGTAGCCCGCATGTTCTGCGACATCCGCCTTCCCGACGGTTCCACCTTCGAGGGCGACCCTCGTCAGGTGCTCATGCGGATGGTGGCAAAGGCCCAGGACATGGGGTACATCTTCAACGTGGGCCCTGAGCTGGAGTACTACTACTTCAAGGACGCCAACGGCACCGAGGTGCTTGACCGCGGCGGCTATTTCGACCTGACCTCCCTGGATTCTGCCAGCGACCTGCGTCGTGACACCGTCCTGACCCTGGAGAAGATGGGCATTCCCGTTGAGTACTCCCACCACGAGATGGGCCCTTCCCAGCACGAGATCGACCTGCGCTTCACCGACGCCATCTCCATGGCCGATGCGGTCATGACCTACAAGCTGGTGGTGAAGGAAATTGCCATGAAGCACGGGGTGTACGCCTCGTTCATGCCCAAGCCCGACGAAGACATCCCGGGCAGCGGCATGCACGTGCATCAGAGCCTTTCTGACTTCGACGGCCGCAACGTGTTCTTCGACGCCAACGATCCCATGGGATACGGCCTTTCCCAGGTGGCGAAGCACTATCTGGCAGGCATCCTCAAGTACGCTCCCGAGTTCACGCTGGTCACGAACCAGTACGTGAACTCCTACAAGCGCATGATCGCAGGCGGGGAAGCGCCCACCTACGTGTCCTGGGCAAAGCACAACCGCTCCACCCTGGTGCGGATTCCCGGTTATCGCCCCGACTCCGAGGCGTCCTGCCGCATCGAGCTGCGCAGTCCCGACCCGGCGGCAAATCCCTATCTGGCGTTTGCGGTGATGCTGGCGGCGGGCCTCAAGGGCATAGAGGAGGAACTTCCGCTCATGGATCCCATTGAGGAGCGGGATCTGTTCCGGCTTTCCCGCCAGGAGCTTCGCCAGATGGGCCTGCAGACCCTGCCCGACAGCTTGGGAGAGGCGGTGGAGCTGTTCGCTAACTCTGAGTTCATGAGGGAAACCCTGGGCGATCACATTCACGGCTACCTGGTCAAGGAAAAGCGCGCCGAATGGAACGCCTATCAGCAGTCGGTGACCCAGTGGGAACGGGATCGCTATCTGGCCGTGCTCTAGAACCGCCTGAAGGAGCGTGACGCATGCAACGCAAGACCGTAATTTTCGTGGCTGACAGCCTGGACAATGCCCATAAGTTTCAGGCGGTTCTCTCCAAGCTGGATGTGGAGGTGGCTGCAGGGTCATCGGTCCAGTTCAAGAAGCTTTTGGCCCAGCATCCCGGCTACGACCTGGTGATCTACGAGTCTCAGGGGGATTCCCTGGGCAGCATCGCCCAGGTGGAGCAGGTACTGGTGGAGGATGGATCCGCTTCTCTGCTGGTGATCGTGGACGATGCCAGCCTGAACGAGTTCCGCCTTCCGGTCCAGGTGAAGAGCGATTTCGTGGTGCGAGGAGCTTCTTCGGAGGAGTGCAGCGCCCGTATTCGCCAGCTGCTGTGGCCGGGTAACGAAAGCTCCAGCTCGGATTACGTGGTGGTGGACAACATGGCCATCAACCTGGCCACCTACCAGGTGACCGTTGGCGGGCAGCCCCTGGATCTGACCTACCTGGAATACGCCCTCCTTGCCTTCCTGGCAACCCATCCCGGCCGCACGTATTCCCGAGACGCCCTTCTGCGTCGTGTTTGGGGCTTCGACTACTACGGCGGCAGTCGCACGGTAGACGTGCATGTGCGCCGCGTTCGCGCTAAGCTCGGCCCCGAGCTTGCCCAGCACTTGGAAACGGTGCGCGGCGTGGGGTACCTGTGGTCTGTCTAAGGGTCTGAGAAGCGTAAATTCCTGTGGCAAAGAAGCCATCCATGTACCATAATGTATGGTTGGCATTTTGCTGGTTTTAAAACAGGAGATGAGAGGCGCATACCTTGAGCGAACAGAACAGCGACCGCGGCTTCAAGGGCCGTGGCAATGGCGGCGGCGCGGGCCGTGGCAAGGGCGGATACAAAGGCGGAGGCAACGGCGGTTTCAAGGGCGGCGACCGCAAGCCCTACGGTAAGCGCGATGGAGAAGGTCGCGGAAACGGCGGCGGACGCGGCGGCTTCGACCGCAACGGCGCAGGTCGGGGCAAGGGCGAGGGTCGCAAGTTCGATGGTGATCGTCGGGACGGTCGCAAGTTCGACGGCGACCGCAAGTTCGATGGCAATCGTAGGGACGGACGTAAGTTCGACGGTGACCGCAAGTTCGGTGGAGACCGTCAGGGCGGTCGCAGATTCGACGGGGAGCGCCGTGACGACCGCAAGTTCAGCGGGGAGCGCCGGTTCGATGGAGACCGTCGCGATGGTCGCAAGTTCGATGACAAGCGCAAGTTTGACGGGGATCGCAAGTTCAACAGCGATCGACGTGGTGACCGCAAGTTCGACGGCGACCGCAAGTTCAATGGTGAGCGTCGGTTCGACGGTGACCGCCAGGGCGGTCGCAGATTTGACGACAAGCGCAAGTTCGACGGCGAGCGTCGTGGCGAGCGCAAGTTTGGCGGCGACCGAAAGTTCGATGGCGAGCGCCGTGATGGCCGCAAGTTCGATCAGCGCAAGCCCCAGGATCGTCGCAAGGAAGCTCTGCGGGAACGCCGTGAGAAGCGCCACGAGGTTCGCGACCTTGCCGCCATTGCGGTAAACGAGGCGGGCCAGAACTTCGTCTTCGCCGGTAAGAACTCTGGCAATATCGCCAACAAGCCTCACTACGTGGAGGTTGGCGACATCCTGTGCCATGACGGCCTGGGCCAGGGCAAGGTTGCCCGGATCCTCCCGGGCAAGGTCCAGGTCAGCTTCGGCGATGACCTGCACTGGTACGCCCATCCTCTGGCCATGGAGCGGGGCCTTCTGTATCGCCCCGGCCAAAAGCCCAAGCCGCCGCTGAAGGAAGTGGCCAAAATTGTGGCCGACGACGTGGACGCGGATGAGGCCCAGCAGGAAGCCCAGGCCAAGGAAGAAGCCGAGGCGGAGTTCCTGGCAAAGATGGAGGCTGAGTTCCAGGTGGAGGAGGAAGACCTTCCCCGGGAAGCGGACGAGTCCTCCGAGGATTCGTCTTCCCAGGAGCTCTCCTGGTCCCTGCTCATGGGGGCTCAGGCAGAGTCCGAGCAGACTCCAGCTGCCATGGAGGTTGCTGACGATGACTCCATGGATGCTCTGGCCGATCTTCTCGGCGACTAGCCGCCGCTTTTCGTCCTAGAGGGGATGAGCGCGATGCTCCAGAGGGCATCGGGCAAAGTCCAGGGCGGGAAGCGAGGCGTTCTTCATGTTCGGTTGGGGGGAGATGTACGATTTTCATTCGTGCATCTCCCCTGTTTTATTTGGTGGACCAAGAGCATGCAAAAGAGTGGATGTCCTTGGCATGTTTTGGCAGATTATAAAAATCCTCCCTTGCAGTGAGTAGGTATCGGCTGTTCGCCCAGCCCTCCCTCAGCCTATAATCAGCACGCATACCATCCGTGAGAGTGCCCTGGCGGGTGGCGGTGCTCTCGCGATGTGGAAGTCCCGTGGCGCCGCCATCCACCAGGGCAGTGGGGACTTCCACAACCATGAGCGGAAAGAAGAGCAGACGGGCCCCGTCCGCCACGCTTTGGGACGGCTTGCCCGATGACCAGGTTTGGATGCCCGCCGCCAGTTTCGCCCTCTTTACCACTGTCGTGAGGCCAGTAGCCCCTCCAGAAGACCCCGTGTGCCCTCCCAAGTGCCCCGCTGCCAATTCGCACGGTTTTACCACTGCCAAATCCGATTTGCTGACAAATCCGACGGCATTACCACTTTTTCGCCCACCGTATGGCAAATCTGACGGTATTCCCACTGAGCAGGGGCCGGGGTCGTGCCCAGGTGCCCCGCGTTGTACCATCCATGGGACAGCGTGCCCTGTTTCGGGCGAAAGAGGGGCCGGTCAGCGTGGTAAAAACGTCGGATTTGGCAGAACGCCTCCGAGCGAGTGGTAACAACGTCGATTTTGCCAGACGGGCCCTGGAAAAATGGTAAAGACGTCGAAAATGGCAGCGGCGCGGCTCTGAGAGTGGCAACAACGTCCAAATTGGCAGAGAAAGACGAAAGCCGAGGTTGGGACGTGGCAAAGTCGCTCGTTTTGGCAGCGCGGAGCTCTGACGCGTGGTAGCGGCTGCGTACTTGAGGCGTATCTGTTCTCAGATTCCCCCTGAGAAGGCGCAGCTGCAGAGGCAAAGCGCAATAGCAAAGCAAAGATGCAGCTACGGAGTCAGGGTGCAGCGGGCGAAGGCCAGCTTTGGGCCCGTGGCCGAAGGAGCGGGAACGTCTTCGAAGATCGCGGTCACATCCAGGTAGGCGAAGGTCTGCTCCAGCAGCTCCCAGGCTTGCTCGGGACCTGCGGGGTCGTCGGCCCACAGGGGAGCCTCCCAGTTGGGAGCTGTGTCTGCTTCCCCGGCAACGGGCAGAGAGCAGCTCGGGGCTCCCGCCAGCGTCGCCAGCGCCCGGGCGCAGGCCCGCTGGGCCACCACGCTCAAACC
>JAQXGX010000156.1 GCA_029006935.1 Eggerthellales bacterium | reverse complement strand
CAGGGCTATGGGAACGTCAAGCACGGTGGCGATCAGCTTTGCCATGTCGATGCCGGGGGAGGTTTCGCCGTTTTCCCAGCGGCTGACCGCCTGACGGGTCACGTACAGCCGCGCTGCAAGCTCTTCTTGGGTCATGTTGCGCTCCTTGCGCAGGCGGGCCAGGGTTTCGTTAAATGCCATGGTTGCTCCAATCCGAGGTGGGTCCAGGGTATGCCGCAGGCAGCCGGGGCGGGGAAACTCGAGCCCCGGGGCCTCTGGGCTCTGGCCCGGGGCAAGTGCCTGCTTCTGTGCATCATAGGGGGCCAGGGCCGCATCAGCAAGAAACAGCTGGTTGCGCTGGGGTGCTGGGGTACGGCGGGTCGGCCCTGTTCCCGGCGCTGCGGGCAGCTGTGGCGCGGGGCCATCTTTTGCCCTGCAGATTGTGGACGCAACTGCCTGCAAACCCTTGACGGAGGCGGTGGCGGATCCTACCATTGCAACGACAACAGTTGCAACGGCAACAATCATCAGGACGAAGGGGAAGCGCATGTTCATGTCCGACATATCGACCATCATGCGGCGCATGCGCCTGTACGCGGACCGGTCCCTGGCGGATCGGGGCATAGGCTTTCCCGAGCAGCTGGTGTTGATGCACCTGAGCGCAGAGGGCACCTCCAACCAGGAGTCCATTGCCTCCAAGTTCAACATAGACAAGGGCGCCGTTGCCAAGACCATTGCCAAGCTGGAGGAAAAAGGCCTGGTCATTCGTCAGGTCAACCCCGAAAACAAGCGGGAGAAGCAGGTGAGCCTGGCCCCTTCCGCCCATGAGGTGCTCGAGGTCATGGCCCATGCGCTTCGGGACCTGGAGACCACCATGTTCCAGGGGCTGACGAAGGAGGAGATTGCGGTGACCTGCGCAAGCCTTGCGCGCATCGCGACGAACCTGACCGAAGATCAGAAGGAGTAGCATCATGTTCGCGCACGGTCACGGGAAGAAGCACGGCAAGAAGGCTGCGGATCCGCAGGAAGAAGGCCTGCAGGTGGAAGGCTCGCAGACGGAGGCATCCGACGTTCCCCGCAGCCAGAGCAAGGGATATATGCTGGTAGCCGTGGTCTACCTGCTGGGATTGGCCATTGGCGCGCTGGACATGAGCATCGTCAATCCCGCGCGTACGGTGATCCAGAACACCCTGGGCGTGGAAGACTCCCTGGGCATTTGGATCATGACCATCTACACGCTGGCCTATGCCGCCTCCATTCCCGTGGTGGGCAAGCTGGCGGATCGCCACGGACGCAAGTACGTGTACCTGGGCTGCATCTTCCTGTTCGGGCTGGGCTCGCTGCTGTGCGGCCTTTCCCAGGCGTTCGGTAGCTTCGAGATGCTGATCTTTGCCCGCGTGGTGCAGGCTCTGGGAGCCGGCGGCATCATGCCCGTTGCCACCGCCGAGTTCGGCACCGCCTTCCCGGAGGAAAAGCAGGGCATGGCCCTGGGTATTGTGGGCATGGTCTACGGCCTGTCCAGCATCCTGGGTCCCACCGTGGGCAGCCTGATCTTGGAGATCGTGGGTCAGGAAAACTGGCAGTTCGTGTTCTACGTGAACATTCCCGTGTGCGTCGCGGTGCTGCTGCTGGGCTTCAAGCGCCTGCCCAACGCCCGTGAGGAAAAGGTGCCGCCCATCGACGGCCTGGGCATTGCCATCCTCACGGTCATGACCCTGAGCCTAATGTACGGCCTGCGCAACATCGACTTCTTCGACTTTGCCACCTCCATCCAGAGCACCGACGTCTGGCCGTTCCTGCTGCTGTTCGTGGTGCTGGTGTTCCCCTTCGTTCTGAGGGAGCGGGTGGCCAAGGACCCGGTCATCAACCTGGCGTATTTCAAGAGCGCCAACGTGATCATTGCCATGCTGTGCGCCATCATTTCCGGCGTCATCATGATGGGCACTCTGTTCTACCCCCAGTTCTGCGAAAACGCCCTGTTCATGAAGTCCGGCTCCGGCGGCTACTTCTTCATGCTGCTGGGTGTGGGCAGCGCCATAGGCTCCATGGGCTCCGGCAAGCTGCTGGACAAGCACGGTGTCAAGCCCGTGCTGGGATTCGGCTTCGTGGCCGCGGCGGCGGGGTCGCTGTTCATGGCCTTGGTGGCCTGCAACTACCCCAACCTGCTGACGGTGTGCGTGACGCTGCTGCTCACGGGCCTGGGCCTGGGCTTTACCATGGGCGCGCCGCTGAACTACATGATGCTGCAGAACACTCCGGAAAACGAGTCCAACTCCGCTCTGGCCACCCTTTCCCTGGTACGCTCCATCGGCACCGCGGTGGCGCCGGCAATCATGGTGGCGTTCATCGTGCATGCGGGCTCCCTTATGCAGGACAACCTGCAGCAGGTCATGCCCAAGCAGGTCAGCGTTTCGCCCCTGCCCTATGCCCAGGAGCTCGACGACCAGATGGAGGACATGCGCTCCAAAAGCGAGTTCAAGAAGATGCTCGAAGGTGTGGACATTCCCAAGCTTTCCGACTATCAGACCATCGACGTGAGCATGGACGGCTCCGACTCCGACGTTGACGTGACCATTAGCGACCAAGCCCAGCAGGCCCTGCAGGACAGCGATGTGACCACCATCCCCGAGGCCTGCAAGGTGCTGACCAAGGACGTGTTCGGGCAGCTCAAGCCCGAGCTGATCGCCACGGCTCAGGAAGGGATCGACGCGGGCGTGAGCACCATGCGCAAGAAGCTGGCGGAAATGGACGATGCCCTGGATGAGATGGGCGAAGGCGCCAGCGATCTGCAGAGCAGCATCAGCAAGATGAGCTCCAACATCAGCACCCTGAACGGCAAGCAGTCCAAGGCCAAGAGCAACGCGGCGCAGATGAAGACCGCCATTGCCAAGCAGAACGCGGCCATCAAGAAGATGGACAAGACCATTGCCAAGCAGAAGGCTGCCATCAAGAAGATGAAGGACACCGCGGCGTCCCAGAAGAAGGGCATTGATGAAATGGCCCAGGGCGTGGCTCAGATGGAAGCGTCCTTGGCTGCCCTGATCGAGCAGATGGGCGAAGAGGCCCCCGCGGTCAAGGCCATGGAGCAGAAGCTGAGCGAGCTGAAGAGCAACATGGGGCAGCTCAAGAGCGCCCGGAGCAAGATCCTTGCCAGCCAGGAAAAGCTCCAGACCGCGCTGGACAAGATCCAGGCTGGACGTGCCAAGCTGGTGGCAACTCGCAACAAGCTGACCAAGGCCCGCAACGGCATCACCAAGGGCGTTTCCGGCATGAGCACCGCCCTGAGCAAGATGACCAAGGCCCGCGCTGAAATGCAGGAAGGCCATGAGGAGCTGGTGAGCTCCCAGGCCGAGCTGGGCGATGCCCGCAGCACCCTTGCTTCCACCATCCAGAAGCTGGAGGCGGTGAGCGCGGCTATCCCCGCGCTGTTCGATGAGGCCGAGGCCAACTACCTGGTGGAAATCGACGAAAATGCCGACGTGCTGAAGGAAACCTACCAGCGCACCCTGAACGGCGGCTTCCAGGGCATGGCGTGGTTCGTGTTCGCCTGCTCCCTGGTGGGCGTGGTGCTGCTGCTTCCCTACAAGGACAAGCGTCGTGCAAAGGGCGAAGCTGGCAGCCAGGGCGGTCAGGGCGACCAGGGCGGCAAGGATGAAGCCGGTGACCAGGGCGAAGTCGGCGGTGTCGGCGTGCAGGACCCCGACCAGGCCGAGCCGGCCCAGGGCTAGGCGGCCTGGGTGCAAGGCGCCCCGTTGCGGGCGGAATCGAGCGGAAGGGGGGAGGCGACCCGGTGGGGCCGCCTCCTTTGGTTTTAGCTCGGGATTTGATCGGGCTTCGACCTGGTCTTCGCCCTGAGCTTTGCCTTGGGCTTGGGCTTGGGGCTCAGACCCGGACTTCGCCCTGAGCTTTGCTTGAGCGGTCCGCCTACTGCTTGCGAAGCACGATGGCCAGGCTGTTCAGCAGCGTGCCGGCGCCTGCCTCCATGGAGGCGCGGTCGCCTCGGGCGTAGTCGTTTTCGCAGGCCAGCCAGTCTGCCCAGGCCTCATCGTGGCAGGTCAGCTTGTACATGGCCACGATTTCCACACCGGGGGTGGGGCTGATCAGCTTGCGCCACCACTCCATGCTGCGCATGTATTCCAGCTGCTCCGGGGTCCAGCTCAGCAGCAGCTCGGGCGGCAGATCGTGGTGCAGGTCCTTCACCATGCCGGGGATGGCCAGGTACAGCAGGCCGCCGGTCTTGACGTAGGGGAGCAGGCGCTCTTCCAGGTAGCCAGGTTCCCGGCCGAAGTAGTTGTAGGAGTCGATGCTCACCACGGCGTCAAAGAACTCGCTGGCAAAGGGCAGGCCCTGGGATGCGTCGGCCTTCAGGGGGCAGATCTGGCGGTTGGTCAGGCCCATCTGCTCGAAGAAGCGCATGTTTTCGGCGGGGTCGCTCCACAGGTCAACGGCAAAGGTGCGCACGCCGTATTCCCGGGCTAGCAGGCACGAGGTGATGCCGCTGCCGCTGCCCAGGTCCAGCACCACGCTGCCGGGCTCCAGGGAGCTGCCGGTTATGACGGCGGCGGAGTCCAGGAGCTCTTCGCACAGCTTGAGGGGGTTGGGGCCCATGATCTTGCTGGTGACTATGTGCTGGGGAAAGGTGGCTGACTTGGGGAAGCGGGCAGGGGTGGTGGTTGCGCAAGATGATGCGTTCTGAGTCATGATTTGGTCTTCTTTCTGTGTGACTTTTGCTCGATGGTTAGCAGAAGAGGGGACAACAACCTAGCCGGCCCATGGCCGTTCTTTCAAAGCTATTCAGTTGCTGTTCCTTACAGAACAATGACCAAAAAGACATCCCCTTCGGATGATCGTCGCTTGGCAACCTGTTTGCCAAGTCTTTGCCTATGGTATGCGTTGGGACGGGCAAAGGCAAGGGCTGGGCGAAGGGTGCGCTCGGGAGCCGATGGGCCGGAGCGGCGCTCCTTTGGAGCCCAGTTCCAGGCCGGGAAATCGTTCGCACAGTGAGCCTCCCTTATTGAGCGAACGAAACGAGCGCTCCGAAATCGCCCGCGCAACGCAGGTCCTCCCCGCCTGTGGCAATTCGGGCGCCGAAAGCGGGCTCGTGCCCCGGAAATCGGGGTGTCGCTGTCAATTTGGCGGTCGAAAGCATGGGGCGGTGTCAATCTGGGTGCCGAGATTATGCTTTCGGCCACTTAATTGACAGGAACAGGTTCCGCAGAGGGGCAAGGTCACGCTCTCGGCATCCAGATTGACACGGGACCGGACCGCGGCGGGCCAGGGCCATGCTCTCGGCACCCAGATTGACAGCAACGGTCCCCACGGAGGGGCAAGCTCACGCTTTCGGCCCCCGCTAGTGACCGCGGGCTTTCTGCTTCTTCTTTGCCTGCTGCTTCAGGAAGCGCTCCCGCTCCTCCTGCTGACGGCGAGCCTTGCTTGCGGCTTTGTGCTGCGCCTTCGATTCCTCGCGCTGGGCGGAAAGGGCCTGTTGCGCCTTGGTACTGTGGACGGCGTCTCGGGCCATCTCCTTCTTGGCCAGGCGCTGCAGGCGCTTGGGATTGACGCGCCTGACAGACGCTGGGTTAGGGGAGTAGTCCGTGACCTGGGGGCGGGTGAATTGCAACCGCCTCCAATCCGCCATGGTAAAGTCAAGCACCTGGGGATCGGTGGGCTCGGGGCCGAACACGTGTCGCGCCACAGAATAGCCTTCTGCTCCCGTGCGCTCCACCAGGGCTATCCAGAAGGGGTCGTCAAAGCACACGGTCAGGGCGCATCCGCACCTTTCGTCCGCGCCAGATCGTGCATTCATGACTCCTCCTCCCAGCAATTTAGCCTCAGCATACGAGGGTGCTTTCCCCGCAGTCCAGCAACAGCTTGTTGCGCCAAGGGCCTCCCTCTTCCGCGGGTTGGCTGCGCCTTTGCTCTACGTAACAAGCGAGCGCGCATGCGCATTGTTTCTGCAACCTTACTCCAGTCTTACGAAAATGTTTGAAAACAATTGTTGCAAAACGCTGCACGAGGGTCTATATTGCAACTATTGTTACAAAACATAAGTTGCAGAAGGAGTGCGCCATGCCCCCCCGTCCAAAGTTCACCAAAGAAGAGGTGCTTGCAGCCGCCCTGAAGATCGTGCGGGAAAGAGGAGAATCAGCGCTTACCGCCCGCAACCTTGGCGCTGAGCTGGGCTCTTCCACACGCCCGCTGTTCACCCTGTTCAGCGGCATGGACCAGATCAAGCAGGAATTGGCCATGGGCCCGGCAACGGAGCTGTTCCTTGACAGCTGCAAGAACATCCGTGACTACACGCCGGCGTTCAAGAAGTTCGGCATGATGCTGGTGGAGTTCGCGGAAAACGAACCGCACCTGTTCGAGTTCCTGTTCACCAGCCCTCACGGCAAGACCCAGTCCCTGCAGGAATGGACCCATGATCGTCTGGGCGACCAGGCGGTGGACATCATCTGCAGCGAGTACGGCTTGGACCGGGAAACCGCCCGGACGCTGTTCCGCGAGGTGTGGCTCCACTGCTTTGCCCTGTGCATCCTGCGGGTCAAGAACGTGGTGCACCTGAGCGAGCAGGAAGTCTCCGAAAGCTTGTCCCGAAGCTTCGTGGGCCTGCTCAGCATCGCCAAGGCCGGGCTCATGGACAAGCTGGCAATATCGCCGGTTCTGCAGAAGACGGACGCCAATGCCCAGAATCCCTCCGAGCAGGCGGCTGACCTGGTTGCCGGCTCCATGGACGGGCATTTCGTTCCGGCTCCCATTCCTCCTGTTGCCCTGCAGCAGCAGTAATCACGGTTAGCAAGAAAGGAATCTACTGAGATGATCGATCAAGCTCTTCA
>JAQXGX010000155.1 GCA_029006935.1 Eggerthellales bacterium | reverse complement strand
GTTCCCCTGGTGCTGGTCTACCACGTGCTGGTCTACCGGGCGTTCCGTGGTCGCATTCAATAGATCCGCAGGAGCATGCTGGACAGGAACATACTGAAGCTTCCGGGAGCAGGGCGCATGTTTGCCCTGCTCCTGGCTTTTGCCGTGCTGGATGCGCTGCTCATCGTGGCCCAGGCGGCGCTTCTTTCCTCCGCAGCCGTGGGGCTGTGGGAGGGGGCGCGCGCCGGCGGAGCGGATGTTGCGGCTGCGCTGCCCAGCGTCCTGGCCTTTGCCTGTGCCTTCTTCCTGCGGCACGTGGCGGATATGGCCCGCAGCCGCATGATGGACGGCTTTTCCCGCTCCCGCGCTGCAGAGCTGCGAAGCGACCTGCTTTCCGCGGTGTACTCCCAGGGGGTTGCCGGGGTGCAGGCTCGGGGCTCCGGTGCGGCGGTGGACGAACTCATCGGCGGCGTGGACAACGTCCGCACCTACGTGGGCATCATCCTGCCCAAGGTGGCTGACCTCATGGCCGTGCCTTTGGTGCTCACGGTGGCGCTGTTTGCGGTGGACTGGGTGAGCGGGATCATTGCGCTGGTCATTCTGCCCTGCATCATCGGGTACATGCAGCTGCTGGGCGCCCACGCCAAGGCCCAGGCCCAGGCGCAATATGCGGAGTACAACCGCCTGGCCAACCACTTCATGGACACTCTGCGCGGCCTGCCGGTGCTGAAGGCCTTCGGCCGATCGGGCTCCTACGTCAAGCAGGTGTTCGCGGTTTCCGAAGGGTTTCGCCAGGCCACGGTCAAGACCCTGCGCACCGCCACCCTGAGCAGCCTGGTGCTTGACCTGTTCCGGACCTTTGCCCTGGCTGCGGTGGCCATCATGCTGGGCTTCAGGCTACTCAACGGCACGGTGGGGCTGTTCCCTGCCCTTGCGGTGCTCATCATGGTGCCCGAATACTTTGCCGCGGTACGCCGCTACTCCACGGACTTCCATGCCAGCCTTGACGGGCGAAACAGCCTGGCCGCCATCCAGGCGGTGATCGGCGCGTCTGACGATGCTGGGGCCAGCGCGTCTGCGACGCCGGCCGAAGGCGAGCCCGCAGCTGGGACGGACGCCGCATCCGCAGCGCCGCAGGGCGCAGAGCCCGTTGCTGCCGCCGGATCCGTTGCCGCCGCCAACCCTGCCGATGACGACGAGCCCGCGGTGATTGCGCCCTGGTGCGCGGACTCCGTGCTGGAGCTTGCGGATGTGGGCTTTCGCTACGACCAGGCCGCTCCCTGGGCCCTGCGGGACGTGAGCGTGCGTATCCAGGGCCCCTGCAAGGTGGGCGTGGTGGGCGTTTCCGGCTCCGGCAAGTCCACCCTGGTCAGGATTCTGGCGGGCTTTTCGGCCCCGACCCAGGGAGTCCTGCAGGCAGACGGGCATGCGGTGAGCACCCTGGCCCGTCCCGACTGGCTGCGTCAGGTCACCTATATTCCCCAGGATCCCCACGTGTTCAGCGCGTCCCTTCGGGACAACGTGGCCTTCTACGTACCCGATGCCACTATCGCCCAGGTCCAGCAGGCGGTGGAGCTGGCGGGTCTTTCGCCCTTGGTTGCCCAGCTTCCCCAGGGGTTGGACACCCTCATCGGAGCGGGGGGACGACCCCTTTCCGGCGGACAAGCCCAGCGGGTTGCCCTTGCCCGGGCGTTTTTGGACCAGGGCCGCAAGGTGCTGGTCTTTGACGAGCCCACCGCTCACTTGGACATTCAGACCGAGCTTGCCCTGAAGGAGCGCATGCTGCCCCTGATGGAGGGCAAGCTGGTGCTGTTCGCCACCCATCGGCTCCACTGGCTGCAGCAGATGGACCTGGTCTTGGTGCTGCAGGACGGACGGGTGGTGGAAAGCGGACGTCCGCGGGACCTGCTGGCATCGGGCGGGGCGCTGAGTCGTCTTGCCAGCCAGCTGCAAGGGGGTGGTCGCCCATGAGCCAATGGGAAGGTGGCGGCATGGTAGGCTGGCTTCGGCGCATCTGGGCGCAGGACTCCTGGGTCAGGCCCTATTTCGGCCGCTATGGCAAGACCCTGGCGGCGTCCTTGGGTCTGGGAGTGCTGACGCTGGTCTTTGCCGTGCTGCTCATGTTTACTTCCGGCTTCCTGATCAGCTACGCCGCCCTGCCTCCTGAGCTGGGGCTGTTCTCGCTGTTCATCCCTATAGGGTTCGTGCAGCTCTTTGGCGTGGGAAAGCCCTTCTTCGGGTACTTCGAGCGCCTGACCAGCCACGACTGGGTGCTGCGTATGACCAGCTCCCTGCGTCGGCGTCTGTACCAGGTGCTGGAGCGCAACGCCCTGTTCGCCGGCCGGTTTCAGAGCGCGGGTCGGGCCCTGGGGCTGCTTTCCCAGGACATAGGCCATGTGCAGAACCTGTACTTGCGCACGGTGTTTCCCCTGGTCATAGCTTGGATCTTGGGCGGATTGACCGTGATTGCCCTGGGTTTGATGAGCCCGCCTTGCGCCTGCATGCTCCTGGTGGGCTT
>JAQXGX010000154.1 GCA_029006935.1 Eggerthellales bacterium | reverse complement strand
GTAGGAGCCTGCCGGCACCTCCACCATTGAGTCGAAAGAGTACAGGGCCACAGAACGGTTGGCGGTATCCGCCGGCTGCGGCACCCCCAGACCCAGGGATGTTCCCTGATCGCTGCCCAGCACCACGCCGCTTGACCCGCGGTCGGACGCACCCCTGCATCCCAGCCCCTGCTCCTGAAGCAGCTTGATGGGACCGCCCTGGGGGTCCACCTTTTCCGGATGCCAGGTCATGTTTCGCACCGTCAGGGTTCGGGGAGCACTCCGGGGGACCAGGACCTCCAGCTGATCCCCTTCCTGCCAGCGGTTGCGGCAGCGGACCAGCACCCTGAACCCGCCGACCTCCTTGGGCTGGCATCCCACCACGTCCGCCACGTGGACGCATTCCTGCTCGTAGCCGTCGTAGTCCCAGGACTGCTGGGCCTGGTCGAAGTAGAAGCCGGTTCCGTAGGGCCGGTGGCTAATGTCCAGCAGCTCGGACGCCACCAGCCCCGGGTCGGCGCCGTCTAACACCCGTCGGTAGGCGCCCACCACACTGGCCACGTAGAAGGCCTTCTTGTTGCGGCCTTCGATCTTGATGGAGTCCACTCCCGCTTCCTTCAGCTGGCGTAGATGGGCCAGCATGTTCATGTCCTGGGCGTTCATGATGAAGGTCCCGTTTTCGCCCTCCTCCACAGGGAAGAACACTCCGGGGCGCTTTTCCTCCTGAAGGGCGTAGTTCCAGCGGCAGGGCTGGGTGCAATGGCCCCGGTTGGCGCTGCGGCCGGTCAGGTAGCTGCTAATCAGGCAACGGCCTGAAACCGCCATGCACATGGCTCCGTGGGCGAAGACCTCGATCTGCAGCTCGAGCGGGGTCTGCTGGCGCATCTGGGCGATGTCGGCCAGGCTCATCTCCCGAGCACACACCACCCGGGTAGCCCCCAGGTCAAACCACATGCGAGCGGATTCGGCATTGGCGACGCTGGCCTGGGTGCTCACGTGCAACTCCAGCTTGGGCGCGTGACGGCGAGCCAGGGAAAAGGCTCCCAGGTCGCTGATAATGCAGGCGTCCACCCCCGCGTCCTGCAGGGCTTCGAAGTAGGCCGGGAGCTGGGGCAGGTCGGACTGACCCATGAGGATGTTGCAGGCAACGTGCACCTTGGCGCCGGCAGCATGGGCTTCCGCCACCGCCTGGGGCAAGTCTTCCAGGGTGAAGTTGCTGGCCCGGGCGCGCATGCCGAATCTTTCGGTAGCCAGGTAGACCGCATCTGCGCCAAAACGCACGGCGGCCCGCAGCTGGTCGATGCCACCTGCGGGCGCCAGAAGCTCCATTGCCAGAGGTTCCATGAATCCCGTTTCGTCGTTAGGCGCCGAAGGTCACGCGGGCACCCTGAGGGGTGTCCTCGATCACAAAGCCCAGGCCGGTCAGGCCATCGCGCACGCCATCAGCGGTAGCCCAGTCCTTGGCCTTGCGAGCAGCAGCGCGGGCATCCAGCAGTGCCTGGACGGCATCAGCCTTGCCCGTGCCCTGGAAACCGGCAAGGGAGGCAGCCAGCTCCAGCACGGCGTCGGGGTAGTCAGCTCCTTCTTCGCCCGCTGCAGCAGAGGTCACGTCGATGCCGAAGCAGTCCATGAGCTCCACCACGGCATCCCGGGCAGCCTGGACTCCCTCAACGCTTGCGTTGGATGCGCCAACAGCACCGTTCAGTTCCGTGACCAGGGCAAACACCGCACCCAGAGCCTCCGGGGCGTTGAAGTCGTCGTCCATGGAGGCGGTGAAGGACTCCCGGGCCTTGGCGACGGATGCCGCCAGGCTCTCGGTGGCCTCCGCCTGGGCCTGCGCCCCTTCGGCCTGAGCGTTGGCAAGCCACCAGTCGGCGTTCTTCACCGCGGTCTCGATGCGGGTCAGCGCAGCGTCGGCTTCGGACAGGCGCTGGTCGCCAAAGACCAGAGGGCTGCGGTAGTGGGTCTGCAGCATGAGCATGCGCAGGGCCTCAGGACGAACTATGTCCAGGGCTTCGTGAAGCAGCAGGAAGTTGTTCAGCGACTTGCTCATCTTCTCCACCTCGCCGGTTTCGGCGTTGGCGATCTGAAGCATGCCAGAGTGCATCCAGTGCTGGCTGAAGGTGCAGCCGTAGGCTGCCTCGGACTGGGCGATCTCGTTTTCATGATGGGGGAAGCACAGGTCAGCGCCGCCGCCGTGAATGTCGAAGGGCAGGCCCAGGTACCTATGGCTCATGGCACTGCACTCGATGTGCCAGCCCGGACGTCCCTGGCCCCAGGGGCTTTCCCAGCTGGGCTCGCCAGGCTTAGCGGCCTTCCACAGGGCAAAGTCCAGAGGATCGCGCTTGCGGTCTTCCAGGCCCTGACCTTCAGCACGAAGTTCACGATGCCCGGCTTCCATTTCGTCCACATTGCGACCGGAAAGCTTACCGTAGTCGCCGTAGGAGCGCACAGAAAAGTACACGTCGCCCTGAGCTTCGTAGGCATGGCCTTCGTCGATGAGCTTCTGAACCAGCTCGATCATGGTGCCGATCTCCTCCGTTGCCTTGGGGCGCACATCGGGATCCTGCACGCCGGCACGGCGCATGTCCTCCACGAACAGGTCCGTGTAGCGCTGGGCAACCTCGGCGGCGGAGCAGCCTTCCTCGTTGGCCTTCTTGATGATCTTGTCGTCCACGTCGGTGACGTTCTGCACAAAGGTCACGTCAAAGCCCCGCCACTTCAGGTAACGGCGGATCACGTCAAAGGACATGAACGTGCGGGCGTTGCCGATGTGGATGCGGTTGTATACCGTGGGACCGCACACGTACATGCGGATCTTGCCTTCTTCCACGGGCTTGAGCTCCACCTTCTGGCGGGCCATGGTGTCGTAGATTCTAATCATGGATGCGAACTCCTTGATCTTGCGTGCGTAGCCGTTTGATTTTACCGCGGCAGAAGACCTTTGTCAGCGGCGTCCGACGGTTTGCCGCAGGTTGACGGCGCATGGCGGGCGCACGAATCAGCGCAGCAGGCTGCAGGGGACGAAGATTGCGGACCCGCGGTGCGGCTACCCGGCCCTCGGCGCCCCGTGCCTCCTCGGTTCGGAGCGACCCTCCAGAAAGCAACAGCGGCCCGACTGGAAAAGCCGGACCGCCGATGCAGTCAGTCTATGCTGCTACCGCGGCCAAAGTCGCCGCAGGAACACTTACCAGGTACGGGAGCCCATCTGGCGGAACTGAGCCACCGTGGGAGCATGGGAGTTCATGCCGCCATCCACGTTGATGATCTGACCGGTCACATAGGCGCTCTCGTCGCTGCCGAAGTACACGGCCGCATGGGCAATGTCCTCGGGGCAGCCGTAGCGGTTGACCATGATGGAGCCCAGGAAGATGTCCTTCAGAGCCTGGGGCACCTTGCCCTCGTTCTGCGGGGTCACGATCAGGCCCGGACGGATGCAGTTGCAGCGGATGTTCTGCTTGCCGTACTGCTGAGCGGTGTACTGGGTCAGAATGTCCACGCCAGCCTTGGCACACGCGTAGGCAGTTGAGCCCAGGTCGCCGCCGCAGGAGGCCATGGAGCCGATGTTGACGATGGATCCGCCGCCGTTTTCCTGCAGGTAGGGCAGCGCACACTTGATGGCGTAGAAGGTACCCCGCAGGTCGCTCTGAACGATAGCGTCGAACATGTCCAGGGTGAGCTCGTCCACACGGCCGTCCTTCAGCGCCACGTTGGCGGCGTTGTTGACCAGGATGTCGATCTTGCCGAACTCCTTGGCGGTGTCCGCCATCAGAGCCTCGATGCTTTCGGCCTGGGTGATGTCCATGAAGTGGTAGGTGGCCTTTCCGCCCGCTGCCACGATCTCATCCACGACCTCCTGGCCGCGAGCCTCGCGGCGGCCGCAGATGACGACCTGCGCGCCCTCCTTGGCATACTCCTTGGCAATACCGATGCCGATGCCGCTGGTAGAGCCGGTGACGATTGCGACCTTACCCTCAAGTCTGTTCATGTGATATCTCCTTCCATGATCAGGAAACGCCGATTCCCCATTATAGTAATACTTCCATGACGCACCGCGGCCCAAGCTCCGCCACAGAGCGCAACCCGCGGACCAACGACCGCTAGCTGCGGGCAAGCAAGCACACGGCGGTGGCGGAAATGCCCTCTTCCCGTCCTTCGAATCCCAACCACTCGGTGGTGGTGGCCTTGACCCCTACGTTTTCCACGGGAATGCCCATGGCCTTGGCCAGGTTTTCCCTCATCTGATCACGGTAGGGCGAAAGCTTCGGCCGCTGGGCGCTGATCACGCTGTCCACGTCCAGGATGACGTACCCCTGCTGGCGGACCAGGTCGGCAACGGCCTCCAGCAGCTTCAGGCTGTCGGCGCCGGCATAGCGGGGGTCGGTATCGGGGAACAGCTTGCCGATGTCCCCGCCGCGAATGCCGCCGAGCAGGGCATCCGATACGGCATGGGCCAGAACGTCGGCGTCAGAATGACCCAGCAGGCCCTTTTCGTGGGGAATGTCCACGCCGCCCAGAATAAGCTTGCGACCCTCGGCAAAGGCGTGCACGTCCTTGCCCTGCCCGATGCGCAGTGCGGTAACGTCCACCTCTACCCCCTCATGGCGCGCACGGCCAGGGTCAGGGAAAGATAGTCTTCCGGAACGGTCAGCTTGATGTTGTCCCGGCGTCCTTCCACCACCCGCACGGTACCGCCCAGGCGCTCGATAAGGGAGGAGTCGTCCGTGCCCACGAAGCCATCGGAAAGGGCCGCGGCATGGGCGCGGCGGTAGATGCCGGTCCTGAAGACCTGGGGGGTCTGGGCGTTCCAGAATACCCGGCGATCGGGGGTCCCCATGATCACCCCGTCCTCCACCACCTTCAGGGTGTCGATGGCGGGATGGGCGATAACCGCGCCGTCGCAGTCGATGTTGCCCTTGACCACGCTGATCACGTGCTGGATGGCCTCGGGAGAAACCAGCGGCCGGGCGCCGTCGTGCATGGCCACGAACTCGTACTGGTCCGGGACCAGCTCAAGGCCGGAGAAAGCGGATTCCTGGCGGGTAGAGCCCGAGGTAGCGTAGATGATGGGAGTGACGAAATCGTAGGGGGTAATGGCCTCGGCGCGGTACTCTTCCTCCCGGCCCTCGGGGCACACCACCACGATCAGGCCCACGTCCGCCACGGCATCGAAGGCCTCCACAGCCCAGGAAAGGACCGGCCGGCCGGCAATGCGCACCAGCTGCTTGCCTCCCTCATGGCCGAACCTTTCGCCCGAACCACCTGCCAGGATGATGGCAGCCGTCTGCGGCTTCTTTCCCACCACGCCCTGGAGGCTGGCAACCGGCGCTGTAAGAGCGTCGAAGTCGATGCCTTTCATAGAAATATGGGGCTCTCCCTGAGGGAAAGCCCCATTGACAGTGTTCGTTGAGTGCGGCATGGCAACCGTCCTTCTTCCCGTTTCCTCCCAGGAAGCTAGTCTGCCGCACCGCCTGACGCAGCGCCACCTGCGGGAAGCCCCGTGTGGCCCAGTCCGTAGCCGTTCAGCAGCAATTCTGCTTCCTTGGCTATGCTATCACGTTTGCGTGGCGCGGGAATGGAGCCGCTGCCAGCGGTGAACTGGAGTTCCCCGTTGACCACGTCCACGTCGATGACAGAGCCGCTGCTCCACC
>JAQXGX010000153.1 GCA_029006935.1 Eggerthellales bacterium | reverse complement strand
CGTGCCAAGCGTATAGTTAATCCCTGCCTGTTACGGAAGTAACGAAGCACTTGCGGGTGTGGCGGAATTGGCAGACGCGTACGGTTCAGGTCCGTATGGGGGCAACCCCGTGAAGGTTCAAGTCCTTTCACCCGCACCATTTGAATGAAGAAGCCCCGGAAACGGGGCTTTTTTGTTGCTCGCTTTGCTTGGGTCCGCGGGGGTTGCCTCGCAGCGATCTCCCGATTTCCCCGGAAGCCGCCCCGACGGCCCCCTCTCTCGAGCCGTGCCAATTTGGATGTCGAAAGCGGGCCTGCGCCCTGGAAATCAGGGGGTCGCTGTCAATTTGGCGGTCGAAAGCATGGGGCGGTGTCAATTCGGGTGTCGAGATTATGCTTTCGGCATCTGAATTGACAGGAGCAGGCCCTGCGGGAGGTCAAGATCACGCTCTCGGCACCCAAATTGACACGGGCAGCGCGGCTCTGGAAGTGGCAATAACGCCCGAGTTGGCAGCGTCGGCTCTTCGGGCGCGACAGCAGATTGCGAATCCGGCAGCACGCTCACCTCAAGGGCACGTTCGGCAAGGCTCAGCTAGCACTGCAGGGGCGCGGAAAGCAGGTCCTCCAAGGTGTATCCATCAAGGTACTCGTCTATGACTCGGTCGAGCCCCTTCCAAAAGTCCAGGGTCGAGCACATCTTCGCCCGCGGACACTCCTCTGCCCCTTCCTCAAGGCAGTAGGTGGGTGCCACGTCCCCTTCCGCAGCGCGAAGGATCTGACCTGCGGTAATCTGCCCCGCTGGTCGCGAAAGCGTGTAGCCGCCCCGCTGCCCTCGGGTGCTGTTCAGCAGCTCGGCCTTGACCAGGGAACGCGTAAGCTGCTCCAGGTACTTCAGCGGCATGTCCTGCCGCTGGGAGATCTCGCGAATGGAAACGGGGCCAGAACGAGCATTCAACGCAACGTCGATCATCAGACGCAGCGCATAGCGCCCCTTCGTGGAAATCAGCATCGCAGCTCCCTTCGCCCCAAAAACCATTGCGCCCATGGTACCATCCAGGCTCCTTCAGCAACTTATGAAGATATTGCAGGGAACCCCCTCCTTGATTGACCGCGCTTCCGAATTAGTCATAATTTATGACTAATAACCACGAACACCCCTGTGAAGCGAGCACGTCATGATAACCGAGGAGCAAAAGCCCCTGAGCGCAAGCGAAAGCATTGTGCTGATTCCCCAGCTCAAACAGCTGTTCCTACCTCTTGGCCACGAGGTGGGCGTGCTGACCCACAACATCCTGAGCCCCCTGTGCAAGACCTGCGGCATCACCTTGCAGCAGTTCTATCTGCTATCGGAGCTCAAGGGCAATCCCGGAATGACCATCTCCCAGATGTGCAGCAGGTCTGGCGTGCTGCTGGCAAACTTTTCCGTGATATTTCGCAAACTGGAACGCCAGAACCTGGTCATAAAGCAGCGCAACGCCAAGGACCGCCGCTCAAGCTCCCTGTTCCTGACCCCCGACGGAGAAGCGCTCCTGGACGAGATCGACGCCGAATGGGGCCATCAGATGGACTCCCTGCTTTCCAGAGCGAATCCCAAGGAGCTGGCCTGCGTGCTCGAGGGCTTGAAGACCCTCAAGGTCCTGTTGGAAAGGGCGCGCTAGCATGTTCGGATACATAAACGCCAACACCAGCTCCCTTTCCCCCGAAGAGGAAACCCGCTACAAGGAAGCCTACTGCGGACTGTGCCACGCCCTGGGCACGCGCATGGGCCAGCACACCCGCATGGCCCTTTCCCATGACCTGACCTTCCTTTCCCTGCTGCTCATGAGCCTGTACGAGCCCGAAGAGCAGAAGCAGACCACCGCCTGCATCATGCATCCGCTGACCAAGAACAGCTGGTCGCAGAACGAGTATCTGGACTACGCGGCGGACATGACCGTTGCCCTTGCCTACTTCAAGCTGCTGGACAACTGGAACGATGACCGGAGCCGCGTCAGTCGCCTGGCATCGGCCACGCTGAAGAGGCGCTGGCTGGAGGTGAGCGAGCGCTGGCCGCGGCAGGCCCAGGCAATCGAAGCCGGCATGCAGGCTATCACCCGCATAGAGCAGGACGACCACGATTCCCCCGATGCCGCCGCCAACGCATTCGGCCTGATCATGGGCGAAATCTTTGTGTACCAGAACGACTTCTGGGAAAACCCCCTGCGCATGATGGGTCGTCAGCTGGGGCGTTTCGTCTACCTGATGGACGCCGCGGTGGACCTGGAGGAAGACCGTAAGAAGGGCTCCTACAACCCCCTCCTCCACGCCGAGTTCACCACCGAGGAAATCCATCAGATCCTGACCGTATACATGGGCTACGTCACCGAAGTGTTCGAGAAGCTCCCCCTGGTAGAGGACGTGAACCTGCTTCGCAACGTGCTGTATTCCGGCGTTTGGCAGCGCTGGAACGCCATCCAAGAATCGAAGGAGGGCAACTGATGCCCATGAACCCCTATGAAGTGCTGGGTGTGAGCGAAAACGCTTCCCTGGACGAAGTCAAGAAGGCCTATAGGAAGAAGGCGCGCGAAAACCATCCGGACCTGAACCCGGACGACCCCAACGCCTCTGAGAAGATCAAGCAGATCAACGAAGCCTACGACCGCATAACCAATCCGGAAAAGTATGCTCGGGAACGGGTGGCCACATCCGGCCCCACCCCCAGCAGCCCCTTCGGAGGCCCGGGCAACGCAGGCTACGGATACGGATACGGCTACGGATGGCCCGCTGGCAACGGCAGCGGAACCGGGAGCACCAGCTCGGGCGCAGGTCCCGGCTACGCCTGGACCACCACTACCTTCACCTGGGACGATATCTTCGGCTCCGACTGGGTGAACGCAAGACCCTCCGGTCCAGGCAGCATCCATCCGGAAGCGTCCACCAGCGACTCCCCCGAAATCCGCAAGGCCATAGCGGCCTTCAACGCCAACGACTTTGTCACCGCCCTTTCCCTGCTGGGATCCGTGCCCCACCCCAAGCGCAACGCCCGTTGGTACTACCTTTCCGCCTTGGCGAACTACAAGAACGGAAGCACGACCACGGCCTTCGGCCATATTCGCCGCGCTCGGAACATGGACCCCACCAACATGGACTACCTGCGTGCCTACCAGTCGTTCCAGCAGCCCGGCACCGCGTACCAAGAAGCCGGGCAGTCCTACGGCTTTGGCATGAACGGCACCACCTGCACCCAGTGCTGCTGCGGGCTCATGTGCGCCCAGGCATTCTGCTACCCCGTTGTCCTTTGCTGCTAACCCCCCGGCAAAGCTCGTTTGCCCCGAAAGAAGGAACCTCATGGGAAGACCGAAAAACGACCAGCTGAGCGCATCGGTTGAGCAACGCATAGAAGAGGCGTTCTGGACCCTTTCCGAAAAGAACCCCATCGAACGCATATCGGTGGTGGCCCTTTCCAAGGAAGCCCACTGCAATCGCGGCACCTTCTACTACTACTTCACCGACATCTACGAGCTGCTGGATCGCATCATCGAGAAGAACATCCCCACCTCGTTGCCGAGCTACCTGCAAGGCGCCATCACCGGAACCTTGCAGGAAGAGGAGCTCAAGACCGCCGTGCTGGCCGAGCAAGAGCGAATCGACCGTCTGGCATGGCTGCTCAGCCGAAGCACCTCCCCCTACACCACGCGACGCTTGAAGAACTCGGCAATCAAGGCATGGGCAAAGGCCATGGGCATTTCCGCAGAAGAGCTCAGCAACTCCGACCGGATGTTCTTCGAGTTCCTGGCAAGCGGCCTGTTCGGCGCGCTGGCCTATCATGCGGAGCACCCCAGCGAAGCCTCCTACGAGGAGCTGGTCCATGCACTGATGCCGGTTATTCCCGCCGCCGTCATGGCCCACTTCGCCCGAACCGGCCGGAAGGCTCCGGACTGCCCGGCAAACGAGGCTCCAGCTCCGGCAGCGGAGCAGCCCGGCTCTTCGGCCTAGATCGCACCCGCCTTGATGGCCTGGTCGGTCACGATGCGCTGCAGCTGAGGCACGTCTTCCTGGCCGAAGGCGTAGCGGACCGTCTGGAGCGTATCTGCCCCCGAAGGATCGTCCTGCTCAACGCGGGCGAAGACCAGCTCCACCCGCTCATACCCGCTGCTGAGCACGGCAAGAGCGTAGCACTGGGCCTGCAGGGCATGCTTTTCCTGCAGCTCCCGGGGGGTTTCGTCCGCAAAGCCACCGGTCTTGTAGTCCACCACCAGCACCGGAGCATCCGCTTCTGCGCCTGGCGCGGGCGAGCACATCAGGTCGATTTCGCCCTGAAGCACGCCTTCCCGCATCCCATCGTCCTGCTGTTGGGACAGCTGCAGGCAGAAGGGCAGCTCCGGCTCTACAGAAGCGTACTGCCGGGAGCGAGCATACACCGACGAGCCCAGCCAGCGCTCCAACGCAGCGGCAAGACGTTCCCTGCCCGCCACCCCGTAGGTCCTGCAGGCGGCATCGATCTGCACCCGGGCCGCATCCGGCCCCGCAAGAGCAGCAAGCTGGCACAGCCTATGCAGAGCGGAGCCGAACTGGGTGGCCTTGTCCTGATCGCGGGTTTGCACCGGGCCGAAGGACTGGGGGGCATCCGCCTCTTCTTCGTCCACAAAGCCCATGCGCGGGATGGCCATCGCCTTGGCACCGGCGTTTTGGACGAAAACGCTCCGATCTTCTTCAGCCTGAGTGGAAGTCCCGGGCTGTCCTTTGACCAGAGCGCCGAACACCGCGTCCTCCCCTTC
>JAQXGX010000152.1 GCA_029006935.1 Eggerthellales bacterium | reverse complement strand
GGGCCGCATGCTCTCCGTCGAGGAGCTTCAGGACCTGATTGAGGTACGGAGAACAGACGCCATATAGGTCAATCGAATAAACAAATCGTCCAAGCAGCTCTTTTCCAACTGCAGGGCCAAAAGGCAATGATGCTTCCAGATCAGAGCGAAAGAAGGACCCGCCTTCGCCCCCTGGTTCTGGCTAATCGTTCGTACGGCTCAGGCTCTCCTGGCCCGTGGCAATTCGGGTGCCGAAAGCGGGCTCGTGTTCCAAAAATCAGGGGCTCGCTGTCAATTTAGAGGTCGAAAGCATGAAGCGGTGTCAATTTGGGTGCCGAGATTATGCTTTCGGCACCAAAAATGACACGAGCAGTCCTCACAGCGGGGCAGAGTCACGCTCTCGACACCCAAATTGACACGCGCGCGCCCCGCGGAAGGGCAAGCTCACGCTCTCGGCACCCAAATTGCCAAGAGCGCGCTTCGCAGCAGACCTAAGCCAGAAAAGCCACCAAGAGCTCCCAAAAGCAACCTGGCTGCAACCGTGCGCCTCCACATTTTTTTCATATCTGTGGGATAATGACCATGTTTTGCTTATCCCCAAGAAGAAAGGCGCCACCGTGGATCTTGTCCAGCTAACCGGTGAAATCGACAGTTTCATGTACACCTACATCCTGGTGATCATGCTCGCTGCCGCCGGCATCTACTTCAGCATTCGCACGGGCTTTGTGCAGCTGCGCTTCATCCCCGACATGTTCAAGCACATCATGGAGAAGAAGCACAACAAGGACGGCAAGGCCGTCAGCTCCTTCCAGGCCATGATGATCTCCACCGCATCCCGCGTGGGCACCGGCAACATTGCCGGCGTTGCCACGGCCATTGCCATGGGCGGCCCCGGCGCCGTGTTCTGGATGTGGGTCATGGCGCTGCTGGGCTCTGCTTCCGCATTCATAGAGTCCACCCTGGCTCAGGTATGGAAGGTCAAGAACCCGGACGGCTCCTTCCGTGGCGGCCCGGCGTACTACATCGAGCAGGTGCTGCATCAGCGCTGGCTGGGCGTGATCTTCTCCATTTCCCTGATCCTGTGCTTTGCCTTTGGCTTCAACGGACTGCAGGCGTTCAACACCGCCAGCTCCCTGGAGCACTACTTCCCTGACTACATGGACAACGGCATGGCCGCTGGTGTGGGCATCTTCCTTGCTGCTCTGTTCGCCTTCACCATCTTCGGCGAAAACGACCGCATCTCCACCATCACCTCCGCCCTGGTTCCGGCCATGGCCCTGGTCTACATCTTCCTGGCCCTGGCGGTGACCGTCATGAACATTGGCGAGCTGCCTGCCGTGTTCGGCTACATCATCTCCAACGCCTTCGACTTCGAAAGCATCTTCGGCGGCTTTGCCGGCAGCTGCATCATGCTGGGTGTGAAGCGCGGCCTGTTCTCCAACGAAGCAGGTATGGGCTCCGCTCCCAACGCCGCTGCCGCAGCTGACGTGAGCCATCCGGTGAAGCAGGGCCTGATCCAGTCCCTTTCCGTGTACATCGACACCCTGCTGCTGTGCACCTGCTCCGCCATGATGGTCATGGTCTTCTACGTGCAGGATCCCGCCACCGCTACCACGCTGAACGGCATCCCGCTGGTTCAGATGGCCGTGAGCAACATGTTCGGTGAAAACGGCATCATGGTGGTCACCTTCGCCATCTGGTGCTTTGCCTTCAGCTCCATCATCGGCAACTACTTCTACGCCGAAAGCAACTTCCTGTTCATCACCAAGAACAAGGTTGCCCTGCTGATCTTCCGCGTGTGCTGCCTGCTCATCGTGTTCGCTGGCGCCTGCAACAGCTTCGACCTTGCCTGGAACCTGGCCGATATCTTCATGGGCTTCATGGCCATCATCAACCTGGTGGTTATCTTCATGCTGGGAAAGTGGGCGTTCAAGCTGCTGGACGACTACACCGCTCAGCGTAATGCCGGCAAGGATCCGGTGTTCATTGCCGAAAACATTCCCGGCCTGCCTCCCACGGAATGCTGGCATGCCGAAGACCATGCTCAGGCAAGCGATGCCAACCCGGTGCGTGAGTTCACGGGCGAAGTCTTCGACGCGCTGACCACGCCGAAGGACCCCCAGTAGCGTAGCGGTCCAAAGCCTAAGAAGACCCCTGGTGCCCGGTGGAAGCCGAGGCGCCAGGGGTCTTTTGCTGTTGGGACCAGGGTTTGCCGCAGCAGGGCGAAACTGCGGGCCGGCTGAGCGGTGCGCGCGGACGCGCGGCAGCGAGTGCCCGCCTGTGCGCGGCAGCAAGCGCCTGCCCGTTCGAGTCTCGCGGGCCCTTAGTGCCGCGCCTAGAATTCGGCGTTGCCCACGGTGCGGGGATGGGGGATCACGTCGCGGATGTTGCTCACGCCGGTCAGGTACATGACCAGGCGCTCAAAGCCCAGGCCGAAGCCGGCGTGCTTGCAGGAGCCGTAGCGGCGCAGGTCGCAGTAGTAGGTGTACTGGTCCGCGTCCATGCCCAGCTCGGCGATGCGGCGCTCCAGAACATCCAGGCGCTCTTCGCGCTGGGAACCGCCGATGATTTCGCCAATGCCCGGAACCAGGCAGTCGGCTGCGGCCACGGTCTTGCCGTCGTCGTTCAGGCGCATGTAGAAGGCCTTGAGGGCGGCGGGGTAGTCGTACACGAAGGTGGGCTTCTTGAAGTGGGATTCGGTCAGGAAGCGCTCGTGCTCGGTCTGCAGGTCAATGCCCCATTCCACCGGGTACTCGAAGGTGTGCCCGCCGGCCACGGCATCCTGCAGGATCTGAATGGCCTCGGTGTAGCTCACGCGGGCAAAGCTGCTGCTGGCCACGTGCTCCAGGCGTTCTTTCAGCCCCTTGTCCACGAACTTGTTGAACATGTTCAGCTCGTCGGGGCAGCGCTCCATGACGTAGCAGATCACGTACTTCAGCATCTCCTCGGCCACGTTCATGTCGTCTTCCAGGTCGGCGAAGGCCATTTCCGGCTCCACCATCCAAAACTCCGCGGCATGGCGGGCGGTGTTGGAGTTTTCCGCGCGGAAGGTGGGTCCAAAGGTGTACACATCGCCCATGGAGAGGGCAAAGTTTTCGGCGTTGAGCTGGCCGGAAACGGTCAGGCTTGCCGTGGTGCCGAAGAAGTCCTGGCTGTAGTCCACGTTGCCGTGGTCATCGAGCGGTGGGTTGGCCGGATCGATGGTGGTGACCCGGAACATTTCGCCCGCACCTTCGGCATCGGAGGCGGTGATGATGGGGGTGTTCACGTAGGCAAAGCCCCGCTCCTGGAAGAAGGAGTGAATGGCAAAGGCGGTCACGGAGCGGACCCGGAACACGGCGCGGAACAGGTTGGTGCGGGGGCGCAGGTGCTGCTGGGTGCGCAGGAACTCCACGGTGGCGCGCTTCTTCTGCAGCGGGTAGTCCGGGGCGGAGGTGCCTTCCACCTGCATGCAGGCGGCGGTGAGCTCGAAGGGCTGCTGGGCTTGGGGGGTCAGCTTCAGCGTGCCGGTGGCCACCAGCGCGGCGCCTACGTTCTGACGGGCGATCTCATCATAGTTTTCCAGGGTTTCGCGGCTCATGACCACCTGCAGGTCCTTGAAGCAGCTGCCGTCGTTCAGGGTGGCAAAGCCGAAGTTCTTCATGTCTCGGATCGAGCGAACCCAGCCCGCAACCGTGACGGTGGCGCCGTCAAGCTGGTCGGCGTCGGCGAAGAGCGTTGCAATGCGCGTGCGTTCCATGGAGTCTCCTTGGATCGGGATGTGCGTTGAGCCGCGTCAGGGGCAAAAGGGACCCCTGTGCCTGGCCAGCTAATAGTAACCCCTAAACCCCCACCTGACCAGAAAGGGATTCAGGGGGCAGCCCTTTGATCGCCGTGCCTGCTGGCGTTTTGCCTGTAGGCGCTAACAGGGCAGATTGCCGACTTCGGACATCAACAACGGTTGTTGCCAGAGGTTTCGGCCCTATAATCGAAGGCATTCCCAGACCGGCAGACCACGTCAGGAAGGTAATGATTCATGGCACCCACCTCTTTGCTCTATGCTCAGGACAACGCGCAGGGCGCTGCCCGATCTTCCGTTGCATCGGGAGCGGTCAGCCAGGGTGCACGCCGCAAGAAGGTGGTGATCCTGGCCACTGGTGGCACCATTGCCGGAGTCGGGGAGGAAGGCAAGAGCACCGGCTATGCATCGGGCCAACTGAGCGTTGACGACCTGCTGAAAGACGTGCCCCAGCTTTCCCAGGTGGCGGATGTGGAGGCCTACCAGGTCTGCAACGTCAACTCCGACGACATCACCGCCCCGATCTGGCTTGACCTTGCCCGCACCATCGACGACATGTCCCTGCGCTCCGATGTGACCGGTTTCGTGGTCACCCACGGCACCGACACCATGGACGAAACCGCCTACTTCCTGAACCTTGCCCTGAAGACGGGAAAGCCCGTGGTGGTGACCGGCTCCATGCGTCCCTCCACGGCAACGTCTGCCGACGGCCCCATGAACCTGTACCAGGCCGTGGTGACCGCCGCCGCTGCGGAAAGTCGCGCGAAGGGAGTTCTGGTGGCCTTCAGCGGCCGCCTGTACAACGCCCGGGACGTGCAAAAGACCAGCACCCACTCCATGACCACCATGTCGGGCGGGGAAAACGGCTCCTGCGGTACCATTCGGGACGACAAGATCTTCTACACCTCCCAGACCACCAAGCTCCACACCGGCCATACCGAGTTCGACGTGTCCGAGCTTGTTGACCTCCCCAAGGTTTCGGTGCTGTACTTCAACGTGGACGCGGATCCGGACCTGATTGCCTTCGCGGCCCAGCGTTCCCAGGGACTGGTCATTGCCGGTGCCGGCGGCGGAGAGTTCAGCCAGCGCTTTGCCCGGGCCATCGCCGCGCTGGACATACCCGTGGTGGTGAGCTCCCGCGTGGGCTCGGGCGTGATCATGAGCAGCACCATGGTGTGCAAGAACGCCATCCCCGGTAACGACCTGCCTCCCATGAAGGCGGCGGTGCTGTTGCGCCTGGCGCTTACGGTCACCCAGAATCCAGCGCTGATCGCCCGCATGTTCGACGTGTACTAGGGGCAGAGGCGGGCGGGCCTACACCTGTTTTGTGTACTTCAGATA
>JAQXGX010000151.1 GCA_029006935.1 Eggerthellales bacterium | reverse complement strand
GATTCAAGAGGAGCGGGCGTCAGGTTCGGCGCCAGACCATGCAAGGAGGGGCAAAGGTGGGAACGGGCAGGGCTTCGGCGCTGGTCTTGGCTGCGGGGGTGCTCTGGGGCGTCATCGGCGTGTTCACCAAGGCCCTTACGGCGGCGGGCCTGAGCTCCGTGGAGATCACCACCGTGCGCATGTTCGTGGGAGCAGCCGGCATGCTGCTGGTGCTTCTTCTGACCGACCGCTCCAAGCTGTGCATACGCCCGCGCCACCTGTGGATGTTCGTGGGCACGGGCATTGTGAGCGTGGTGCTGTTCAATGTGTGCTACTTCACCTGCATCCAGCTTTCCGAGGTGTCCATTGCCGTGGTGCTGCTCTACACCAGCCCCCTGTGGGTCACCCTCATGGGCGCCGTTCTGTTCCGCGAGTCCCTGACTCCCCTGAAGATCGGGGCCCTTGCCATGACCCTGGTGGGATGCGCCCTGGTGGCGGGGCTTGCCGGCGGCGCGGTGGTGCTTTCGCCCCTTTCCCTGGGGCTGGGGGTGGCATCGGGGTTCTTCTACGCCCTGTACTCCATCTTCGGGCGGGTGGCCCTTGAGCACTACTCTTCGGAGACCGTGACCTTCTACACCTTCTTCATGGGTGCTGCGTGCCTGGCGTTCCTGGGCAATCCGGCCCACATCTGCTCCGTGATCGCGGCGGATCCCAGCGCGGGCCTGTGGTGCGCGGGGATCGGCCTGGTGTGCACTATTGGCCCCTATCTGCTGTACACCAAGGGGCTGGAGCACATGGAGACCGGTCGCGCGGCCATTCTTGCCACGGCGGAACCCCTGGTAGGAGCGGTGCTGGGCATTTGCGTGTTCGGAGAGTCCGCTGGCGTTGCCAAGCTTTGCGGCATGGCGCTGATCCTGGCCGCGGTGGTGGTGCTGAACCTGCCCCGTCCAGAGCGAGAGTGACCTTCGGCGGGTCGTGCCTTCGCCCTGGTCCTGCCCTCGGCGGACCGTGCCTCGCCCTGACCGCCGGCGTCCGCTCCTTTCGCCCACCCGACAGTCGACGTGCGCTCCTTTAGCCCCTTGTCCTTGTTCCTTTCCGCCCTTCCCGCGGCTTAGCCCGCATCAAACTGCGGGCCCGTGGTTCGCCCGACTCCGCCCGCTCCGCCTGCTTCGCCCCCACTGCGGGCCCGTGGTTCGCCCGATTCTCCCGATTTCGTCGATTTTGCCCACTCCACGGGCCCGTGGTTCGCGATTTCGGATCCGGGCGAAAACCAGGGCCGGACTGCGGGCCCTCAGTATTGCTCTTGCCTGCAGAACCGCCACGCTGCGGACCCTCAGTTCGCTCAGGACAGATTTTTCGCCTATTTGAGGGGCCAAACGGGGGTTCTGCACGATGATGCTCTTCAGGGCAGGATAATTTCCTGCTCCTTCGTTTTTACTCCGAAGTGCCAGCAAGTCCCTGACCTGGGGTTTCTTCGGCGTGCTGATGCGTGGAATGGGCGAAGGGCGCGTCGACCCCGGAAAACGGAGCCGCGAGGACCCGCGGAATCGTACAGAACCCCCGTTTCATGCCCGGAAAGGCCGCGTTTTTGGCCCTGGGATCCGGAATCGTACATTTCCCCGAGTTCTTGGGCGAAAAGACCCCGCAGCTCAACCGATGAGAGCCGCCAGCATGGGCCACGCTTCCCGCCTGGCCAAGACTCCAGGTCGAGAATCCGTTCGCGTACCGCATCGCACTTGATACACGAACGAATAATTGGACGAAAGTCGTTCGCGTATTGCCCTGCTCTTGATACGCGAACGATTCGAGGGGCGAAAAACGCTCGCGCAACCCCCATCCGGGGCCGTTTCCCCCGAAAACCCCTGCCAAGCGAACGGCTTGACCGACCGGAGTCGTTCGCGTATTGCCCCACGCTCGATACACGAACGAATATTTGAACGAAAACCGTTCGCGTAATGTCATTCCCTCGATACGCGAACGACTTTGCCCAGCGTAGACCGCCCGCACGGCCCGGGCTCTCCCGCCCCGTGTCAATTTGGGCGCCGAAAGCGGGCTCGTGCCCCGGAAATCAGGGGGTCTCTGTCAATTCAATCGTCGAAAGCATGGGGTGATGTCAATTTGGGTGCCGAGATTATGCTTTCGGCTATCAAATTGACAGGGACGGGCCATACGGAGGGTCAAGGTCACGCTCTCGGCACCCAAATTGACACGAGCGCGCCCCACGGCGGGTCAGGGTCATGCTTTCGACGGTCAAATTGACAGCCCGGCCCCGTGCGGCGGATCGCGATTGCGATTGTGCGGTTGGTGTGGCCCGTTTCGGCCCGCCATCGATTTCGCCCGCTCGCGTTTGCCCAGTTCAGCAAGTCGCACCTTTGAAAAGGATGAAAGGAAGCAGCCGCCTCAACCTCACAATCGAAAACACTGTCCCGATTCGGGCGAAATCCAGCCGCACAATCGAAAACAACCGAGGGCAGCGCCCTCGACCCCACGCAAAAAGGGCGCTGACCCGAAGGCCAGCGCCCTATGCTCGCAGCTCAAACAGTCCTAGCGGATGTTGGCGTGCACTTCCTGCAGGCTCTTCACCACCGGGGTTTTGATTCCCTGAGCCACCTGAATGCCCAGAGCCGTTGCCTTGGCGGCGGCCATGGTGGTCATGTAGGGGATGTGGGCCTTGATGGCGGCCTTGCGGATAGCCGATCCGTCCTCGGAGCTGCCGGCGGTACCGCTGGGAGTGTTCACCACCAGGTCAACCTGCTGGTTCAGGATCAGGTCGATCAGGTTCGGGCGACCTTCGGATTTCTTGAAGGTGCGCTCGCAGGGGATACCGGCGTCCAGCAGGACCTGGCGGGTTCCGGCGGTGGCGATCAGGCCCATGCCTGCCTTCTGGAATTCCCGGGCAACCTCCACCAGCTTGTCCTTGTCCCGGTCGCACACGCTCATGAGCACGGTGCCGGACGTGGGCAGCACGGTCTGGGTGGCTTCCTGGGACTTGAAGAAGGCTTCGCCGAAGGAGCTTGCCAGGCCCAGGACCTCGCCGGTGGAGCGCATCTCGGGACCCAGCACCGGGTCGACCTCGGGGAACATGTTGAAGGGGAACACGGCCTCCTTCACGCCGTAGTGCTTGTAGGTAGCCGGCTTCAGATCCGCCACGGGGGAAGGCTTGCCGGTCAGGGGCATGGTAATGACCTCGGTGGCAATGGGCACCATCTGCGTGCCGCAGACCTTGGAGACCAGGGGCACGGTGCGGCTGGCGCGGGGGTTGGCCTCCAGGACGAAGATCTTGCCGCCTTCAATGGCGTACTGGATGTTCATGAGGCCGCGGACGTGCAGGCTCTCGGCGATCTTGCGGGTGTATTCCTGGATGGTCGCCAGCTGCTCGTCGGAAATGTTCACGGAAGGCAGGATGCAGGCGGAGTCGCCGGAATGGATGCCCGCCAGCTCGATGTGCTCCATGACCGCCGGAACGAAGGCATGCACGCCGTCGCAGATGGCGTCGGCTTCGCACTCAAGGGCGTTGTTCAGGAAGCGGTCGATCAGGATGGGCCGGTCGGGGGTCACGCCGATGGCAGCGGCCATGTAGGAGCGCAGGCTGTCGTCGTCGTACACCACTTCCATGCCGCGGCCGCCCAGCACGTAGCTGGGACGCACCATGACGGGATACCCGATCTTGCGGGCTATGTCCAGCGCCTCGTCGGTGGTCACGGCCATGCCCGCCTCCGGCATGGGAATGCCCAGCTCGTCCATGATGGCGCGGAAGCGATCGCGGTCCTCTGCCAGGTCGATGATCTCCGGGGAGGTGCCCAGAATGTTCACGCCGGCCTTTTCCAGCTGGCTTGCCAGGTTCAGCGGGGTCTGGCCGCCGAACTGGGCGATCACGCCCAGGGGCTTTTCCTTTTCGTAGATGGACAGCACGTCCTCGGCGGTCAGAGGCTCGAAGTACAGCTTGTCGGAGGTGTCGTAGTCGGTGGACACGGTTTCCGGGTTGCAGTTCACGATGATGGTCTCGAAGCCCAGCTTCTTGCAGGTCAGCGCCGCGTGAACGGAACAGTAGTCGAACTCGATGCCCTGGCCGATACGGTTGGGGCCGCCGCCCAGGATCAGAATCTTCTTGCGATCGGATGCGGTGGTCTTGTCCGGCGCGTTGTAGGTGCTGAAGTAGTAGGCGCGGTCGGGAGTGCCGTATACGTGCACGCCCTCCCATGCCTGGCGAATGCCCAGGCCCAGGCGGTAGTTGCGCACGTCGTCCTCATCCAGCTTCATGAGCTTGGCCAGGTACTTGTCGGCAAAGCCGTGCTGCTTGGCGGACAGGAACTGCTCCTCGGGCAGCTGCTGGCAGGGATGCGTCTTGGCAAAGGAAAGGATCTGCTCCTCTTCTTCCACCAGCTCCTTCATCTGCTCAATGAAGTAGGTCTTGATGCTAGTCAGCTCGTGGAGCTCCTCCACCGTGGCGCCCTTGCGCAGAGCCTCGTACATGACGAACTGGCGCTCGGAGGTGGGGAAGGCAAGCAGGGCCAGCAGCTCCTCCTTGGTCTTTTCGTTGAAGTCCTTGGCAAAGCCCAGGCCAAAGCGGCCGGTCTCCAGGGAGCGGATGGCCTTCTGGAAGGCTTCCTTGTAGGTCTTGCCAATGGACATGACCTCACCCACGGCGCGCATCTGGGTGCCCAGCTTGTCCTCCACGCCCTTGAACTTCTCAAAGGCCCAGCGGGCGAACTTCAGCACCACGTACTCGCCGTTGGGGACGTACTTGTCCAGGGTACCGAACTTGCCGTCGGGGATTTCGTCCAGGGTCAGGCCCGCCGCAAGCATGGCAGAGACCAGGGCAATGGGAAAGCCCGTTGCCTTGGAGGCCAGGGCCGAGGAGCGACTGGTACGGGGGTTGATCTCGATGATGACGTCGCGGTCGGTGACCGGGTCATGGGCCCACTGTACGTTGCAGCCGCCGATGACCTCCACCGAGTTCACGATTCGGTAGGACTTTTCCTGCAGGCGATCGATGGTTTCCTGGGCGATGGTCTGCATGGGAGCGGCGCAGAAGGAGTCGCCGGTGTGCACACCCATGGGGTCGATGTTTTCGATGGTGCACACGGTGATCATCTGGCCCTTGGCGTCGCGGACCACCTCGAACTCAAGCTCTTCCCAGCCCAGGATGGACTCTTCCACCAGCACCTCGGTGACCGGAGACGCAGCCAGGCCGCGAGCAACCACGGTGCGCAGCTCCTCCACGTTGTAGACCAGGCCGCCGCCGGTGCCGCCCATGGTGTAGGCGGGACGCAGCACGCAGGGGTAGCCCAGGCGGGAAGCGATCTCCACCGCTTCCTCCACCGTGTGGGACACCTCGGAACGGGCCATCTCAATGCCCAGGGACTCCATGGTGTCCTTGAAGGCCTGGCGGTCTTCGCCACGCTCGATAGCATCCACCTGCACGCCGATGACCTTGACGCCGTACTTGTCCAGCACGCCGTTCTTGGCAAGCTCGGCGCTCAGGTTCAGGCCGGACTGGCCGCCCAGGTTGGGAAGGATGGCGTCGGGGCGCTCCTTTTCGATGATCTGCTCCAAGCGCGCGGCGTTCAGCGGCTCGATGTAGGTGGCATCCGCCGTGCCCGGATCGGTCATGATAGTAGCGGGGTTGCTGTTCACCAGCACGATCTCGTACCCCAGGCTGCGCAGGGCCTTGCAGGCCTGGGTGCCGGAGTAGTCGAATTCGCAGGCCTGGCCGATGATGATCGGACCGGAACCGATGATGAGGACTTTATGGATGTCTTCGCGCTTGCTCATATGAAGAACCTTTCCTCCCAGTTATCTCCTTGGAACTTGAACATGAGAAATGCCCAGTTTTTGCCGATTATCAATTTAACGGTTCCGCAGGGGCATTGCGGCAAGGAATCCGATTTTTCCCCAGGTGCTCGGTCAGCGCTTCTGCACACATAGTCTCTGTCGAATCGTCCGCACGATGAGGATGGTGCGTTTCGCTAACGTTTTGCCAGCATGGAATCTTGACCAAGGCGCGCCGACGAAGCCAAGCGGTACCCGAGCGGAGCAATCGGGGTCGCGCCGTAACTTCGGAAGCCAGGCGCGCCGAAGCGCTCCGCCCCGCAGCAGGCTCCCCGTTCCCGTGGGTGCTACAATGGGCGGATGCATGCCGTACCCGCCGCCGCGCGAAGGACCACCATGGAAGAACTCATCGACATCTACGACGCAAACCACCAGCTCACCGGGCTGACTGCCCCCCGCAGGGGCCTGTTTCTGAAGGAAGGCCAGTACATGCTGTACGTGCTGGCCATCATCCAGGACCCCCAGGGCCGCATCCTGATCACCCAGCGCTCCCACGCCAAGCACTGGGGCGCCGGCTGGTGGGAAGTCAGCGGCGGTGGCGTCCTTTCGGGCGAAACCTCCCGCCAGGCCGTCATCCGCGAAGTCGGGGAAGAGGTGGGGCTGGACGTGTCCGGCCGCGAGCCCGAGCTGGTCTACTCCTACGAAAACGTGGACCTTGACCGGGGCGACAACTACCTGGTGGACATCTACCGCTTCCAGCTTGACGTGACCGCCCAGGACGTGACGCTGCAGGAAGAGGAGGCCGTGGACGCCCAGATGGCAACCTGGGATCAGATCACCGCCCTGAAGGAGCAGGGAATCTTCCTCCACTACGACCGAATCCGACTGGCCTTGGAAGCCTGCGGGCAGCTGTAGCGCAAGAACGGAACAAGGCGGACGAAACAAACGGCCGGCAGCAGCAGGCAACGCCCTTTGCCCCGATTGCCCCTAAGCTGCGGCTAGACCAGGTCCACTACCCTGGTGGCTACCTGCTCGAGCAGCGCCGGAGAATGGGACACCACCACCATGCCAAGTCCCCGACGCTCCGCCTCGTCCCTGAGGAAGCGCCAGAGCTGGGCCTGGGTCAGGGCATCCAGCATGGTGGAGATCTCATCCGCGA
Organism: Eggerthellales bacterium; assembly: GCA_029006935.1. GTDB lineage: Bacteria > Actinomycetota > Coriobacteriia > Coriobacteriales > Eggerthellaceae > SUG1186. Next base: position 4,323 of record JAQXGX010000151.1, on the reverse strand, counting down.
TCAGATAGCGGGGATTCGCCCCCAAGGCCCGGGCAATGCAGAACCGCTGCAGCTCGCCACCGGAAAGCTCATGGGGGAACCGATCCATCCACTCACGGCGAATGCCCAGCTCATCCATAACCCGCTCGTCAACGGCGCCCGCCTGGGCCAGCGCCCTTCCCATGCGCATGCGGGGGTCCAGCACCCGCTCCGGATGCTGCCAGATCATCTGTACCGGGCATACCCCGCGCCGGGGAAGCCGCTCCCCGTCAACCAGCACCTGTCCCTGGCTCGGCTTCACATACCCCGCCATGATCTGGCACAGGGTGGTCTTGCCAAAGCCGGAAGGAGCCCGCAGCGCCACGCGCTTCCCCGGCGCCACCTCCAGGCTCACCTGGTGCAGCACCTTCGGCCCTGCCGGGTAGGAAAAGCTCACGTCTTGGACGATCAGCACGGCTCCTCCTTCCCTACCTGGGGCCTTGCCTCTTGCGCCAGGCCCCGATCCACCTCAAGGCGCATCCCGTGCTCCGGCAGCGCATGCCACAGAGCGCGGGAGAAGGGGTGCCGCAGCAGCGCCGGATCGGCAAACGAAGCCACCGCCGTTTCCTCCACCACGGTCCCATCCTTGAACACCGCCACCCTGTCGGCAACCCGCAGGGCCAGCTCAATATCATGGGTGATCAGCATGACCCCGCCGCCTTCGTCCGCAAACTGCCGCAGGTCCTCCATAGCCGCCACCGCCAGGTCCAAATCCAGGCCCGGGGTGGGCTCATCGGCCACGATGAGCTTGGGCTGGTCCATGAGCGCGCAGCACAGCAGCACCCGACGGGCCATTCCGCCGGAAAGCTGGTGCGGATACCTGCGCGCCACGTCCTCCCCCAGCCCGTAGCGGGCGAAAAGTTCCCTGCGACGCTCCCGCCGACGGGCCGCGTCCTCCTTGCTCCGAGCCGGTCCCTCCACCTGCAGGCCCACCCGCATCAGGGGATCCAGGTGATCCACGCTCTGGGGCACCAGCGAAATGCCGCGACCCCGCAAAGCCGCCAGCCCGGCGGCATCCTGGAGCTGGCCGTCGAACCAGATGGTGCCGGTCACTGTGGCGTTGGGGCTGCTCAGGCCCATGACGGCATCGGCCAGCAGCGTCTTGCCGGAACCCGACGCCCCCACCACGGCCACGATTTCGCCCTGATGCACCGAAATGCTCAGGTCATGAAGGACCTGCACGTCCTTCTTCCGAGCCCTGAAGAAGGGGGCTTCCTGGTCATACCGGCGAAAGCTCACCCCCAGCCCCTCGCAGGTGAGCAGGTGGTGATGCCCCGGATGGGCGGAGTGGGCCGCATGGGTGTGATGGTGGTGCTCCTGGGCGCAATGGTGGGGCCCGTGGGCGAAGGCTCCCATCCCCTGCTCCGTCGGCACGCCCGCCTCTGCCGGCGCAACCGCCGGCGCAGCCAGCGCGGCCGCCGCGGTCGCCGCGGTCGCGGCATTTTCGCCCTGCAACAAGTCTTCCATACCCGCTCCTACTCCTGGGCGCTCTGGGGATCGACCAGCCTGCGCAGGCTCGACCCCGCCGCATCGAACAGCAGCACCGTGGCCACCAGGGCGCATCCGGGCAGCACCGCCAGCCACCACATTCCCGCGGAAAGGCAGGCCATGGACTCGCTCAATATGATGCCTATGGCCGGCTGCTCCGGGGAAAGGCCGAAGCCCAAAAACGTCACCGACGCCTCGTGGAGGATGGCGTGGGGGAACAGCAGGATCAGCCCCACCAGGTACTGGGGCAGCACGTAGGGCACCATGTGCTGCAGGGCAATGGCAAGGCGCCCCACCCCCAGCCGCTGCGCCACCGCCACGAAGGGAGCCTGCTTGCACTGAAGGACCTCGGCGCGCACTACCCTGGTCAGACTCGGCCAGTGCGTCAGCGCAACGCCCACGGCCACGCCCCAGAATCCCTTGCCGCAGGCGTAGCTGATCAGCAGCACCAGCACAATGTGCGGCACGCCCATGCACAGGTCTATGAGCCAGCTCACCACCGCGTCGACCTTCGGTCCGCCCAAAGCCGCCGCCGTTCCCAGCACCAAAGCGATCAAGGACGAAGCCCCCGCCGCCGCCAACCCCACCAGCACGCTGGTGGACAGGCCGGCCACGGTGCGCAGGAACATGTCGCGCCCCATCATGTCGGCGCCGAACCAGTGGGCAGCGCAGGGCGCCAGCCCCTTTGCCGTGAAGTCGCTGACCTGAGCCTGCTGCTGCACGGACGCCCCGGCGACCACCACCAGCACCAGCATCGCCGCGGCCATCGCGAAAACGATCAGGGCGCGCATCCTTCCGCTTACGCTACCCACGGCTGCCGCCTTCCCTCATGCGCGGATCCACCACGCCGTACAGCACGTTGGCGGCAAGGTTGCCGCAGAAAACCAGCGCCGCGCTGACCAGGGCTATGGCCACCAGCAGGGGCGCGTCTCCCCCCAGGCCGGCCACGACCGCCGCCTGACCCAGGCCAGGATAGGAAAACACCTGCTCAACCAGCACCGAGCCGCCGAAGATTTCAGAAATGGAGGCGAACTGCAACGTCAGCGCCGGCAGCAGCACGTTGCGCAGCACGTGGGAGCGCAGAAGCTGCCCGGTGGAGCAGCCCCGCGCCCGGGCAAAGCGCACGTAGCGGGACTCCAGCACGTCCACGGTCTTTTCCCGGGTGTGCAGGGCAATGTTGGGCACGCTCACCAGGGAAAGGGTCAGAGCCGGCAGCACCATGCAGTGCAGGGACTGGAACACCGTCACCTCTGCGGCAGGCACGCCGATGGGCGCCGAAAAGCCCAGGGGGAACCATCCCAGCCCCACGGAAAACACCATAAGGGCCAAAAGCCCCACCCAGAAGGCGGGGGTGGAGGCAAGCACGTAGCACAGCCCCCGCACCGCCCGGTCAAGCAGCCTGCCCCGAAGCATTCCCGCGGCAACGCCCAGAACAAGCCCCAGCACGCCGCTGAGCAGCCAAGCCGTGGCCAGCAGCAGCAGCGAGTTGGCGGCCCGGGTGGCAACCACCTGCACCACCGGCGCGTTGTAGCGCAGCGACGTTCCCCAGTCCCCGGCAAGCACGTCCCCCAGCCAGCTGAGGTAGCGCTCCCAGATGGGCACGTCCACGCCCCAGTGGCTGGCCAGCTGGGCGCGCTTCGCCTCGCCCATGCCCAGCAGGGCGTTTTGCCCCACGTTGGCCTGGACCGGATCCACGGGGGAAAGCCCCACCAGGACGAAGGCGACCACGCTGACCGCAAACAGCAGCGTGACCAGCCGAATCACGTGCGCCAGAACGTTTCTTGCCACGAACGCCTCCGGCTATTTCGCCCAGGTCCACTGGTCAACGTTGTTGGCAAGGGACCAGCCGTGCCCGTGAGGATGGGGCTTCTGCTCGGCCACCTCCAGCTGGGCCCGCTTGAAGTACAGATGGTCCACGTTCGCCAGCCATACCCAGGAGGCTGCTCCCTGAGGTGCCACGCCCGTCTTGGTTTCGGGGTCCCACTGGGCCCGCTTGTAGTATTGGTAGGACTCTTCCACCGAAGGAGAGGCAAGGGCCGCGTCCAAGGCCTGGTCCACCTGGTCGTTGAAGTAGGACGAAACGTTGCCCCAGCCCTTCGAGTAGGTGAGCTCGTACAGCTCCACGGGCGCATTGGACCCCCAGCCCCACAGAATGGGCGTGGTGAACTGGGCAGGATACAGGTCGGTGTCCCAGTCCCCGCCCTTCACGGTCACTTGAATGCCCAGCTCCTGCATCTGGTTGGCAAACTCGTAGGCCAGCGCCTGCCGCACGGAGTCGCCGCTGGCATACAGCAGGTCAAAGGCCGCCCGCAGGCCGCCCTTTTCCCGCACGCCGTCGGAGCCGACCTTCCAGCCGCCCTCCTCCAGAATCTTGCAGGCGTAGTCCCGATCGGTCTTCGCCTCCATGTCCTCCGAAGCCCAGGGCATACCGTCGCCCACGCTGAAGGCGGGGGTGCCGTAACCGCCCAGCACGTTCTTGATCATGGCATCGCGGTCAACGCCGTAGTTCAGGGCCCGTCGAATCGCCAGGTCGCAGGTCACGTCGTTGCCCACCGGGTGCTCGGCGCCATCCATGCCCACCCGCTCGGGGCTACCGGAGGGAAGCACCGGCAGGCTGATGCCGCGGGAGTCCACGGATGCGCACTCGAACAGCTCGTACCCCTCCGGCACGCTGCTGCTGAGCAGGGCCGACGTGTAGGCAATGTCCACCTCCCCGGCCTTTGCCGCAGCCAGGGCCGCGTCCTCCTCCATGAACACCACGATCACGCGCTCCATCAGGGGTGCCGGACCGTAGTAGTCGGGGTTGGCGGCAAAGAT
>JAQXGX010000150.1 GCA_029006935.1 Eggerthellales bacterium | reverse complement strand
CTTGATGTTGCCCGCAACCGCCTGACGCACGCCCATCTGGCCCGGAGACTGGGAATAGCCGTGAAGCTCATCCGCCGGCTCCTTCAGCAGCTCCAAAATGGTGTCCGCCACCTTCTGGGGAGCGGGAACGCTGGGGTTGCCGATGCTGAAGTCGAACACCTTGTCTTCGCCGATCTGAGCCTTGCGAGCCTGCCCGTATGCGAACAGCTCACGGATGGCATTAGGCTGGTTGCCCAGGCCTATGTATTTCTGGTTCAAGGACATGAACGCCACCTTCTTCCACCGCGGCGGGGCCGCACAAATACTTTCGTGAATGAAAAACAGCATAGCACTGCCACATTGCATCTGAATTACGCCCAGGGTAAAAGGAACCCCTGCCTAGCTCAGAAGAAGCGCCAGCCCGCGCCTCCGATTCAGGGCGAAAGGAGCATCCATCCACTTCGGAAGACAAAGGGGCTGCAGCGCCCCGCGACCGCTGCAGCCTACTGCAGGTCCCCGGAGCCTCCAAGGTCAATGGGCTCCCCCACAAAGGTCGACGGGGTGCTGGTCAAAGCCTGGAGCACATCCTTCACCCGCGCGGGAATTTCCCTGATGTTGTACATGAGCTGGTCCTGGTAGGAACCCTCCCCTTCCGGGTACACGCCCAGGGCATCCATGCCCAGGGCCTTGGCGGCGAACAGTGCCCGAGGAAGGTGGTACTCCTGGGTGGCCACCACAATGCTCTTGGCCCCGAACACCTTGCAGGCCCGGTACATGCTTTCGTACGTGGAAAAGCCGGCGTAGTCGCAGAACACGTCCTGGCTGGGCACCCCCTGGGAAACCAGATACGCCTTCATGGCCGACGACTCGTTGTAGTGCAGATCACCGTTGTCCCCGCTGGCGATGATCTTCCTGGCCGCACCCTCCTGGTACAGCTCCACCGCATCGTCAAGCCGTGACTTCAGAATGTCCGAGGGCGTGCCGTCCGGGTTCACCGAAGCGCCCAGCACCACGATGGCATCCGCCCCGCGATTGCGGGCGGACTCCGCGGTCGTGATGCCGTCGGACGTGGAGATCAGCACCAGGGCGTTTGACCCCGCCGCCACCAGGATGCACAGCAGCAGCACCCACGCCACAAGCTTGCCTATGAGCTTCGCCGCCTTCCGCACGGGCTACTCCCCCTGCAGCACCAGCCGCTGCAGGTCCGCAGCGCAGGCGCCTTCGAAGGTGGGGTTGCAGGCCGCCAGCTCTTCCCGGGAGAACATGCCCCAAAGAGCAGCGTAAGTGGCGCAGCCGGCGGCGTTACCCGCCATGATGTCGAAGGGGCTGTCCCCCACGTACAGGCAGTCCGCCGGGTCCAGGCCCAGCCGATCGCACGCCAGCTTCACCGGGGCGGGGTCGGGCTTGTGCAGCGGGCAGTCATCGGGGCCGATCAAAAACTCCAGGTAGCGCTGAATGCCAAAGCACGCACAGCCCCGCATGGCCAGGGCGTGACGCTTGGAGGTGACCACGGCAAGGGGAATCCCCGCGTCCGCAAAGGCCTGCAGCATGTCCATGACCCCGGGGAAGTCCCGGATGAGCTGGTCGTGCACGGAGTGGTTGTGCTCCCTATAGAACGCGGTCATCTGCTCGGCCTTGAGCTGGTCCCCGTTGGCAAAGTGAAGCATCTGAGCCTCCAGGGGCGTTCCCACCCCCGCCATGAGCTGCTCCGCGGTGGGCGTCCAGTCCAGGAACCGATCCATGGTCTGCCGCATGGAGGCGTAGATCAGCTCGTAGGTGTCCACCAGCGTACCGTCAAGATCGAACAGCACTCCCTTGAACCGCGGCATACTGCCCCTTTCCTCAAAACAACGTGGGCTCCTGACCGGGAGCCCACGACTCGTTATCCCTGTGATCAGGGCGAAGTCCCCGAAAGGCCTGCGCCCAGCGTCCTGCCTTGGACTAGTCCGCCAAGGCAGCCAGCTTCTCCACGTCAACGGCAACGCCTGCCTGGCAGCAAGCAGAGCCGAACAGGTCCTGGATCTGATCCAGCTTCACCACCTGCTTCTGGCCCGTGGCGCGCTTCTTCAGCTCCACTTCGCCGTTTTCCAGGCCGCGCTTGCCCACCACGATCTGGAAGGGCCAGCCCACCAGGTCGGCGTCGGCAAACTTCACGCCTGCGCGCTCCTTGCGATCGTCCAGGGCCACTTCCAGACCCAGGTCGGCCAGCTGCTGGGCAACCTTTTCCGCTGCAGGATGAACCAGGTCGTCGTTGACCGTCAGAGGAATCACGCACACATGGGCCGGGGCAATGCCCACAGGCCACACGATGCCGTTTTCGTCATGGCACTGCTCGACGGCAGCAGCCAGGGAGCGAGAAACGCCCACGCCGTAGCAACCCATGATGAAGGGCTTTTCCTTGCCGTCCTCGTCCATAAAGGTGGCGCCCATAGCCTGGGAGTACTTGGTGCCCAGCTTGAAGATCTGGCCCACCTCAATGCCCCGGGCACCGTCCATGGGCTTGCCGCACACGGGGCAGGCATCGCCCTTCTTCACCACACACAGGTCGCCCCAGGCGTCCACCTGGAAATCTTCGCCCAGCTTGGCGCCCACGTAGTGGAAGCCGTCCTGGTTGGCGCCCACCACCCAGCGCTCAATGCCCTGCAGGCTCTGGTCTGCGGCAACCTTGACGCCTTCCGGCAGGCCCACCGGACCCATGGAGCCCTTCACCAGACCGGCCTGCTCCATCTCCTCGTCGGAAAGGGGACGGAAGCCCTTGACCACGCGGCCGGCCTTGATCTCGTTGACCTCATAGTCGCCGGGTACGAACATCACCCATACGGTGCCCTCCGCGTCAACGCCGCTGAAGGCCTTGGCGGTGGAGGACTCGGGGCAGCCCAGGAACTCGGCCAGCTCGGCAATGGTGTGCACGCCGGGGGTGCTGATCTTTTCCATGGCGTCGGCAGCGTACTGGGTGGGCACCGGCAGGCATTCGCCGATCTCGGTGTCCGCCGCGTAGCCGCAGTCGCAGTAGACCAGGTCGCACTCGCCGGTTTCGGCAATGGCCATGAACTC
>JAQXGX010000149.1 GCA_029006935.1 Eggerthellales bacterium | reverse complement strand
TCCCAGGGCTGGCTTGACGGCAACCCTGACAGCACCCTTGCTGGCTTCCCCGCGCTGCGTAAAGTCACCTTCTCCGAGGGCCTGACGGAAGTGGGCGCAGGTTCCTTCTACGGCGCGAAGAACGTTTCCGTGGTCCGGCTTCCCGACGGCGTGAAGAAGATCGGCGAAAGCGCCTTCAGCGGCTGCGCGGCGCTGCTGGAATTTGCCATTCCCGCAACTGTGACCGAAATCGGCGTGGAAGCGTTCTACAACTGCGCGGAGCTGCCCGGGGTGGGCATTCCCGCTGGGGTGAAGACGGTGCGCAGCAACACCTTCTACGGCTGCTCGTCCCTGCGGGCGGTTTCCCTTCCCAGCAGCGTTTCCAGCATCGGCAACGCCGCCTTCAGGAAGTGCCGCTCCCTTCGGCAGATCGTGCTTCCCGAAGGTGTGACCACGGTTAATTCCAACACCTTCTACGGATGCACGGGGCTCAAATCCGTAACCCTGCCCAGCACCCTGACCAAGATCGGAGAGGCGGCGTTTTGCAACTGTGCCAGCCTTGCCTCCGTGACGCTGCCGACAAAGGTCACCACCATCGTGGATTCCGCCTTTTCCGGCTGCACCAAGCTGGAAAGCGTGAACTTTAACGAAGGTCTGGTGGACATTGGCGCGGCAAGCTTCATCAATTGCACGGCGCTGAAGTCCGTGACCCTTCCCGCCAGCGTACTCCATGTGCGGGCCAATGCATTTCGGGGTTGCACGAGCCTGATGAGCCTGACTGTAGAGGGAAGGCTTTCCACCTTGGCGGACGGCGCCTTCGTTTCCCTGGGCATGGGATCCATGATCACCTTGAAGAACGCCGATAACTTCAACCGCTACTACGGGGACTCCCTGGTTTACAGCCCCCTGCGCTCGGAAATGAGCCAGGACGGCGTCCATGCGGGCCCAGCACCTGCAGAGCCCATCGACCTGAGCAACGCCACCCTGTGGATAGACAAGACGCCGCTCAAATACACCGCCCGTGCCCAGAAGCCCGACTTCCTGGTCATCCACAACCGCCTGGTTTTGGAGCCCGGAGTCGACTTCGACATTTCCTTCTCCAACAACGTGCATGCGGGCACCGCGACCCTGACCATAACGGGAAAGGGAGAGTACTGCGGCACCAAGACGGGAAGATTCGCCATAGGCAAGGCAAGCCAGACCCTTTCGGTGAAGGCATCGTCAAAGACCTTCTACGCGTCCAAGCTTAAGAAGAAGGGAACCTCCTTCAGCTTGGGAGCAAGTTCCAAGACGAAGAAGAGCTATCGCGCAAGCTCCAAGATGATCACCGTCACCAGCACCGGGAAGGTCTACCTGAAGCGGGGTATCAAGAAGGGAACCTACAAGGTCACCGTTACCGCTCGCTCCACCAGCGACTACTACGGAGCGTCGAAGACGGTTACCGTTCGGGTGAAGTAGCTTCTGGTCCCGCCTGGTCCCGGGAGCTACTTCCGGGCCTGGGCGGGATCGAACACCCAGCAGCTGAACCGGGTGGGCACCGCGTGCATGGGCAGGCCCCGAACCCGGCTCACCCAGTCCCGACGGCGCAGCTCCCAGCCGGGACGGCCGATCATGAAGTCGCCGTCGTCCTGATCGCCCACGTAGAACACCCGCACGGGGTGCCGCACCTCTGCCTCCAGCTTCAGGATGAAACGGCGAAATACGTCCGGCACCATGGCCTTCCACATGAAGAACGCGGTGTAGGGGGCCAGGTCATGCTGGAAGGCATCCCCCGCCACAACACTCACGTTGCCATAGCGCGCCGCCCACTGCTGCGCAGCCTGGGCCACCTGGGGATTCAGCTCAATGCCCACCAGCCGCCCGGGAAAGCGCTTCCCCGCCAGGTAGGCCAGGGGCCGTCCCACGCCGCAGCCCACGTCCAGCAGCACATCGGATGCGGAAAAGCGCTCACGCCCCAGGACCTGCTCAAGGGTGCCGTAGGGCGTGCTGATGGTATCGATGGCGCCTTCGCTCACCGCTGCTACGCACTGCTCCAAGGAAACACCGGTCAGGCGCTTGTCCCGGGCTTCGTCCAGCCGATTTCGCACGGTGTACAGCGGCCGGTCCCTGAAGCGACGGGCCGTGGTGGCCGCAGCCGGCCCCACGCCCTCCTTGCGCGCACGATCGACGAACCGGCGAATGCCGTAGGGTACGTGAAGAGAAGCCATGGCGACCTCCTAGGCCTGGAGCGTGGTTTGCAGCAGGACGAAAGCAGAAGGGCGGAAGAGACTACTGGGGCTGGCCGTCCCGCAGCCACAGGCCGGTCTTGCCGCCCTCCTTGCGAAGCAGGCGCACGTCGCAGATCTCCATGCCGCGATCAACCGCCTTGCACATGTCGTACACGGTGAGCAGGGCGATGGACACGCCGGTCAGGGCCTCCATCTCAATGCCGGTCTTGCCGGTCACGCCGGTG
>JAQXGX010000148.1 GCA_029006935.1 Eggerthellales bacterium | reverse complement strand
ACAATACCCCAAGCTAAGGATGATTGTTATGGAAACCGCGCCGAAGAGCAGCCTTCCCCTGTACCTGATGTTTGCCGTAGTAGTGCTTGCCACTGCCATGGGCAACCTTTCCCAGACGGCGGTCAGCTCCATGCTGACGGCGGTGGACGCCGACTTCAGCATCGACGCCGGCGTGGGCCAATGGCTGACCACCATATACATGCTGGTGCTGGGCATCACGGTCCCGGCGGTGACCTTCCTTTCCCGCCGCTTCTGCACGCGTCACCTCATGCTCATTGCCATGGGCCTGTTCCTTGCCGGCTCGGTGGCGGGCATGGTGGCCCCCAACTTCGCGGTCATGTTCGTGGGTCGCGTGCTGCAGGCCATCAGCGCCGGTATTACCATGCCGCTGGTCCAGGCTATTGCGTCGGTCCGCTTTCCCGCAGGTCAGAAGGCCACGGCAATGGGCGTGGCAGGCATTGCCCTGGGCTTTGCCCCCAACATAGGCCCCGTGCTGGGCGGTATCATGGCCGATGCCTGGGGTTGGCGCAGCTTCTTCGTGCTGCTGCTGGTGCTGAGCGTTGCCCTGGTGGCGGCCACCCTTGCGGTGATTCCCCGGGAAAAGGGTGGCGAAATGACCGCCTTCGACTCCCTTTCCTTCGTCTTTTCCACCCTGGGCTTCGGCGGTGTGCTCCTGGCGTTCTCCAATGCCTCGGGCATGGGCCTGACCAGCCCCTTTGTGCTGGCGCCCTTCCTGGTGGGCGTGATCTTTGTGCTGCTGTTCCTGCGTCGTCAGCGTGCGATCAAAAACCCCCTGATCAACCTGGACATCTTCCAATCCAAGCGCTTCCGCTCCGCGTTCTTTGTCCAAAACGCCCTGACCACGTCCTACATGGGCGTGACCCTGGTGGTCCCCCTGTACGTGCAGGGGCTGTGCGGCGGCACCGCGGTGGATGCCGGGCTGGTCTTTGTGCCCGCAACCGTGGTGGCCCTGTTCGTGAATCCCATCTGCGGCATTCTGACCGATAAGGTAGGCGTTCGTCCGGTGGTCCTGTTCGGCGGCATAAGCATGGTGGTAGGCGCCGTGGCCATGGTGTTCATGGACGCCAACACGCCGCTGTGGTACGCCATGCTGTTCCAGGGCATCCGCGGCATCGGCATGGGCGCTCTCATTGGGCCCACCATGTCCTACGGCCTGTCCGAGCTGCCGCACGGCATTGCCATGGACGGCAGCTCCTTTATTGTGCTGGTCAGGCAGGCCTGCGCTTCCCTGGGTACGGCGGTCATGGTGGCCATCATCTACCTGGTGCTGGGATCCGCCCAGGTCTGGGGCGTTTCCGAAGCCCTGGCCTATCAGGGAGCCTTTGCCTTTTCCGCTCTGTTCGCCCTGGTCATGATGGGTGGAATCGTGGCCCGCATCAAGTAGCGCCGAAGCCGTATAATCAGCGGGAACCACAAGAGCAAGGAGACCAGCATCCATGGCGTTCATGTTAGGCTGCGAAAAAGTTCGCGTTGATTTTCCCACCAAGCAGGTGTTCAAGGACCTTTCCCTAGGCGTTGACGAAGGCGCTCGCATTGGCATTGTCGGGCGAAACGGAGACGGCAAGTCCACCCTTCTCACCCTGCTTTCCGGCGCGCTTGAGCCGGACGAGGGCCGCGTGGTCCGCACCCGAAGCGTGACGGTGGGGGTGCTGGGCCAGGGGGATGACCTCCGCGATGACGAAACCGTTCACCATGCGGTGGTGGGGGACGCGCCGGAGTACGAGTGGGCCAGCAACGTACGGACCCGCAGCATCCTTTCCGGGCTCATTTCCGACATCGATTGGGAAGCCAAGGTGGGGACCCTTTCCGGCGGGCAGCGCCGTCGCGTTGACCTGGCCCGACTGCTGGTGGGGGACTGGGACGTGCTCATGCTGGACGAGCCCACGAACCACCTGGACATGCGTGCCATCACCTGGCTGGCAAACCACCTGAAGGGCCGTTGGAGGCCTGGCATGGGCGCCCTTTTGGTGGTCACCCACGACCGCTGGTTCCTGGACGAGGTCTGCCTGCAGATGTGGGAAGTTCACGACGGCGTGGTGGAGCCCTTCGAAGGCGGATTTTCTGCCTACATCATGCAGCGCGTGGAGCGAGATCGCCTGGCAGCCCTGGCCGAGGAAAAGCGGCAGAACCAGCTTCGCCGCGAGCTTGCGTGGCTTTCCCGCGGTGCCCGTGCCCGTGCCACCAAGCCCAAGTTCCATGTGAAGGCGGCTCGGGAGCTCATTGCCGACGTGCCGGAGCTGCGCAACGAATTGGAGCTGAAGCGCATGGCCATGGCCCGCCTGGGTAAGCAGTGCGTGGACGTGAACAACGTCACGGTGCGCTTCGACGGCTCGGAGGACGTGCCGGGAAAGACCGTGCTCAAGGACGTGACCTGGATGATCGGCCCGGGCGACCGTTTTGGTCTGATCGGCGAAAACGGCGCTGGCAAGACCACGCTGCTGCGGGTCATCCAGGGCCTGCAGCCTCTGCGGGCGGGAAACGTGAAGATCGGAAAGACCGTGCGCTTTGCCGTGCTCTCCCAGCATCTTGACAACCTGAAGGACTGCCACCCGGACGAGCGAGTGCGCCAGGTGACCAGCAGGTTCACCCGCAGGACCATGTTGGACGGCCGGGAGATGACCCCGGCTCAGCTGCTGGAGAGCCTGGGCTTTACCAACGCGGACATGAACGAGCGAGTCCACGACCTTTCCGGCGGTCAGAAGCGCCGCCTTGCGCTGATGATGATCCTGCTGGAAGAGCCCAACGTGCTGATTCTGGACGAGCCCGGCAACGACCTGGACGTGGACATGCTGGCCCAGGTGGAGTCCTTGCTGGACGGCTGGCCGGGTACGTTGGTCCTGGTCACCCACGACCGCTACCTCATGGAACGCGTCACCGATCACCAGTACGCCCTCATCGACGGCACCCTACGGCACCTGCCCGGAGGCGTTGACGAGTACCTCAGGATCGTGGCGGAGCGGGACTGGCGCAAGGAGCGGCAGGGGGAGGCCAAATCCTTCATCAAGATGGTCGATTCCAAGACGGGAGCGGGCGGCAGCGTTGATCCCTTTGACGGCGACATTCTGGCGGAGCTGGGCTTTGCTCCCCTGGAAGGCGGGGAAGCAGGGGGCGAAGGGGCCGAGCAGGCAAAGCCCAAGCTTTCCGGTGGCCAGATTCGCAGCCTTCGTAAGCTCATGGAATCCAACGATCGCAAGATGGAAACGCTGCGAGGAAAGATTGCCGCCAAGGAGCAGGAGATGACCCAGGTGGATCCTTCCGACTACGTGGCTCTGACCGCGGTGCAGGATCAGATCCGCGAATTGCAGGAAAAGCTGGATGAGCTGGAAATGGAGTGGCTGGAAGCCGCCGAGCAGCTGGGCGAGTAGGGCCGTTGCTCGAAGGCGGTTTCACCCGCTTGGCCTTAAAGCCGCGATTCCCGGAAGAAGGAGGAAACATGGCGCGCATGCTCTACCAAGGACACGGAAGCTATCGGTTCACGTTGAGGGACCAAACCGTGGTGTATGTGGACCCCTTTGCGGGCGAAGGCTACGACCTTCCCGCTGACCTGGTGCTGGTCACCCATGAGCATCCCGATCACGTGATGGTGGACCGTATGCCCCATAAGCCGGGTTGCAAGATTTTGCGGGCGGCGGACTTTCTGCCCGAACCCGGTTGCTACCAGGTGATTCAAAGCCATGGGGTGAAGGCCACGGCGGTTCCCGCTTGCAACCAGAACCATCCGGTTGATGAGTGCGTGGGCCTGGTTCTGGAGTTCGACGGTGTGAGGTTCTACGCATCCGGGGACACCAGCACCACCGACTTCATGCGCCAGGGCAAGCGGGCGCAGTTGGACCTTGACTACGCGGCACTGCCCGGAGACGGCTTCTACAACATGGGCCCCGCGGAGGCCAGCGAATGCGCGGCGCTGATCGGCGCCCGCCACACCATTCCCGTGCATCTGGTGCCCGTGCACGACGTGAACGATGCGGTTATATTCGACCGTGCCGTGGCGGAGCAGTTCCAGGTGGAGGGGCGCATCATCTTGGAGCCCGGCCAGGAGCTGGAGTTGTAGCTGCAGGGCAAAGGTTGGCAGCAGCGGGCAAGCACGAAAACGGCCCGTCAGGCGGAAGTGCCTGGCGGGCCGGCTGCTTGTGGCGGAGATGCATGCGAATCGAACACATCCGAGACGTTCTGCGCGCCCCACAACGGCTTTGAAGGCCGCGGGACCCACCAGGGCCCATCCATCTCCGTGATTTGGAGCGCTATTCTAGCAGGAAACGAAGGTCCCCTTCACGGCGAGTGAGGCCTTCTTCGTCAAAAAACTCCAGTAGTGGCATGGCGTATTTGCGAGTGGTGCCTAAAACGTCCTTAAGGGTCGCGGCGTTGGCAGAGCCGTACTGGCGAAGGTGGTTCCGGATGCTTTGGCGGTAGCCCTCGATCACCGTGGCATCGTAGTAGCGATCCTGCTCCACCCGAACGACCCGACCTTGAGACACCAGCCCGGCAAGGGCCTTGCGGGCCACGTCGGGAGTGGCGCCGGACTGGGCAGCCAGCTCGCCGAACGCCGGGGGAGCCCCCGCGGCGTCCTTCAGGAGCGCGACCAGGGCTTCGGCGGTCTTCTGCTCAAGGGCCCGGGCGCCGGCTCCCGCCTTGGGGTGACTGATCTCACCGGCGTTCTGGACGATCTGGCCCTTGGCCTGGGCTTCTTCCAGGAGGGCGTCGAAGCAGTCCTTGGGCAGCCGCTCGTTGACCCGCTGACGCAGCGCCTCCTTGGCAATGCCCGTGGCCTGGGGATTCTTGCTGTGGAAATCCATGAGAGCCCGCTCGATGCCGGCAAGGGTCTTCTGCAGCAGGGCGGGGCGGACCAGATAGCGCCCGGCGGACCCCAGCCACGCCAGCTGCCTGGCCCCGACGGCCTGCTCGATGCAGGGGTCCACCAGATCGGGGGAAAGCCCCACCGCCTCCGCTATCTGGGCGGGTAGCTGGGGTGCATCCATCAGTCCGACGTGGGCGTTTACCGCCTCCTGCACCCGACCGTCCCGCAGGGCGGAAAGGAGCTGTTCCTCTTCGGCGGAAAGGGTGGTCCGTCTACGAGGATGGGCCATGACCACACTGCCGCCGGCGATCACCCGGACGGGGGAGTAGGAGCGCAGGACAAAGCGGTCCTGGTAGGTCAGGGCCAGGGGCTCGTCCAGGCGAATCTGCACCAGGTCGGTGGCTCCGGGCTCCAGGGCCTCTCGTCCGTTCATCAGCAGCACTCGGCCGGTGACCTCGCGGGTTCCGTGGGCAACGCGCACGCGGCTGCCGGTCTTCAAGGGCTTGCCGCTGCGGAAGGGGTCCTGGTAGGTCAGGTTGGCGTCGAAGCGGTCGGATGCCGTCACGGCCCCGGGCGCTGCCAGGAAGTCCCCGGGGCGCACGTCCTCGGTGGTCAGGCCGTTCAGGCTCAGGGCCACGCGGTTGCCGGGGAACGCGGTCTGCTGGTCGCGGCCGTGCTCCTGGATGGAGCGCACCCGGGTGCGCAGGCCGCGGGGGAGCACCTCCAGCTCATCTCCAACGGCAACGGTGCCGCTCCACAGGGTGCCGGTAATCACCGTGCCAAAGCCCTTCACCGTGAACACGCGGTCCACCGGCAGGCGCATGGCCCCTTCCGGCTTGGTGCGTTCGGCCTGGTCGGCAGCGGCGTCCAGGGCTGCCCGCAGCTGGTCAAGGCCGGCGCCGGTACGGGAGGAAACCGAGACCACGGGGGCGTTGGCAAAGCAGGTCCCCGCCAGCTTCTCGGCCACTTCGTCGGCCATGAACTCAACCCATTCCTCGTCCATCAGATCGATCTTGGTCAGGGCCACTACGGCGGTCCTGACCCCCAGCAGCTCCAGCACCGCCATGTGCTCGATGGTCTGGGGCATGACGCCGTCGTCGGCGGCTATCACCAGCAGCGCCACGTCCACGCCGGTGGCGCCGGACACCATCTGACGCACGAAGCGCTCATGTCCGGGAACGTCCACCACGCCCATGGTGCGGCCGCTGGGCAGGGTCATCTGGGCAAATCCCAGCTCAATGGTAATGCCTCGCTGCTTTTCTTCCTTCAGGCGGTCCGGATCGGTCCCGGTCAAGGCCATGATCAGGGAAGACTTTCCGTGGTCTATGTGCCCGGCGGTTCCCAGGATCAGGCTTGCGGCTCCTTCGGTCATTGCCAGGACCTCCTATTCCAGGGTGTCGAAGTACTCGGCAAGGCCCAGGGCCACTTCCTTGTACTCCTCGGTGTTCAGCAGGGTGCGGGCGTCGAAGAGCAGGGCGTCGTGACTCAACCGGCCGATGACCGGCAGGTCGCGCTTGCTGATCAGGTGACGATCGCAGCCCAGGGCGGTTCCACGGACAAAGCTCACCTTGGTGACGAAGGTGGGGATGTCGCACATGGGTAGGGCGCCGCCGCCGGCGCGGCTGATCTCCGGCTCTACGGTGACCTCAGCGCAACCAGCGGGCAGAGTGGCGCGGATGGCCGCCGCCAGGGCCTGGGCCCGGGGCTCGATCTGGTCGGCGGGGGTGGCCAGCATGGCCAGGGTGGGAATTTCCGCCAGGGCGCGCTGGGGATCCAGGTACAGGCGCAGCGTTGCCTCCAGGGCGGCCAGGGTCATCTTGTCCAGGCGCATGGCGCGGGCAAGGGGGTTGGCCTTCAGGCGGTCGATGAATTCCCGCCGCCCCACCACGATGCCGGCCTGGGGTCCGCCCAGCAGCTTGTCTCCGCTGAAGCTGACCAGGTCAACGCCCTGCTTCACGGACTCGGCCACCGTGGGCTCCGCGTACTCCCCGAAGCAGTCCAGGCGGATGAAGGCACCCGAGCCCTGGTCTTCGTACACCATCACGTGGTCGGCGGTGCCGGGGAGCCCCGCTGCCTGGGCGGCGGCGTCCCTCCGGGCGTTTTCCGCATCGGCAATGTGGCGCAGCTCCTTGATGCTCACGCTTTCGGTGAAGCCGATCATGCGGTAGTTGGAGGTGTGGACCTTCAGCAGCATGGAGGTTTCGGGCGAAAGGGCCCGCTCGTAGTCTATGGGGTGGGTCTTATTGGTGGCGCCTACCTCCACCATGCGGGCGTGGGACTGGGCCATGATGTCCGGAATGCGGAAGGAGCCGCCGATCTCCACCTGCTCGCCGCGGCTGACGATGGCTTCGTGTCCCTGGGCGAACTCCGCCAGCACCATCATGACGGCAGCGGCGTTGTTGTTCACGGCGATGGCCGCCTCGGCCCCGGTCAGGGTGCAGATGAGCTTTTCGCAATGGTCATGGCGGCTGCCCCGGGCCATGTGCTCGGTGCTGTACTCAAGGGTGGAGTAGCCGCGGGCCACGTCGTTCACCGCGTCCACCGCGGTCTTTGCCAGTACACTGCGGCCCAGGTTGGTGTGGATGATCACTCCGGATGCGTTGACCACCCGCCGAAGGCTGGCGCGACGCAGGGTCAGGCCCCGCAGCCTTGCCTGGCTGGCAAGGTCGTTGGTGCTAACCGAGGTCACGGTCTTGGCAAGGATCCCCTGGCGGGCATCGTTGATCACGGCCCGCACCGTTTCCACGATGCTGACCCGGGGCAGGTCGTCTTCCAGCGCCAGAACGTACGGGTGATGAAGAAGCTCTTCCACCTGGGGAAGCGCCCGAAGAAGGCCTTGCTGCTCTTTGGTTGCCATGGGACTCCTGTTCCGTTGGGGAATCGTTCGGCCAAGTCCTGCGTTCCCCGGTGCCGGGCCGCAGTGGGCTCCCAGAGGTCAGGATCTTGCCTGTTTTTGCGTTTGGCTCACCCTACCACGCTCCGGCGGGTTTGGGGTCGGTCCCGTTTCCGTGCGGGGCGGGTTGCCCCAAGGCGGTGCCCGATGGCTCCATGGTATGCTTGCCCGAAACCGTTCACCCGTCCCTGGAGGCACAAATGAGGATCCTTCACGTCACCGCCCAGAAGCCCGACAGCACGGGAAGCGGCGTGTACCTTTCCCAGGTGGTGGGTGCCTGCAGGCGCCTGGGTCACGAGCAGGCGGTGGTCTGCGGCGTGGATGCGGAAGACGCCATCACCACGCTGCCCCAGGATGTGGCCTCATTCCCCGTGCGCTTCAACACCCCGGAGCTTCCCTTCCCAGTGGCGGGCATGAGCGACGTGATGCCCTACCAGTCCACCCTGTATCGCACCATGACGCCCCGCATGGTGGAGCAGTTCCGGCAGGCCTTTGCCCGGCAGCTGGACGCCGCGGTGGAGAAGCTGCAACCCCAGGTGATCGTGTGCAACCACCTGTACCTGCTCACCGCCCTGGTCCGGGAGCGCTTCCCCCAAATCCCCGTGTGGGGCATCTGCCACTCCACCTGCCTGCGACAGCTCCAGTCCCACGACCTGGAGCGGCAGCGCATCCTGCGTGCCATTCCCGCGCTGGATGGCATCCTTGCCCTCCACGACCAGCAGGCCGATCAGATTGCCCAGGTGTTTTCCGTGCCTCGGGAACGGATCCGCATCCTGGGAACGGGCTACGACTGCCACGTGTTCAATCAGGGCGAAGCCCAGGGTGGCGAAGCCTGCGGCCTTGAGCCCGCCAAGCCCTTGGCCCCGCAGATCAAGCTGGTGTACGTGGGCAAGATCGCCTACGCCAAGGGGGTGATCAGCCTGGTGCGGGCCCTGGACCAGCTGCCCTATGCCGCGGACCAGCTGCGACTGCACCTGGTGGGCGGCTCGGGAAGCGCCCAGGAGCTTGCGGAGGTGGAGCGCCTGGCGGCGGCCAGCCGCTACGACGTGCGCCTTCTGGGGAAGGTGAGCACGGATCAGCTGGTGCGGGAGTACCGCCAGGCCAACGTGTTCGTGCTCCCCAGCTTCTACGAGGGCCTGCCCCTGGTGACCATTGAGGCCATGGCCTGCGGCTGCAAAGTGGTGGTCACTGACCTGCCGGGGATTCGCCCCTGGACCCAGGCAAACGTGCCAAATGCGCCGGTCACCTACGTGGAGCCGCCTTCCATGGAGGCCGTCGACTGCCCTGCGGCGAAGGATCTGCCTGCCTTCGAAAGCCGCTTGGCGGCGGCGCTGCAGGAAAGCATCGAGTCCACGGCTGGCCCCGCGGACGTTTCCTCCGTTTCCTGGGACGCCCTGGGCAAGCGCCTGGCGGACTTTGTCCAGGCGGGC
>JAQXGX010000147.1 GCA_029006935.1 Eggerthellales bacterium | reverse complement strand
GTGGGGGCTGGCGGCGGGGCTGGTCGGGCGGCGGGACTGCGGGCGAAGCAGCGCCGTGGCCGCGTGCCCTTTTGGCTAGCGATCGGCCATGAAGGCGTTGGCCTGCAGCTCGGCGGAGTCGTCCAGGGGGGTCAGGGCGGGTGCGGGCATGCCATGGCGCCGGGACCAGCGCTCCAGGGCCCGGGTCAGCAGAAGGTCGGCCAGCTCGGGGTTCTTCGCCAGCACGGGACCGTGCAGGTACGTGGCCACTAGGGAGCCAAAGGCGTAGCCGTCGGCCCGGTCGTAGTCGTTGTTGCCGTGGCCTTCCCTGCTCACCACCTGGCCGAACGCCTGCTCGGGGTGGTCCAGGTAGGTGCGGCCGGCGTGGTTTTCGTACCCAGTGACGGGATGCGCGATCCCTGGCACCCGCAGTGCCATATTACCCACCAGGCGGTCGCGGGACGTGCCCGCCCGTCGGGTTTCGAAGGCGCCGATCCCCAGGCCCGGCACGGACTGACCGTTCAGGATCCAGGATCGGCCCAGCATCTGGTAGCCCCCGCAGATGGCCAGGCACGGGCCACCCGCGTCCAGGAACGCCTGCAGCTCCTGCGCGTGCTGGGTCAAGGCGGCGGAGGCGATTTCCTGCTCCCGGTCGGGAGCGCCTCCCAAAAAGACCAGGTCGACGTCGTCAAGCTGGAAGTCGGCGTGGTTGCTGATGGGCCGCACCTCCACGGGAATGCCCCGCCATGCCAGGCGCTGGCGCAGCACCGTCACGTTGCCGCCGTCGCCGTACAGGTTGAGCAGCTGCGGGAAGAAGTGGCCGATGACCACCGGCGGCACGTTGGCGCTGGGGCCGGGTGTGGGCGAGGGGGTAGCGTCGGCAGGGTGCGACGAGTTGCCGTTGTTGGGGGGCTCGATTGGGGACGACTCCGAAGATGCGGTGGGTTTTGTTGCCGTTGGCTGCGGGGTCGGCAGTTTCGCCCCGGGCTTGGACAGCTGCTCCATGCCGGTCTTGACCGCAGGCAGGGCGGTGTAGTTGGCAATGGCAAAGACCGGGCAGTCGGGGGACATGGCCTGGGCGGCGGCCACCAGCTCGCGGGGGGATTCGACCAGATCGGCGGGCACCCCGGCGTACTTCAGGCGTACCTGCAGGTCGTGCTTGCGGATGCCCCCGGCAAAGACCCGCGCGTCGGCACGGGTCGCCAGCTCCTCGAAGTCCACGTCCCACAGCCAGGATACGTCGTGGCCGTCGGCGTCGTGGTCGTTGATGAACACGCCCAGCACGAAGGGCCGAGGCTCGGACAAGGCTATGCGCAGGTTCTGGTTCATGCCCGTGGGGTTCTTGGCAAGGTTGACCAGCGCCGAGTGGGTGCCCACAGTCAGGCGCTCCAGACGTCCGTTCTGCGGGGCGAAGTTGCTCATGGCCTGCTGGATGGCCTTCTGAGGGCAGTCCAGTAAGGTGGCTGCTGCGGCGGCGGCGGTCAGGTTGTATGTCATGTAGGCCCCGGGCAGGTCCGCGTGGTAGCGGGGAGCCGGGGCTTCGGGCTCTTCGGGACGGGGCGAGTTCGCAGGCTGGGGGCCCAGCAGCGAAAAGCTCACGCCCGCTGGTCCAAGGTGGACTTGCTGGGCAGAAAAGTCCAGGTCAGGACGAGAAAAGCCGCAGCTGGGGCAATGGTAATCGCCCAGCTGCCCGTACTGATGGTACGCGTATTCCAGCGGACGGGAGCAGCTTTGGCAGATCTGGGCGTCGGCCACGGTGTTTTGCGCCAGCCCCAGGCTCTGGGCTATGCCGAAGGCCAGACAGCGGTTGGGTATGGTTTGGGCGATGGCGGTGCACAGGGGGTCGTCGGCATTGAACAGCAGGGTGGTGCGGGGGCTTTCCTCCAGCGCGCGGCGGATGCATTGCTGCACCACGTCGATTTCGCCCGAACGATCCAGCTGGTCGCGGAACAGGTTCAGAAGCACCAGGTAGTTAGGCTGCAGCTGGGGCAGCACATGGGGCAGCCACAGCTCGTCGCACTCGATCACGCCCTGCTGGGCGCGGCCCCGCTCCAGGAGCACGGAGGCAATGCCGGTGTTCATGTTG
>JAQXGX010000146.1 GCA_029006935.1 Eggerthellales bacterium | reverse complement strand
GAGAGCGGGCTGTGGCAGCTCCCCACGCTCCCGCAGCGTTTCACCCAAAAACACGTTGAGCCGGACGATCGCTCATCCGGCTCTGTGTTTCAGACCGATACCTATATTAGACTATATCCAATACACGTCAAGCATCAATCGAAACTTTATTGGACATAATCCACTATTCTTTTACGTCCCCTGCCTCGACCTGAGACGCTTCGCCCCCAATCAAGACTTGCTCGGCAGCCTGCTCGGACGAATTCCCGGAATCTTCCTGCCCCGAAGCCGCATCTTTGGCGGCAAGAACGGCCTGCAGGTTCTGATGCTCCTGGGCAACCTCGTTCACCAGGTCGATCACCGGCCACTTCTTGTTGAACTTGGTCAGAGCCGCCTTGCAGCCCACGCTGACCTGGGCATCCCGCATGCCTAGCAGCAGCTGGTCCATCACGGGTCCGGTCAGGTTGCACAGCAGCATGAACTCCTCTTCCGGAACCGGCCCGTCGTAGGGCTTGAACGCGGGACGAAAGCCGATCAAGCCGGCAACCGCCCCCACGGGATCTCCTAAGCGCTCGGGGACGATGGTCCGCACCGGAATGCCCAGCTCCTTGCAGATGCCGCGCACCGCGTTACCCCGAGGCGTGCCATGGTCCAGGTTGAGCAGCGCCACGCAATAGTCCGTGCGCTTTGACTTTGCCTGCTTCTTTGCCTTCTTCTGAGCCATTCCGATTCCCTTCCTCATCAAAACGGGGGCGCCGGCAGATTGCCAGCGCCCCCGTTGCGTCGGCTGAGGCCGCGTTCCCTAAAGCGGGCGCGTGCGCTCTTCCGTTCCTTAGCCGAAGTAGCGCTCCAGCAGGCCCTTCAGAGCCTTGCCATGGCGAGCTTCGTCGCGAGCCATCTCATGGACGGTGTCGTGGATGGCGTCAAGGTTGTTCTTCTTGGCGCAGGTGGCCAGGTCAACCTTGCCCTGGGTGGCACCGAACTCGCAGTCAACGCGCCATGCCAGGTTTTCCTTGGTGGAAGCCTTCATGTTGGGCTCCAGCTCCTCACCCAGCAGCTCGGCGAACTTGGCGGCATGCTCTGCCTCCTCGTAGGCTGCCTTTTCCCAGTACAGGCCAATCTCGGGATAGCCCTCGCGATGAGCGATGCGAGCCATGCACAGGTACATGCCCACTTCGGAGCACTCGCCAGTGAAGTTGGCCATGAGCTGCTCGCGGATGTACTCCTTGTCCTCAGCGGAGATAGCGTCGTTGTTCTTGACGGTTTTTGCGTAGATGCCGTACTCGTGCTCGGCAGCCAGCTTCATTTCGCCGCTCATCTTCATGAACTGCTCGGCACCCACATGGCAGACCGGGCACTCTGCCGGCGGCTCAGCGCCTTCGTACACGTAACCGCAAACCTTGCATACCCACTTATCCATGTTCGTTCCTTTCGTTTGGGACGCAGGGCCCTCCCCTTTGTCCTGGGTTCCTACTATTGTGGCAGTTTTCACTGCCTCAGCCTGGGTGCCAGGCTGTTTTGCGGAATCGTAAACCGGCTCGAAGTCTTCCGCACCATGCTTGCACAGGGGGCAGATATAGTCCTGGGGAAGCTCTTCGCCTTCGTAGATGTAGCCGCAGACCGTGCAGCGCCATCCCACTACCTTACCCGTGGTTTCCTGAGCGGGCTGAGCCTGGGCTTCCTCACGCTTACGCTCATGATAGCGCGCATAGGTGATGCTGGGCTCGTCGGAAAGCAACTTGGCCTCCTGGACCGCACCCGTGTAGAGCACGTGACTGCCCAGATCCTGGGAGCTGGTCACGGTGCAGGAAAAATAGGCGTTGGCCTCAGGGTCGTAGGCAACTCCATGGGAGCAGCGGCTTACCAGCTCGGGCTCCGGGAACTTGTCCACATCCCTGCCGCTTACCATGCCAAAGTCCTTGAAGAGCTGCATGGGCGTGCTTTCCGTCAGCACCGACACGTTGAATACGCCGCTCTTTTCGATGAACTCCTGAGTCAGGGATCCCTTGATGCAAGAAACCGTCAGGCTCTTAGGATCCGACGCAGACTGGATGGCCGTGTTGATGATGCAGCCATTGTCCCTGCCGTCATGCCGGGCGGTGAGCAGGAACAGTCCATAGCTCATGGCATGGAACGCTTTGCGGTCCATTGTCATGCGCAACACCCCTCTTTCTTCGCCGCCTTGACGCAGCCCGGGCAGAGCCCTTCGAAGAGCAGCGTGCGCGCGTCAATCTGGAAGCCCGACGATGCAGCAGCCTGCTGGTCAAGGTCTTCGGGCAAAAGAACGCTCACGTCGTCAACTCTTCCGCACGTGGTGCAGCGAACGTGATAGTGGCCGAAGGTCAAGTGATCGAAGCGATCGGCGCCGCTGGTCACCAGCACCTTGCCGGCCCTTCCGGTACTTGCCAGCTTGTTGAGCGCCCGGTACACCGTTGCCTTCCCGATGGTCGGGTAGCTCTTGTGCACGTGAAGGTAGACCTGCTCGGCGGTGGGATGGTTTGCCAGCTCGTGAAGCGCCTGCTCCACGATGCTCAGCTGCACCGTGTTCCTTTGCGCCATGGTCCCCCCCTTCGTCGGTTCTGCTTCGAGCCGCCGCGCCTGCGGTCCTTCCAGGGTCCGCCCTGGGCTTGCCTTACCCGCGGGCCCGTTAAGCCCCGCTGCAAGTTGCCTTGCCTGCGGCTCTTCCAAGCTGTTGGGAATACTATACTACAATTGAGAACTAATATCAATTGATATTTTTTACTAATTTAATACTGGACGAAAGCGCTCCAGGTTTTGGAGACGCGAAGCGCCAAGGCCGGATAGGACGAAGGCGCGCCGACGAAGTCAAGCGGTACCGCCTGCCACCGCCTCAAATCGTTCGCACAATCAGGGGGTGCCCTTGTACGAACGATTCTAGCTTGAAAAATCGTTCGTACAACGGGGGTTTTCGGGCGAAATGGCTCAGAGCCTGCGTTGTGCGAACGATTGGCCGTCTCCGTTTCGTTCGCACAACGCAAGGGTCCATTGCGCGAACGATTTTCGCCCTGATTTCCGTTCGCACAACCAGGGGGCGCCCTTGTACGAACGATTTCCGGAGACCGGAGCAAGGCCCAAAACGCCAAAAGCACGAAGGAAACCGCTTGGGAGGACTTCGGTTCCCTTCGTGCTTCTGACACAAACCTATATTAGACTATATCCAATAGCTGTCAAAGGCTATTACCATAATCCCGACCTTATGCCACCATTCGAAGGCAAACGGTACCGAAGGCGCAAGGAAAACGCTGAAGCAGTGGCTGACCTTCGCCCAGAAAGGAGCCCTTATGTCCTCAAATCGCATCGCCGCGCAAAACCAGGACGCGCCGGACACGTCCTTCGTTAACAAGGGCGCCGCCTCCGCTGACAAAGCCCCAACGACCGAGGACGCGAAGAAGGTGCTGCTGCTTCTTGGACCCGGCTACGAGGACGCCGAGGCCGTGGTGGCCCTGACCGCCTGCGCGTGGTCGAGCTATCGCGCCGACCTGCCCCGAATCGACGTGGAGATCTGCGCTCTGGACCCCCAGGTAAGCGGCCGATTCGGCACCAGCTTCCAAGCCGACCTGCTCCCGGAAGAGGTCGACCCCGCCCGCTTCCAGGGCCTGATCATTCCCGGAGGATTCCGCAACGCCGGCTTCGACCGCATCTACCAGGAGCCCATCTTCCAGCTGATCCGCGCGTTCCACGCCCAAGGCTCCCCCATCGCCACCATGTGCGTGGGCGTTCTTCCCGTGGCCTGCTCCGGCGTGCTGCGGGGAAGACCCGCCACCACCTACCAGTTCAGCCGCCACAGCAACTACGCGATCCTGGAAGAGCAGGGGGCCCTTCCCGTTCACGAGCCCCTGGCAGAGTCCCATGGCATCATTTCCTGCTCGGGACCGGCCTACTCCGAGCAGGTCATGGTGCGCTTCCTGGAGCTGCTGCTGGGATCGGAGCAGGCTGCGACCCTGACCACCTTCCGTAGGGGCATCAGCTAAGGGGCGAAGACCAGCCCGCAGCGCCGACCCTTCCGCCCAGGCCGCGACGTAACCCATGTTCCCCACAGTCATGGCAGCTTCCCACCACCCGTTGGCGCATAATGGACCCAAACGCGCATGCCGAAGGAGGTTCCCATGCCTATCACCGCTGCTTTCGCCGTACCTCACCCGCCGCTGATCATTCCCTCCGTGGGTCGCGGCAGTCAGCGCAAGATTCCCAAGACCGTTGCTGCCTACCAGCAGGTAGCACGCCAGGTGGTGGAGAGCATGCCCGAGGTCCTGGTGGTTTCATCGCCCCACGCGCCGCTGTACGCCGATGCCTTCTACGTCAGTGCCGGTCCCGCCGAAACAGGCAGCATGGCGCGGTTCGGCGCGCCCGCCGAGCGCATCCAATCCCTCCATGACCAGGACCTGAGCCGGGAAGTGCTCCGCCTTGCCCAAGAGGCCGGCCTGCCCGTAGCCTTCGGCGGTCCCCGAGACCAGGACATGGACCACGCCACCTTCATTCCCCTGTGGTTCGTGGACCGGGCTCTGGAGGAAGCCGGATTCGGAGCGGGAAACTACCTGCTGATTCGCGTGGGCCTGAGCGGTCTGGACCTGGAGTCTCACCTTGCGTTCGGGCAGGTTATTGCCCAGGCGGTGAGCAATCTGGGGCGGAGGGCCGTCTTCCTGGCCAGCGGAGACCTGTCCCACACCCTGTCCGAGTCCGGCCCCTACGGCTTTGCCCCCGAAGGCCCCGTGTTCGACCAGCTGATCACCCACGCCTTTGACGGCGGCAACCTGGACGAGCTGCTGGGCAGCGCCTTCACCCCGGCGTTCTGCGATGCCGCCGGGGACTGCGGGCATCGCTCCTTCCTGATCATGCACGGCGCCCTGGGACCTGGCTGGACGCCTGAGCTTCTGAGCTACGAAAACCCCTTCGGCGTGGGCTACATGACCTCCCGCCTTTCCCCTGCCGGCGCTTTCGCCCCGCCAATTCAGGACGAAAGCCAGGACGATGCAGAGACGCCCGCGGATTCGACCGCGACCTCGGCTCCGGCCTCCACCCCGGAGCAGGCCCCCGATCCCTACGTGGCGTTGGCCCGGGCCAGCGTGGAACACTTCGTCCGCACCGGATCCGAGCTTCCCCTGCCGGCAGATCTGCCCCCTGAGCTGCTGGAACAGCGGGCTGGGGCCTTTGTTTCCCTTCACACCACCGATCTGCGGGGATGCATAGGCACCATCCAGCCTACCCGCCCGACCCTGGCCCAGGAAATCATCAGCAACGCCATTGCCGCCTGCAGCCAGGACCCGCGATTCCCTGCGGTGGAGGAGCAGGAGCTGGACCAGATCAGCTACAGCGTGGACGTGCTGGGCGCACCGGAGCCCATCAGAGGGCCGGAGGAGCTGGATCCCCAGCGCTACGGCGTCATCGTGACCTGCGGATGGCGCCGGGGCCTGCTGCTCCCCGACCTTGACGGCATTGACACTCCCGAGCAGCAGCTGCGCATCGCCTGCAACAAGGCGGGCATAGGCCCCTGGGAAAAGGCGAAGCTGGAGCGCTTCGAAGTGATTCGACACACCCGCGGCGGACAGGCCCGCCATGCCTAGCGACCCCCGCCCCGAAGCGCTCGGACAGCGCCCGTCCCGCCGTGCAGGCCAGCCCAACGGCTCCGACGCCGCCACCCTGATCGCGTGCGCCAGCTGCCCCCACGGCTGCCGCCTTGCCCCGGGACAGACGGGAATCTGCGGCGCGCGGGAAGGCGACGTCGACTCCGTGATCCCCCAGGCCTACGGCCGCACCACCGGCCTTGCCCTGGACCCCATAGAGAAGAAGCCTTTCGCCCGCTTCATGCCCGGCTCCTACGTGCTCTCCACCGGTTCCTACGGCTGCAACATGAGCTGCCCCTGGTGCCAGAACGCCCACATCAGCACCGCGCGAGAGCAGGACGTGGCCTGGCGGACCATCCAGCCCCAGGAGCTGGTAAACCAGGCCCTCGCCCTGCAAAACCGGGGCTGCGTCGGCCTGGCCTTCACCTACAACGAGCCCCTGATCTGCTGGGAGTTCGTTTTAGACGCCTCCCGGCTTGCTCAGGAAAACGGGCTGGTCAGCACCATAATCAGCAACGGCATGGCCACCGATCACGTGCTGGACCAGGTGCTTCCCCATCTTGACGGGGCCAACATCGACCTGAAGTGCTTCGACGGGCCCACGTATTCCCGCATCGGCGGAAGCCTGCCCACGGTCATGAACACCATCAGCCGCATTGCTGCCTGCCCCACCTGCCACCTGGAAGTCACCTGGCTTGCCGTGCCGGGGGTGAGCACGGACGACGACCAGCTCGATCGCGCCGCCGCCTGGCTGGCCCAGCTGGACCCCGCCATCCCCCTGCACGTAACCCGCTTCTTCCCCTGCCACCGCATGGCAAGCACGCCTCCCACCGACCGGCAGAAGCTCTTCCACCTGGTGCAGGTTGCCCGCAGGCATTTGGAGCACGTCATCCCCGGCAACGTGTAGCGGGAAGGGCTTGGGGCGAAGGCCACACCGCAGACCCGCAGAGTCCCAGCCCCCCTGCGGCGCAGGCTCGAACGAAGAGGGCCTTCGGCCGAGCCCGTTGAAGCGGCCCTTCCGCCAAGCCCTAGGAAACGCCCCCGGATCCCCTTTCGCCCTGAAAAGCAAAAAGGCCCCGCGAACCTTCGCGGAGCCCCCTTTCCGAAGCGTAGACCTACGCCGTGGTGCCGCCTCAAGAGCTGCCCGCACCAGCAGTGCAGGCATAGCAGTGGTTGGCAAACACCAGCTTGCGCCTGAGTGGATTCGCGCTGTCCAGTAGGTCGCCTATGAAAAGCTTTGTGGAGCAGGGCATATCCAAGGCCTGGTTGAAATCGCAGTCGTACAGCCGCCCGTCGGGGGCAACGGAATAGCCCAGCCTGCACATCATGGCAGGGACGGTGTCCGGATTGAACGCGGCGATGAGCTTGCTCATGTAGGCGTCCAGCTTGCCGGCTCGCAGCAGCGCGTGGGCAAAGCGGCCGCCGGGGTTGTTGGTGAACGTGAACAGGTTGTTGAAGGTTACGTCGAAGTCAGCCGCCAACCTGCGCTTGTACTCCGCCTCCATGGTGGCCTGGTCGGGAGGCATGGACACGCCCGACGGGTTGAACACCAGGTCAAGGACCAGTTCCTGCCCCGCCGCGTTTGCTCCTGCTGCACCCTTGCCATACCCCAGGTCGTTTAGCCGCTGGATGCCGCGGATGGTGGGCATGAAGGTGCCCGTTCCCCGCTGCTTTTCGGCATTACGCTCTCGGTAATGAGGCAGGGAGGCTACCACGTTCACCCCCAGCTCCGCGAACAGCGCCGGGTAGTGCTCGTAGCCCGGCTCCTCATGGATGACCAGGTTGGAGCGGACGATCATGGGAATGCCCCGGCGCCCAGCCTCCCGGATGAACCACTCAAAGTGGGGATTCATCTCCGGAGCGCCGCCGGTAATGTCCAGGATCTTGAAGCCGCGCTGCTGGAACACGTCCAGGCACTGCTCCAGATGCTCCCGACTCATGTGCTCTTCCCGATGAGGACCGCAGTCCAGATGGCAATGCTTGCACAGAATATTGCACTGGCGGGTTATGTTGCATTGCAGCACGTCAAGTTCTTCCTGGCTGACGCGATACTCCTCCTGGACCTTCTGGATGAAGGGCGGGAAGGCTCCCATCGCGCGGGCGAGCTCGTTATCCTGTGCTGAGGTGCAGCTCATCTGCTCGGACATTGCTTATGACTCCCTTATAAGTGCATGAAAGGCAGCCGACCGCGGAAGCGACCAGCTGCCCGTTCTTCCAAATCGCTGATTACAGCTCGTTGTCTTCGATGATGTTCTTAGCCTGGACGCCATGGACCAGGGAAGCGCCGCCGCGGATGGCGTTGGCAACGTGGATGGCCTCGATGATCTCAGCCTCATCGCAGCCCTTCTCCAGCAAGCCGCTGGTGTAGGCGTCGATGCAGTAGGGACACTGAACCGCCGCGGCAACGGCAACAGCGATCAGGGACTTTTCCCGGGCGGTCAGGGCTCCGTCCTGGAACACGGCACCGTAGTAGGCCATGTACTTGTCCCACAGCTCAGGCGCGCCGGCTCCTACGCCGTCAGCAGAGAACTTTGCCAGGTCAGCAGGGTTGTAATACGTGTCCATGGATATCCTTCCAACGTATGGTCTTGGTACCGCCATACCATACCACTATTTGTGCATGTCTTATACTTGCGTTTGCCAATCTCCCCATAATAATCAGGGCGAAAGGGAGCCCCATGCCCCCTTTCGCCCTGAAGATCCACGTGTTTGGGAGCCGAAGAGCCCCGCTAGGCCATCATCTGAGCAACCAGAGCGTCCATCTGAGCAGCAGATTCATCGGAAAGCGTGGCCTTGATGGTCACCACGGTGTCCGCAAAGGTCAGATTCTTGCATTCCTCCAGCTTGGCGCGCATTCCCCGTGCAGCCGTGGGTGCCCAGGAGCCGTTCTCCACCAGGCCCACCATCTTGTTCTGATAGCCATGATCCACCAGATGCTCGATGAAGTGGCTCATGAACGGGAACACGCCGCCGCTGTAGGTGGTAGTGGCCAGCACGATCTTGCCGTAGCGGAAGGCGTCCTCCACACACTCGGCCATGTCCTCGCGGGCCAGGTCGCTCACCACGACCTTGGGGCAGCCCGCCGCCTGGAACTTGGCAGCCAGCTGCTCCACCGCCGCCTTGGTGTGGCCGTAGACCGAGGTGTAGGCGATGAACACACCTTCGGTCTCCACGCCGTAGCTCGACCAAATGTCATAAAGGCCCAGGTAGTAATCCAGGTTCGTCTGGGTCTGCTGGAAGAGCTCTTCGCCCAGAACCGGACCGTGAAGGGGGCAAATAGTCTGCACGTCCAGCGCGGCGATCTTCTTCAGCACCGCCTGCACCTGCTTGCCGAACTTGCCCACGATGCCGAAGTAGTAGCGACGAGCCTCGCACGCCCAGTCCTGCTCCACGTCAAGGGCGCCGAACTTACCGAAGGCGTCGGCACTGAACAGGACCTTGGTGGCAGCAGAGTAGCTCATCATGACTTCCGGCCAATGGACCATGGGAGCCGCCAGGAAGCGCAGGGCGTCCTGGCCCAGAGTCAACTCGGCCCCTTCCTTCACCACCAGCTG
>JAQXGX010000145.1 GCA_029006935.1 Eggerthellales bacterium | reverse complement strand
GGACGTAGCCAAACCCCACGCCGTCAGAGCAGCCGCAGTCGCTAGCAAGAGCCGCTAGCGCGCTACGCCCACGCGGCTTGCAGAGCTGCCACCGCCGCCTGAACGGATTCCGAGGACAGGCCGCTGAATCCCACCAGGAATCCCCGCTCCTCGGAGCCGGCGCAATCCCCACGCTCGCAGGGCTCCGCGCCCTGCCGAAAGCCGTCCAGCCCTTGCACGATCACGCCCTGCTCCCGCGCCACGGCCGCCAGCTCCTCCTGACTGCGACCATCCCGCAGCCACAGCACGAAGTGCAGGCCGCCATCCAGACCCTCGAAGCGCAGCCGATCCCCCAGATCGCTGGCACGCAAAGAGCCCACCAGCTGGTCCTGCACCCTCCGGTAATGGCTGCGCAGCCGGCTCACGTGACGCTCGTACTCCCCCGACTCGATGAAGTGCGCCAGCGTGAGCTGGTCCAGCGCCCCCACCGTGCACGAATAGAACCCCAAATACTCATCGAACGCCCGGTTGAGCTGCGGCGGCAGCACCATGTAGCCAATGCGGAACGCCGGCCCCAGGCTCTTGGTAAACGTGTTGGCGTAGATCACGCGTCCCAGGGTGTCCGCGCTCTGCAGCGAAGGAATGGGTCGCCCCGCAAGCCTGAACTCGCAGTCAAAGTCATCCTCCACAATGAAGCGCACCGGGTCCTCCGACGCCCAAGCCAGCAGCTCATAGCGCCGACTGACCGGATACACCCGCCCCGTGGGGAACTGATGGGAAGGCATCAGGTGCACCACGTTGGGATCCTGCGCACGCAGCACATCCATACGCACGCCGTGCTCGTCCATGGGCAGATGGGCCAGTTCCACGTCGTTGGCCTGGTAGATGCGGGTCAAGCGTCCGTATCCCGGATCCTCCACCGCGTACCTCAGCGAACGCCCCAGCAGCTGAACGATCATGCCGTACAGCGTCTGCGCACCCGCACCTACCACGATCTGCTCCGGGCTGACCGCCATGCCCCGCGCTCCCTGCAAGTACCGGGCAAGAGCCCTGCGCAAACGCAGCGACCCCCGGGATTCAAGCTGCCCCACCAGGGATTCCTCGGTTTCCTGGGCCAGCACGCTGCGCATGTTCTTGGCCCACTGCGTGTACGGGAACACCCCCGTAGCCGCGGCGCTGCTGGTCAGGTCGGCTATCACCTTCGGGGCGAAAACCACCCCAGACTCATCGGCCCCAGCCACGCCACCTGAACCCGTCGGATCGTTCGGGCTCGGCGTGCCAGCCGCCAGCATGCCTCCCACGCGGGATTGCCCCGTGCGTCCCGGCACCGCCTCCCGGCTCCGCGCAGAAGAAGAGCCGGCGCGCATCCCCACCTGCAGCCCCACTTCTCCGAACAGATCCGCCGTACCGCGACCCGCTCCAGCCCGCAACAGCCGGGCAGCTCCCTGGCCTGACCCAGCTCCCACGCCCGCGCCCGAGCCAGACAGATCCGCCGCGTAGTAGCCGCGCCGAGGCTCCGCCCGCACGTATCCTTCCGCAACCAGCTGAGTGTACGCGCCCTCGACCGTTACTAGGCTCACCCCCAGGTTCTGGGCAAAGGCCCGCTTGGACGGCAGCTTCTGACCAGGGGAAATCGCCCCCGACTCAATGTCTGCCCTCACGCACAAATACAGATACTCGTACAGGCTGTAGTCGCCCCGCTGGGACATATCGTAGGTGAGCACGGTTCCTCCCTGCTTCTGACCTTATTCAATCTGGACTTATTTTGGCATGGTCAACTATAGCCTAAAAGTCAGTTTTATTAAAACCAGATTGTGCCTCTCCCCCACGCACATCACGCCCTGAGTAGGCTATCCTGAAACCAGCAATCCCCGAGGCAGAACCTCGAAAACCCTCGTTCCAACCCCAAGGAGGAGCCACCCCATGACCATGGCCGAACCCTCGAAGCAGCCCGCCCGCTCCCTGGCCACCCCCCGCGCCACCCTGCTTGCCGCGGCAATCGCGCTGGGACTGCTGCTGACCTGCAACGTTGCCAAGGCGCACGCCGACGAAGCCCCCAACCCCGAGCCCGAGCCCAACTTCAAAGCCACCCTGAGCGCTTCCTCCGCAACCTACAACGGCAAGATCCAGGAGCCCGTCGTGACCGTGACCAGCGCAGCCGACGAAACCCTGCTCCCCGAATCCGCCTACACCGTGGAGTGGAGCGCACAGCCCAAGAACGCCGGCGCCTACCAGGTGACCGTACGGGGCAACAGCGACCAGGGCGCTACAGGCACCTGCCAGCTTGACTTCACCGTGAAGCCCAAGGCCCTGACCCAGAAAAGCCCCAAGCTGGCCTACACCTCCAAGGTCTACGCCAACTACGCCTACACCCCGTCGGTCACCGTGCGCCGCACCCTTGACGGCACCGTGCGCACCCTGAAGAAGGGCGCCGACTACACCGTGTCCTACGAAGCCAGCCGCACCAAGGCCGGCACCCACAAGGTCACCATCACGGGAATCGGCAACTTCACTGGCGCCGTGACCTGCGACTACACCATCACCCGCAGACCCCTGAGCTCCTTCAACGCCAAGCTCAGCACCACGGTCTACCGCGCCAACAACACCAAGCGCACCCCCTCTGTGACCGTATACGGCCGCATGAACCACAAGGACGTGACCCTGAAGCGCGATCGCGACTACACCGTGACCTATCGCAACAACGTCAAGCCGGGAACCGCCACCGTGACCATTGCCGGCAAGGGCAACTTCAAGGGCACCAAGACCCTGAGCTTCCGTCTGACCAGCGCATACGAGGCCGCCCTGTACAGCAAGATCGCCAACCAGGGCAGCGCGACCAAGTACATCATCGCCGTTAGCTGCAGCAGGCACCGGGTGGGCATCTACCAGGGAAGCAAGGGCAGCTGGAAGCAGATCAAGTACTGGAAGTGCACCAACGGCGCGCCGAGCACGCCCACCCGCAAGGGCACCTTCACCGTGAAGTCCCGGGGCAAGGCCTTCGGCAGCGGATACACCTGCTGGTACTGGACCCAGTGGAGCGGCAACTACCTGTTCCACAGCGTGCTGTACAACCCCGGCTCCATGACCAGCGTCCAGGACGGCCGCCTGGGAATCGCCGCATCCCACGGCTGCATCCGCCTGTCCCTGGCAAACGCCCGCTGGATCTACCAGAACATTCCCCGCGGCACCAAGGTGGTCGTATGGTAGCGACTCCCGGCCACGCCGCGTCCCCGCGTCCCGCCTGCGACAGCCAGCCTGATTCCGAGCGACCGCCGGTGGCGCTCATCGCCAACCCGGCGTCCCAGAACGGCAACGGCGCCAAGGCGGCGCAAGCCGCGCTCCACCAGCTCGAGCAGATTCTGGGCGAAGACCAGGTCCGGCTCCACCTGACCCAGCGTCCTCTGCATGCCGTGGAAATGGCCCGCCGCCTGCCCCAACACGTGCGCACGGTGATCGCCCTGGGCGGCGACGGCCTGATCAACGAAGTAGCCAACGGCCTGATGGCCCGCCGCCAGCTTGCGCCGGACCAGCCGCTGCCCGCCCTTGCGGTGATCCCCTCGGGATCTGGCAACGACTACGCCGCCACCCTGGGCATGAGCCCCAAGATCGACCGAGCCGTATCCCAGGTCCTTTCCGGCCAAACCGTCCAGGCCGATGTGGGCTGCTGCAACGGGCACTACTTCGTGGAGACCCTGTCCTTCGGAGTGGACGCTGCCATTGCCCTGGACACCGTGGAGCGACGCAAGCGCACCGGTCGCTCCGGCACGCTGCTGTATGCGGAAAGCGGCATCGACCAAATCCTGCACCACCGCGACGAGCACGCCTTTCGCCTGGTGGCAGACGAAATCGAGCACACCGGCTCCTCCCTGACCTTTGCCGTGCAGCTGGGCTGCACCTACGGCGGCGGCTTCCGAATCTGCCCGAACGCCCGAATCGACGACGGCCTCTTTGACCTGTGCATTGCCCTGGGGCCCTTGAGCCTGGGCCGCGCGCTGGTGGCCTTCGGCCGCGCCAAGTTCGGTGCCCATACGAACATGAGCTGCATCAAGATGCTCAC
>JAQXGX010000144.1 GCA_029006935.1 Eggerthellales bacterium | reverse complement strand
CAAGGTCTGTAGCTCAGCGGAGGACGCGGTGTTGATGTTGACCTTTCCCGTTCCCGTCCCTACTGGCTGGGAGCCCGAGTCCCCTGACGATCCCGAAGACGCAGCAGATCCTGCGGCCGAGCCGCCTTCTTGCGAAGCCGCGCTACTGTCTTGCCCAGCAGCCTTGCCCTGCTCCTTTACCTGGGCCTTGGTGGGTACCAGCACCTGCTCGCCGTCATTCAGCGCGCGGGCAAGGTTCACGGAGTCCACGCTGGCCTTGGACGTGGTGCCGCCTGCCGCGTCCACCGCATCGGAAACGCGGCTTCCCTGGGAAAGCTCATACACCCCCGGTTCCCGCACCGCGCCGATCACATGGACGAAGATGCTGACCGCAGGCTCCTGACTCCCCTCAGAAGAAGCACCTGCCGGCTGCCCAGCCTGACCAAAGCCATCGTTTTCGCTCTGAGAACCACCTTGCTCCAAAGCCTCCGCGGACTCGGAGGAAACCTGCGCCGAACCGTCGCCATCATCCCCGGTAGCAACCCGGACCCCGGAGGATGCGAACCCAGAGCCCACCACGCCCAATGCGGCGCACAGGGCCACAACGCATACACCCACGGCAGCGGTTCTGCTCACGGGAAGCTTCTGGTCAACCAGCTGACCCAGCTTGCACCTCCAAGAGTTCGCACCTAAGCCAGCGTGATCAGTTGCAAAGGGAACATCTTCATTGTGAAACACCGGAGCCTCCTGGGATCAGCCTGCTCAACGCCGGCCGCCCCTGGGCGACCGGCGCACTATGCCTGCTAATTCGCAGCTCGGGAAGTCCGAACCCGTCCCAATTTGATTATGTTGTATTACCCCCTGCGGCGAACCAGCCTATGAGCACCATACGAGCCGCGGCTTTCGCGCACCTGGAGCAGACCCGCTGAATTGCTTCGGCTGATTGACGCAAGGCTCCCGCTTCGTTCCCGCAGGATTCCCGCTGTATTCTCGGTTTCGTCCCGCCAAGATCCGCACATCCAGTGGATCTTTCGCCCGCAATCCCCTAACGAGCAACGGGAGCAGCAGGAGCCCCAGGCTTGCGGGGCTTGTAGCTGGGGCACTTGTAGTCGGTGACCTCCGCCAGCTCCACCAGCTCGTCGATCCACTGGTCCAGAGGCAGCTGTGTTTCGGCAGCAAGCACATCCTCCAGCTTGGCGTGGGTTTCGGGGTTTCGAGGCATGAACAGGGTGCAGCAGTCAGGGGCGTCCATGGAGGATATCTCGAACGTGCCCACCTCCTGGGCCATGCTGATGATCTCCAGCTTGTCGGTGCCGATCAGCGGGCGAAACACCGGCATGTCCACCGCGGCGTCGGTGCACCTGATGTTGTCCAGGGTCTGGGAGGCCACCTGGCCCAGGCTTTCGCCCGTGACAAGGGCTCCGGCATGCTCCCGCTCGGCCAAGCGCTCCGCCACCTTGAACATGAGCCGCCGATACAGGATCACCCGCAGGCTGGGCGGGGCGTCCAGCGAGATCTGGCGCTGGTAGTCGCCGAAGGGCACCACGTACACGCGGCCGATGCAGCCCGTACGTTCCAGCACGTGGGCGATGTCGTCCACCAGGTACTCGCTGGCATCGCTGGTCTGAGGACGGCCGCTGAAGTGCACGCCAATGCACACCGCGCCCCTGCGGGCCATGCGCCACGTGGCCACCGGGGAGTCTATGCCGCTGGAAAGCAGGCAGATCACCCGCCCGGCAGAGCCCACGGGCAGACCGCCGATGGCCTTACGGCTCCAGGCGTACACGTAGGAGGCGTTCTGAACCACCTCTATGCCCACCGTCACGTCCGGCTCCTTCATCTTCACGCCCTTTTCCGGGAAGGCCCGGCACAAGGTGGCGCCGAAGATCTGGTTCATTTCCGGGGAACGCGTGGGGAAGTCCGTGTGGTTGCGGCGGCTGGCCACCTTGAAGGTCTGGAAGTCTCCCGCCTCCCCCAGGGCCTGCACCGCCGCCTGGCCCATGAGGTCAAGATCGCGGTCGCACTTGAAGCCGCAGGAAACCCGGGCAACACCGGGCACGCCCAGGCACCGAGTGGCCACCTGCAGCATGACCGGGCGCTCCGTGCCCTCCTTCAGGAAAATCACCAGACGACCGGCAACCCTATGGATGGTCACCAGGGGAAACTCCTCCAGCAGCGCCTCAAGATTGCGCATCAGGCGCTTTTCGAAGACGGAGCGGTTGTGGCCCTTCAGGCCGATTTCGTGGTAGTGGATCAGCACGATACGCTGGAACTCAGTCATGGGAACCTTCCTATACAAAAAACGAGCTGCGCGCATGAACGTGCAGCTCGTCAGACGTGTTCTGCTTTAGACGCGCGAAGCCTAGTGGTTCTTTACGTCGATGGAAGCGGGGTCGAAGGACACATCGCCCTCCACCACTTCGTTGAAGGCCATGGTCAGGGGCTTGACGTTGCTGGCCCGAGCAATGGTCTGGGCGCTTTCCAGGCGCACGGCGCGATCGCGCTGACCATGCATCATGTCGTTGATGTCATGGGCGCGCTTGGAAGCCAGGGCGCACAGCAAGAAGCGGTCGTTGTCGGTCTTTTCCAGCAGTTCGTCGATCTTGGGCTCAATGATGCTCATAGGGTCTGTCCTTAATTTCCTTCGGCCATCTTGTTCACGTAGTCCGCAAGCTTCTGAGCGGCCACGTCCAAATCGTCATTCACAAGCAAGTAATCATACTCCATTTTCCTGGAAAGTTCCAGTCTTGCCGCCTCAAGACGTGCAGAAATGGCCTCCTCGGTCTCGGTTCCGCGGCCGCGGAGCCGGGCTTCAAGAACTTCCATGGAAGGAGGCTCTATAAACACCAGATGGGCCTGGGGAAGCTTCTGGCGAATCTGGAAGCCGCCCTGCATGTCGATCTCCAGGATGACCTGCGCGCCTTCCGCCATGCGCTGCTCAACCACCTGCCTAGGAGTACCGTAGCAGTTGCCGGAATACTCCGCCCATTCCAGAAGCCCGCCGTTTTCGGCCAATCCCATGAACTCGTCCCGGGTCTTGAAGTAATAGTGCACGCCCTCCTGTTCCCCAGCGCGGGGGCTGCGGGTAGTGCAGGAAACGGAAACCCAGGTATCCGGGACCATTTCCAAAAGGCGAGCCACCAGGGTACCCTTACCTGCCCCTGATGGCCCGGAAATAACGAACAGATTGCCTTTTCGACTCATCTAGCCCAAACGCTCCAAGAGTGCCTCACGCTGTCGCTCGCCAAGGCCACGCAGGCGCCTGGACTCGGCAATACCGAGCTCCTTCATGATCTTTTCGGCCTTTGCCTTGCCGTAACCAGGCAGGGTTTCGATGAGGGTAGTGACCTTCATGCGGCCGACCACTTCGTCTTCCCGCATTGCTACGACCTGGGCAACCGACAGCTTACCAGTACGCAGCTGCTCGCGAATCTCCGCGCGCTGAATACGCGCGGCCTTTGCCTTCTCAAGAGCAGCCTGACGCTCTTCCTTCGTCAACGTAGGAATTGCCATTGTCCTTCTCCTTTAAGCCTGCCGCCAGTAAGCCCGGCGACGATTCCACACACAGCGCCAGACCACACCCCGACGCCTTTGCCAGCATAGGCCTGACCTTTGCCAACGTTGTTCAATATGGTAGAGGAACCGAGTAATGTCAAGGCAAAACCGCCCGTAAATACGGGAATTATTCACAGGAGGCACACGTTTTGCTGTTCAATGGATGCCTTGGTTCCAAACCCTTTGACCCAGCCTTTGGGCGAAGATTCCGGCAGGTTCGCAATCCGCCTTAGACCCTCAGCATGGATTAATCGCAGTGGTCGCCAAGGCTACAAAACCAGGTATCGAAGGATACTCAAGCAGCAAAGAGTTTACGAATCAGCCTTTTCGGAGATTTCCCCGGGAGCCGGCCAGGCGGTCGGCCTCTTTTCTCGCGGTCGGCCTTATTTTCAGCCCGTGTCAATTTGCATGCCGAAAGCGGGCTTGCGCCCTGAATATCGAGGGCTCACTGTCAATTTGGGTGCCGAGATTATGCTTTCGGCATCAAAAATGACAGGCGGGCGCTTCTGGACTGGTTAAGATCACGCTCTCGACGGTCATATTGA
This sequence comes from Eggerthellales bacterium, assembly GCA_029006935.1. Lineage (GTDB taxonomy): Bacteria > Actinomycetota > Coriobacteriia > Coriobacteriales > Eggerthellaceae > SUG1186. The sequence goes on along the minus strand of JAQXGX010000144.1, from coordinate 5,816 downwards.
CACGGGCCCGGACCACAGCAATCATGCTCATGCTCTCGATGCCCGATTTGACAGCCCAGCTTAGCGTCGCGATTCTCCGAGCAAAAAGCGCCATCTTCAACCGGCTATTTCAGACTACCCCAAAGCGCAAAAAAGCCCGCGGCGCGAAGCCGCGGGCGCAAGCAGCTGATTACTGCTCCAACTCGGCGATGATGGCTTGGAAGGCCGCCGCGGGGTCCGGGGCCTGGGTGATGGGCCGACCCACCACGATGTGGGACGAACCCGCCGCAAAGGCCTGGGCAGGAGTGGCCACGCGGGACTGGTCTCCCTTGTCTGCCCCGGCGGGACGCACCCCCGGAGTAACCACGTAGCCGGCAGGACCCAGGAGCTCCCTCATCATAGAAGCTTCCTGAGGCGAGCACACCACACCGGAAATGCCCGCAGCCTTAGCGTTGGCAGCCAGCAGCGGCACCTGTTCGGCACAGCTGCGGCCCACGCCGATTTCCGCCAAGGCAGCGTCATCCATGCTGGTGAGAACGGTAATGCCCAAGGTTGCCGGCACGGGAGCTCCCAGCTCATCCGCAGCCCGCTGGGCACCACGCTGACCCGCCTGCATCATGGCAATAGAGCCGCTGGCATGCATAGTCAGCATATCTGCCCCGGTCAGGGCACTGGCATAGGCAGCGCCCTCCACCTGATGGGGAATGTCGTAGAACTTCAGGTCCAGGAACACCTTGAAGCCCAGATCCTTGAAGGCCTTCACGATAGACGGTCCCTCGGCGTAGTACAGGGTCATTCCCACCTTCAGCCAGCGGGCCTTGCCCTGCAGCTTGCGGGCCAGCTCAAGGGCCTCTTCCCTACCGCAGTCGATTGCCACAATCACCCGGTCGCGGGGATCCAGGGCGTCGAAGTTGCTCAGCATACCATGCCTCCGATCAGGTCGTTCACATCCTCCACGCCCTGCTCTTCGCAATAGGCGCGAATGCCCTCGATCACCTGGATGGTGGCCGTGGGGTTCACGAAGTTGGCAGCACCCACTGCCACGGCGGTGGCACCGGCCAGCATGAACTCGATGGCATCGTCGGCAGTGCTGATGCCGCCCATGCCCAGCAGGGGCACCTTCACCGCCTTGCTGACCTGCCACACCTTGGCAAGGGCCACGGGCTTGATGGCGGGGCCGGAAAGGCCGCCGGTGACCCGGGCAAGCAGGGGCCTGCGGGTGCGCACGTCGATGGCCATGCCCAGCAGGGTGTTGATCAGGGAAATTGCATCGGCTCCAGCGCTTTCCGCCGCACGGGCGATCTCGGTGATGTCCGTGACGTTGGGGGTGAGCTTTACCAGCAGGGGCTTGGTGGTGCAGGCACGGCAGGCCGTGACCACCTCCTCCACCAGCTTGGGATCGGTGCCTATGGTCATGCCGCCCGCATCCACGTTGGGGCAGGAGATGTTGATCTCATACGCATGGGGAACCGGAGACTCCTCCAGCTCCTGCAGGCATTCCACATACTCGGGCACGCTGTGACCGGAAACGTTCACGATCACCGTGGCCCCCTGGGAAGCCAGCCAGGGCAGGTCCACTTCCTTGAAGTGCTTGACCCCGGGGTTCTGCAAGCCGATGGCGTTGAGCATGCCCGAAGGCGTTTCCGCCAGCCGGGGCATGGGGCCGCCTTCCCAGGGCACGTTGGAAACGCCCTTGGTGGTAACCGCGCCCAGGGCGGAAACATCCAGGAAGTCGGCGTACTGCATGCCGGACCCGAAGGTGCCGGAACCGGTGGTCACCGGGTTCTTCATTACCAGACCACCCAGGTTGACCTGCAGATTCACTGCCATTACCACACCACCTCCTTGGCGTTGAAGACCGGGCCGTCAACGCAGGCGCGGCGATTGCCGTCCACGGTTTCCACGATACATCCCAGACAGGCTCCTATGCCGCAGGCCATGCGCTTTTCCATGGAAACCTGGGTCGGGACCTGGGCCTTTTCCGCCATGCCAGCCACGATGCGCATAAGGGGCAGCGGTCCGCAGACCGCCAGGTAGTCGAAGGGCTCCCCTTCCTCCGCAGCGCGGGCCAGCTCCTGCTCCACCAACCCGGTGCAGAAGCCCGCATGGCCGTAGGTGCCGTCGTCGGTGGCGCACAGAGGCTCCTCCCCCAGCACCTCCTCATAGGCACGGCGGGTGACCAGGGCGTCCTTGGTCTGGGCGCCCAGCACCACCGTGGTGTCGATTCCCCGCTCCACGCACTGCTGGGCAAGCATGAACAGCGGGGCCGCGCCCACGCCGCCTGCCACCAGCAGCACCTTCTTAGCGCCTTCCGGCACCGTCCAGCCCTGCCCGATAGCACCCATGAACTGGCATTCAGTGCCTTCGGGCAACTTGGTCATATGGTCGGTTCCATAGCCCACCACCTGGTACAGAATGTCCATGGTGCCCGCCTCCGCACACGCGGAGTACACGGAGAAGGGGCGGCGAAGCATATGGTCGGCCATGCCCGGCACCAGCATGTGCACGAACTGACCGGGTTTGACGGCGGCCGCCACCTCAGGACAGCGCACCGACATAAGCCACAGCCGCGGCCCAACCTGCTCGTTGGACAGCACCGTGGCCGTTTCGTTCACAAGAGTTCCCACCTGCGCTCCTTAGAAGTCCCACTGAGGAAGGTCCTGCAGCGCCACCACGTCCAGGCCGCGCTTGCGGGCTACTTCCAAACCTGCGACCATGGCCTGCGCGCCGGCAAGCGTGGTCATGTGGCTTACATTATGACGGATTGCGGCGGTTCGAATCTCGTAACCGTCGGTTCTGGTCCTGTCGCCAAAGGGAGTGTTCACGATAAGGTGCACTTCCCCGCTGGCAATGCGCTCCATGATGCTGTTTTCGCCCTCATGAAGCTTGCCGACCACTTCGCACTCAATGCCGTTGCTGATAAGCGCACGGGCCGTGCCCGCGGTGGCCACCAGGTTGAAGCCCAGACGCTCCAGGGCGCGGGCAATGGGGACGAAGGAGCGCTTGTCGCGGTCGCACACGGAAATGAAGCAGGTGCCGTTTTCCGGCAGGCTGGAGTCCACCGCCAGCTGGCCCTTGGCGTAGGCTGCGGGGAAGTTGGGGCCAATGCCCATGACCTCGCCGGTGGACTTCATTTCCGGACCCAGTACGGAGTCGGCGCCGGGGAAGCGTCCGAAGGGCAGCACGGCCTCCTTCACGGTGAAGTGGCCCAGACGGCGGTCGTCGGGGGGCAGGCCCAGGTCGGCAAGCTTTTCGCCGGACATGACGCGGGCGGCCACCTTGGCCAGGGGCACGCCGGTTGCCTTGGAGACGAAGGGCACGGTGCGGCTGGCGCGGGGATTGGCCTCGATCACGTAGATGATCTGGTCCTTCACCGCGAACTGGATGTTCAGCAGGCCCACCACTCCCAGGCGCAGGGCAAGGCGGCGCGCAATGCTGCGCAGGGCTTCCACGTTGGCGTCGGACATGGCGAAGGGCGGGATGCAGCAGCTGGAGTCGCCAGAGTGAATGCCCGCGGCCTCGATGTGCTCCATGACGCCGCCGATGTAGACATCGGTGCCGTCGCAGATGCAGTCCAGGTCAAGCTCCACCGCGCCTTCCAGGAAACGGTCCAAGTACACGGGGTGATCAGGGGAAATCTTGGCTGCTTCGCCCATGTAGGTGCGCAGCTGATCGGTGTTGTACACAATAGCCATGCCGCGGCCGCCCAGAACGTAGCTGGGGCGCACCAGCAGGGGGAAGCCCAGGCGACGGGCCACGCCCACCGCCTCCTCGAAGGTGCTGGCCATGCCTGCCGCAGGGTAGATGATCTCCATCTCGTCCATGATGGCGGCAAAGCGGTCGCGGTCTTCCGCCAGGTCGATGGCCTCCGGGCTGGTGCCCATGATGTGCACGCCTGCCTCCTGCAGGGCCCGGGCCAGCTTCAGGGGCGTCTGACCGCCCAGGGTCACCACCACGCCGTCCGGATCCTCCACGTCCACGATGTCCATAACGTCCTCGAAGGTCAGGGGCTCGAAGTAGAGCTTGTCGGAGGTGTCATAGTCGGTGGACACGGTTTCCGGGTTGCAGTTGACCATGATGGTCTCATAACCCGCATCCGCCAGCGCATAGCTGGCATGGACGCAGCAGTAGTCGAACTCGATGCCCTGGCCAATACGGTTGGGGCCAGCGCCCAAGATCATGGCGCGCTTGCGGGTCTTGGGCGCCACCTCGGTTTCGTCCGCGTCATAGGTCTTGTAATGGTAGGCAGTGGAGCTGGGGAACTCCGCCGCGCAGGTGTCCACCGTCTTGAAGGCGGGGCGCACGCCCAGGATCTTGCGGCAGGCGCGGACCATGAGCTCCGTGGTGCCGGTCAGATACGCGATCTGCAGGTCGGACATGCCGTAGCGCTTGCACAGGCGCAGGGAGTCGGCGTCCATTTCCTCCAGCTTGATGCCCCGCAGGTTTTCCTGGATGCGCACCATGTCGGCAATGCGATGCAGGAAGAAGCGGTCGATCTTGGTAGCTTCGAAGGCCTGGTCCACCGTCATGCCGCGGCGCAGGGCCTCGGCCAGGTAGAACAGGCGGTCTGCGGTGGGACGGGTGACGTGCTCCAGCAGCTTCTGGGGATCGTTTACGTCCGGGAGCTGCTTGCCGTCGCATCCCAGTCCGGCGCGGCCGTTCTCCATGGAGCGCATGGCCTTGCCCAGCGCCTCTTCGAAGGTGCGGCCGATGGCCATGATCTCGCCCACGGCCTTCATGCGGGTGGTCAGGGTGTCGTCGGTGCCCTTGAACTTTTCGAAGGCAAACCGGGGCACCTTCACCACGCAGTAGTCGATGGAGGGCTCGAAGGCGGCGGGAGTGGCCTTGGTGATGTCGTTGACCCCTTCGTCCAGGGTATAGCCTACCGCCAGCTTGGCGGCGAACTTGGCAATGGGAAAGCCGGTAGCCTTGGAGGCCAGGGCGGAGGAGCGGGACACGCGGGGGTTCATCTCGATCACGATCATGCGGCCGTTTTCGGGATTCAGGGCGAACTGCACGTTGGAGCCGCCGGTTTCCACTCCGATCTTTTCCAGAATGGCCAGCGACGCCACGCGCATGCGCTGGTACTCCACGTCAGAAAGGGTCTGGGCCGGGGCCACGGTGATGGAGTCGCCGGTATGGATGCCCATGGGATCCAGGTTTTCGATGGAGCAGATGATGATGCCGTTGCCGGCACGGTCGCGCATGACCTCCATCTCGAACTCTTTCCAGCCTTCGATGGACTCTTCCACCAGCACCTCGTTTGCCGGGGAAAGCTCCAGGCCGTTGGAGACGATGTTGACCAGCTCCTCTTCGTTGTGGGCTATGCCGCCGCCGGCGCCGCCCAGGGTGAAGCTGGGGCGCAGGACCACCGGGTAGCCCAGGTCAGCCACAATGCCTAGGGCGTCCTCCACGCTGTAGGCATAGCCGCTGCGGGCCACCTCCACGCCGATCTCCGCCATGGCCTCGTTGAACATCTTTCGGTCTTCACCCCGCTCGATGGCAGGCAGGTCGCAGCCGATCATCTCCACGCCATAGCGGTCCAGCACACCGGTGCGGGCCAGCTCTACCGCAGCGTTCAGGCCCGTCTGACCGCCCAGGGTGGGCAGCAGGGCGTCCGGGCGCTCCTTTTCGATCACGGACTCGATGAACCCGGGGGTGATAGGCTCCACGTAGGTGCGGTCCGCCAGCCCGGGGTCGGTCATGATGGTAGCCGGGTTGGAGTTGACCAGGATGACCCGGTAGCCGTCGGCCTTCAGCACCTTGCAGGCCTGGGCGCCGGAGTAGTCGAACTCGCAGGCCTGGCCGATGACGATGGGGCCGGAGCCGATCACCAG
>JAQXGX010000143.1 GCA_029006935.1 Eggerthellales bacterium | reverse complement strand
GGGTGGTCTTGCCGGCGTCAGGATGGCTGATGATGGCGAAGGTGCGGCGTGATTCGATTTGGTCCGACAGAATAGACACGAAGGTTCCTTTCGTAATTTGCATAGCCGTCCTATTCTAGCGGAATACGCGGGCAAGCCGTCAGCTGCGGCCTGAAATGCTTTGGGTTTTCAGTTGCGTTGCAAAAGAAAAACGCTAGCCCGTAAGGACTAGCGCCTACCCAAAAGCGTCGCCCGGATCCATTGGGCTTCCGCTGGCCCCCAAAATAGCACCTTGACATAGCTGCCGTCGCCTCTTTCGGCCCGCCCTGCGGGGAAGGCGTGGGGCAGAAGTTCCCACAGCGGCACGAAGACGGGTACAATGCAAAGGCTGCCCAAAATCGGTGGGCAGGTAAGCGGACGCAGGGAAAAGGGAGTTTGGTGAGAAGCATCGCATTCGAGCAGGTCAGCAACGTGCGCGACCTGGGGGGAATCCCCGTGGAGGGCGGGCGCGTGGTGCGGCCGGGGCTGATGTATCGCGGCGGTGCCCTGCATTCCGCCACCCCGCAAGACTGTGCCAAGCTCCGCGATGAGCTGGACGTTCGCCACGTGTTCGATCTTCGCATCGGATACGAGGTCGCCGCCAAGCCCGACGTGATCCCCGCCGATGTGGACTACCAGCGCATCCCTTTCTACGACAACGAAGCCATTGGCTACGAGTACTTCGACCCCATTCCGGGAACCATCGTGATTGGCAATGACTTCGCCTGCGATCCCGACCACTTTTACCGGGACATGGCCAATCCGCTGACCGCCGGGCAGCTGCGGATCCTGCTCCATCGGCTGATGGAGGCTGCTTCCGCGGGAGAGCCGGTGTACTTCCACTGCAGCGGCGGTAAGGACCGGGCAGGCATTACCGCGCTGCTGGTGCTGCAGATTCTGGGTGCCGATGAGCAGGATATTCTGGACGACTACCTTCTTACCAACGTGGCGCGTCAGGCCGGCATCGAAAAGATCTACCAGCGCTTCCTGCGTTTGTGCCAGGGGGACGAAGAGTTTGCCCGGCAGGTCACGGAAAATCACTGCGCCCGACCGGAGAACCTGGCGGCGTTTCGCGATGCGGTGAACCAGCGCTACGGAAGCATGGATGCGTATCTTTGCGATGTGCTGGGGTTTGACCAGGCAAAACGCGCTGAGCTGCGCCTGGCGCTGACCCAGCCGGCGTAGCTGCGCCCGATGTAGCCGGCTGCGCTTGCTGCAACCGACTGCGTGCTGGTGGGATTAAGCGTGCTAATCAGCCAACCGCCCAGGAGGGGGCTGCGGAGTTGTCGGTTTCAGGTTCGGCGTTTCGCCCTTCTTCCTAAACCCCGCTAGTTGAAGCATTCCTGCCACAGCATTTCGTTGAAGTCGTCGGAAGTGTAGATGCCCCACTTGCGGAAGGTGCGCTCCACCGTGTGCTCTCCCGTGCTTGAGGAGGCGGCGTATCGAGTGGCGTTCTTGCAGAACCAGGTTTGGCTGCGCAGCACCGAAACCTGCAGGTAGGCGTTGAAGCGGCGGGCGAAGGTTCCCTGGGGGAAGCGTCGGTCTACGGCCCGCCAGTACCGGTCCAGGAACGTGCCTATGTCTTCTCGGGGGAACAGGTAGTCGCTGTCCCAGAAGGTGGTGCTGGGTGCCACGAAAAATGCCAGGTCCTGGGCGGGTTCTGCTACGATGGGGCGCTCCCAGTCCACGAACGTTCCCGGGCTCTCGGGGTTGAAGGCGGCGTCAGAATCGCAGGGCAGCAGGAAGTGGGAAGCCAGCGTTTCCGTGTTGATGATGTGGCTGCGGTCTGCTTCGGCCGGAGCCGGGGCGGTAGAGATGCTGTCCTGGGTGGTCGCCATGAACCGCTGGATCCAGCGGGTGTACCGGGGGTCTTCCAGCGCGGTTCCGGCGTATGCCTTGAATCGGTCCACGCATTCCTGGAACAGGGATTGCAGTGGATCCGCGGGAGTGTATAGGGGGCAATCGACAGGAACCGGGACGGCGTGGATGTTTGCCATGAGCTGCGCTGCCCGCTCCAGGTCGTTGGGGCGTAGATGGTCGAAGTCCAGCTCCTGCCCTGAGCAGAAACTTTCCACCAGCACTCCTTTGCCCGGGCTGGCGGGGGAGTGGTCCAGGTACAGCGGCCGTGGGGTGCATCCGCTTTCCTCCAGTGCCTTCAAGGCTGCGAACTCGTAGGCCACCTGGTCGGTATGGAAGGGTTGGGGGATTCGGTTCACCCGCAGTACGAAACGGGTGGGCGAAGTGCCAGGAACGGGAGCCGCTGGGTCCGCTAGGGCGTCAGTGGTGACGGCGCGGTCTTCTTC
>JAQXGX010000142.1 GCA_029006935.1 Eggerthellales bacterium | reverse complement strand
GGTTTCTCCATCGCGGATTTCGCCCACGGCAACAATGTCCGGGTCCTGGCGCAGGATGGCCCTGAGTCCGTTGGCAAAGGTCATGCCCACCTTTTCGTTTATCTGGCACTGGTTCACGCCGTCTATGTGGTACTCCACCGGGTCTTCCAGGGTGATCACGTTCACGGAGTCGTTACTCAGCTGGCGGATCATGGCGGACATGGTGGAGCTCTTGCCGCTTCCCGTAGGGCCCACGATCAAGATCATGCCGTTGTTTGCGCTGATCAGACGCTGGTAGCGCTCCAGATTGGCTCCGTACAGGCCAATGCCCTGGGCGTCCAGCAGGCTTTCGTCCCGATCCAGCAGACGAATGGCCACGCTTTCGCCAAAGGCAGTGGGAAGGGTGTTCATGCGCAGGTCCACGTCCTGGCTCTTGATGCGCACGTTGGCCCTGCCGTCCTGGGGAATGCGGCGCTCGGACGTGTTCATGCCGCCCATGACCTTCAGGCGGGCGATGACGCTGGTCTGCAGCTCCTTGGGGACCTTCAGGATGGTGCGAAGCATGCCGTCAATGCGCATGCGCACGTGCAGATCGTGCTCCCGTGGCTCCAGGTGCACGTCGCTGGCGCGCTCCGTGACGGCCCGCTCTATGATGCTGTTGACCAGGCGCACCGTGGGCGCGGCAGAGGCATCCTCCACGTCCGATGCAGAAGGGACCCTGGGCTGGGCCTGGGTCTGACGGGCATCCCTCCTCATCTCCTCGATGGCGCGGGCGGCGCCTTCGTTGCCGTACAGGGTCATGATGGCCCGTTGGATGGCGTCCTTGGTGGACACCAGGGGAATAACCCGCTTGCGCGTAGCAGTGCGCACCGCTTCGATGGCCACGAAGTTCAGAGGGTCGGCCATGGCCAGGTGCACTTCGTCAGGGGTGACGGCCACCGGGATCACATCGTACTGGCGGGCCACGTTCTTGCTGATCACCCGGCTCATCTCCGGGTCAAGGTCGCCCTGGGAAAGGTCCACGAACTCAATGCCCAGCTGCATCTGCAGCGCCTCGATCAGGCCCTGCTCGGAGATAATCCCCTGGGAAATGAGCTCGTCTCCCAAACGACGCTTGGTCTGCTTCTGGGCTTCCAGCGCATCCGCCAGCTGCCCGTTGGTGACCAGCCCCGCATCTACGAGCACGTCTCCCAAACGCTTATATGCCATGCCCTGCCCTTTCCTGGGCGCACGCAGTCCGCCCCTCAAACGACTGTTGGGACGATGGTACCCACTAACCGTGAAAGCGGGCAGGCGCTGACGGGCTTTCGTTCCCGTACCGTTACAAAACCACGAGCTCGTGGGTGCTTTGGGTAAAGCGACGGAATCCCTGGTCGGTGATCACTCCAAAGTCTTCCAAGCGCATGCCGAACTCTCCCGGCACGTAGATTCCCGGCTCCACCGTGACCACGTTGCCCGCTTCCAGAGGATGGCTGTTGCGCAGGTTCAGGCATGGCTCCTCATGAATGTCCAGCCCCACCCCGTGGCCCAGGCCATGACCCATGAGCCCCTCGAAGCCTTCCTGGGCAAGGACCTGCTCTGCATGCTGATGCATGGCGCGTCCGGTCACCCCGGGGCGAAGGAGCTGCTGGACTTCCTCATTGGCACGGCGCATGGCCTCCCAGGCCGCCAGTTTGCGCCCTTCGGGCTGGCCCAGGAACACGGTGCGGGTCATGTCGCTGCAGTACCCGGCGTACTTGGCGCCAAAGTCCATGACCACGCACTGGCCCGCCTCCAGCCGGGTCTGCCCGGGAATGGCATGGGGATTGGCGCCATTGGCGCCGGTGGCCACAATGCTGGGGAAGGCAAGGCCGTCCGCCCCATGGCTGAGCATGAAACTATCCAGCTCCAGCTGCACTTCCCGCTCGGTCATGCCCGGGCGCATGAACGTCAGCATGTGCGCAAAGGCGGCATCAGTGATGTCCTGGGCCTTCTGCATGCGAGCCAACTCGGCCTGGTCCTTCACGGCACGCAGGTTGAACACGAACTGGCTGGTCTGGGGCATGTGGGGAGCCTTGCGCAGGTTGGCCTGGTATTCGGAG
>JAQXGX010000141.1 GCA_029006935.1 Eggerthellales bacterium | reverse complement strand
GGCCATGGCGTTTTCCCTGGGCAAGCCCCCGGCGCCCCGCGTTGCCCTGGGCGTGCTGGGGCTGAACCTGCTCCTTCAGCTGGCGTCGCTCTTCACCGGCTGGACCTTCTTCGTCAACGACCAGGGCATGTACTGCCACGGTCCCTTGTACCTGGCCTACGCGGTGGTGGTGTGCCTGGCCATTGCCTACCTGGCCGTATCCGTTGCCAAGGCGGGCAGCCGATACCGGCGCCGCAACGTGGTCTCCCTGACGCTGATCGTGCTGCTGGTGATCACGGGCTTTGTGCTGCAAAACGTTTCGTCCGAAATGCGGGTCGCCAACTGCGCCGATCTTTTCGCGGTGGCCATGATCTTCATCCACTTCCGCGAATACGGCCACATGGACATGGAAGAGCAGCTGGACAGCTCCCGCAAGGACATCGACCTGCGGCAGCAGATGCTGGAAACCCTGGCTCGAGACCAGATTTCCCTTCACCTGGTCGACCTGAGGGACGAATCCATCCTTCCCATAGCGTCCAATCAGGTCATCGACGACCTGATTGCTCCCCACAAGACCATTCGCGACAAAATCACCTACGCCATGAGGGCGCTGACCTCCCCGAACTACCTCGAGCCCATGATGCTGTTCATCGACTTTAACAGCCTGCCGCAACGCCTCCACGACCGCGACTCGATCTCCCTCGAGTTCGTGGGGAACAAGAACGGCTGGTGCCGCGCGGCCTTCACCGTGGTCGACCGCGACGAACAGGGGTACGCGCAGAAGGTGCTGTACTCGGTGACCGCCATCGACGAGCAGAAGCGGTTCGAGGCCGAACTGCGCAAGCTTTCCGTTTCCGACGTGCTGACCGGCCTGTTCAATCAGCGCGGCTATAAGGAAAGCCTGGAGAAGCTGGCCGACCAGCCGCTGCCCGCTGACCTGGTGGTAATGGCCATGGACGTGAACGGCCTGAAAGCGGTGAACGACACCTACGGCCACTCCGCCGGCGACGACCTGCTGGTGGCGGTGGGCCAGTGTCTGCGCTCGTCCTTCGGGGAGCTGGGGACGTGCTATCGCCTGGGCGGCGACGAGTTCGCCGGCCTGCTCCGCTGCTCCGCCGAGCAGCTCCAGGAGGCGCTGAAGAAGATGAACCGCTTCATAGCCGACTGGACCCACCCGATCATTCCCCAGATGAGCATTTCCCTGGGATGGGCCGCTGCCGCCGACCACCCAAAGGCAACCCTTCAGGAGCTGCAGGAGATGGCGGACTCCCTCATGTACGAGGACAAGCGGCGCTTCTACCAAGCTCACGGCATGGACCGTCGCCGCAGCATATAGCGGGTCGGACGGCCTGGCGTTTTCAGGGCGAAAAGGAGCGCAGCCTGCTGCAGCGGGGTCCGGCGGGGTCCGGCGACCTCTTCCGGCCCAAGCGCTCCCACCCTGTTCGTGTGACGACGCTCGAAAGCCCGCTGGTACGGCGCCCGTCGCAGGACTATACTGGGATCTTGTGCGTGCGGGAAACGCCCGCCGACCCGACGATTGGAATACTCGTGATCCCCCAGATTCTGGAAGCAGCCATGCTCATCTGCTTCGGCCTTTCCTGGCCAACCAACGCCTACAAAAGCTATCGCGCCGGCACCGCAAAGGGCACCAGCTGGCAGTTCATTGCTCTCATAACCGTAGGATACCTCTGCGGCATAGCGGCAAAGCTCACCGCCGGTACGCTGAACTGGGTACTTGCCATCTACTTTTTGAACCTGGTCTTCCTGGCCGCCAACTGGTGGGTGTACTTCCGCAACCGCAAGCTGGACCGCCTGCAGGAGCACGCCGCACAGTAGGCCCGCCCTAACGGGAAGGGGCGGGCGAAGACCACGCGGGGCCGGCGGCTCCGCGTCCTCGAGTCCGCTTCGCCCCGCAGCTGATTTGCTGCTAGGCCCCGTTCGGCGTCGGCAGGGGTCGATGACGGGACCGGCCCGCCCGCGAACCAGAGACAACGATTGGAGGCGCTCATGTCAGGCAGGCTGTTCGTTACCGGCGACACCCACGGCACAGGGATCAACCGCCTTTCCGGAAGGAACTGGCCGATGGGCCGGCAGCTGGACAAGGACGACTACGTGGTCGTCTGCGGCGACTTCGGGCTCGTGTGGAACGCCGCAGGCGAAGACCCGACCGAGAAATGGTGGCTGGACTGACTCGACCAGGCCCCCTTCACCACCCTTTTCGTGGACGGCAACCACGAAAACTTCGACCGTCTGGGTGCGCTGCCCAAGGAGCGATGGCACGGCGGCAGCGTCCACTTCATCAGGCCCAACGTCATTCACCTGATGAGGGGCGGGGTGTTCGAGCTCTGCGGCCTGAAGGCCTTTGTGATGGGAGGGGCGGTCAGCGTCGACAAGGCAAGCCGGGAGCCCGGGGTCAGCTGGTGGCCGCAGGAGGTGCCCGACGACGGGGAGCTGGCCGCGGGGATCCGTGCCCTGGACGAGCACGGGCGCAAGGTGGACCTGGTCCTTTCCCACGAGGCCCCCTTGAACATAAAGCGCGCGGCCCTGGCGGGATGCGGCTCGGGCTACGGGGACCGCACGTCCGACCCCGTTTCCAACTATCTGCAGTGGGTGGACGAAACCTGTGATTGGAAGCTTTGGTTCTTCGGGCACCATCACGAAGATCGCAGCTTCGGCGATGAGGCCCAGTACCGGATGCTTTTCCACGACATCGTCGAGGTGACCCGGGACGGTCGCGGCGGCCTGGACTACCAGGTGGCAAACGACCGCGGGGTTTCGTAGACTGCCGCCTTGGAAGCGGGGAGGCGCGCTGGCACTACCAGCACCGGGAGAACTCATCGGCCAGGTCCTTGGGGATCAGGACGTCGTTTTCGTCCCTTTCGCTGCAGAGGACCCGAGACCTCACCCATCTCCTGTAATTGACCTTTCTAGGGTCTTTCGGGTCGAACCCGCCCATCTGGTCAAAGAGCGCCTTCAAAGCCCGCTCGAACTCGTCCTTCGTGAGCCGGTACCGGAACTCGGGGTGGTCCGCATCCTCGGGAACGCGGTCGTATGAAATCTGCGGGGCCTTGTCGTCACTGGCATCTCGGATATCAGGCATGGAAGCTCCTCCCGGTCCTTTAGTCTAGCCCGTTTGCCAGCGACTCTCACGATGCGCACGCCTGTCAAGCCTGCGCGACCCCCGATTCAACGCCGACGGACTGCCTCTTTGTTGAGCACTACGATTATAGAGGGGCAGACGCAGTCGTTCATTCCGATAAACGGGGTCAGCATACCCATGGCTGAGCCGATCCGCCGCTACTCCCAGCACCAAATCTTGCGGGCGAAAGGGGCGGTGGCCAACCCCAACCCCCGTAAACACCGCTACTCCCTGGACCCAAGAAACGCCAGAAGCCTGCCCTGAACTTCTTTCTCCTTGCGACGGCTCACCGGAATCACCGAGCCGTCCTCCAGAACGATCTCCCGGTCACGAAACGCGTCCACACGGGTCATGTTCACCGCATAGCTCTGATGGCAGCGAATAAAGGTCCCGGGAAGCTGCTCCAGCATGACGGAGAGCGAGGAATAGCACTGCAAATCCCCCGAGTCGGCGTGAATGGTA
>JAQXGX010000140.1 GCA_029006935.1 Eggerthellales bacterium | reverse complement strand
GGCGGTAAGGATGTCGTTCCAGTAGGTATAGACCGTGGGCTGCTCAACGAAGTCGCCCAGCTGAGCGCCAAAGGTAAAGTCTTCCTTGCCCAGCTGATCGGTGATGGCCTTGATGGTCTCCAGGTCACCGGTTTCTACCTGAGTGTCGCCCAGGATGAAGAACTTGGTGTCCTCGCCCTTCCAGATGGTGGAAGTGGTGTACACCGGCGACCAGCGCTTGCCGTCGCCCACGCGATAGGCATATTCCGTGCCCTGCTTCAGATCGGTCAGCATCACCGTGTTGGAGTAGGCGGTCTTGTTTCCCTCAATGCCGGCGCCGTCAAGCTTCATAACGGTACATGAACCCTCAACGTTTTGGAAGGCGGCTTCGCCATCAGCATCATAGGCAGCCTTGGTCGCGATCTGGGCAATGGCCTTCTTGTTGGCAACGTCCGGGTTGGCAAGCCAGGTGACGTTCTTCTGGGAAGCGCCGTTAGCAGCGTTCAGCTTTACGAAGGTAGGCGTGCCGTCTGCGTTGCCGGCATTGGAGAATGCTTGGGTGCTCAGGATGAAGGAGCGGTATCCCTGCCCGTCCATGACGTACAGCACGATGGGCTGAGCTTCATCGTAGGCAGGAATGGTGAAGGTGCCGTTACGGTCGGTTCTGCCGATCTTCACATCTTCACCGTTGTATACGTCAACGCGAACCGGGTTGCCCTGGCGATCGGTAACGGTCATGGAGGCGTTGAAGCCCGCAATCACCGTGTCCAGGGAAATGGAGTAGCGCGCCGTCACAGGAATGCTGGAGGTCTTCTTCACGAAGGTCTTCACATCCACACCCTGGTCGGAAACCACCGAGTAGCGGGCGCTGGTCACCGCGTAGGAGAACTTGTCCCCTTCCTTCTGGGTCACGGGAACAACAAGGCGGATGGTAGCCACCGCGGCCTGGCCTTCATTGGCAGCGCCTTCGCTGCGCTTTGCAGAGATGGTTAGGGAGCTGCTCTTGGCGTTGTACACGGGATCAGCTGCCTGCTCAAAGCCTTCGCCGTATTCCACGGTGTAGTCCTTGTAGTCAGCAGAGATCTTGAACGTGCCGGTGAAGGAACCCAGGTTCTGCGCATTGTCCACCGCTGCAACCACGTCAACGCATCCGCCCAGCTCAGCTTCTTCCTGAGCCAGGGACACCTTCACCTTTGCAGGTGAGCTTTCCTCCGCAGCCACGGTAAAGCCGATCTGCTTGAAGGCCTCGTTGCCGTTCATGTCGCGGATGGTGATCTTCAGGCTGTGATCGCCGTTGGAAAGCTTCTGGTTGTACAGGTACACCGCACCCTTGCTTTCGTCGGCTGCAAGGTTGCCGGCCTCGATCTGGGAGGTGGTCACGTCCTCGCCGTCAAGTTCCACGTTCATGGAGCTTACGTCGAAGTTCACACCGCTGGTGTACTTGTTCTCCACATCGCTGACGCTCACGGCAAAGTCCAGATTGCCAGCCTCCACCACGGCGTCTTCCTCAAGGACCTTGCCGTTGGCGGAGATGTCGCCAACGGCAGGATTGTCCACGTCTTCAACATTTGCGCCATACACGAAGGCAAGATCATCGAAGATCAGATAGCCCTTGGCCTGGCTCTGAGGCAGATCTTCCCCGGTGCTGGTCTTGTTGCCGTAGCCCTTTAGGTACATGACGCGAACGGTTTCGCCGCCGATGAGGCTAAAAGGTCCCTGAAGATTGCTCAAGTCGGCTTCCAGATAGCGCCAACCCACCCAATGGACGTCGCTGCGCAAGGCGGGGTCAGACTTGTCCACGAAGTTGACGGTAGCAATGTTTCCCGCACCGTCTACCACACGACAGCGAATCCACAGGTTTGCAGCGCCCTCAGGAGCGTAGCACCACACGCCAATGCCCGTGGGAGAACCAGGGATTTCCTGGCTGGCCTGAGCAAAGCCGAAGCACGCGCCCTCGGTAATGCCGTTCCACTGGGTGAAGTCGTAGTTCAGCTTCAGCGCATGGGTGCCCTTGCGCGCCGGATAGCCGTCGGAGGGGCTGATGATCTGGGCAGATTCGTTGCCGCCGCGGCCGATCATGTTGCCATATTGGTCATCATTGTAGTAGGAACCAGTCATCAGGCGCTTGGTCGCCGAAGCACCGCGTACCATGGTGCCGTTTTCGTCCCGTACGCCCGCAATGCCACCGCTGCTATTGAAGTAGGCCTTGTCGAAGGTCCAATAGTCCTTGGCGGCAATAGTGGAGCCGTCTTCAGCCTGCTGGTCTTCGAAGTCCATGACCACCGTGGGCTGCAGGCCCACGATCAGCTCAACGCTGCCGGAAACCGTGCCTCCGTCCTGCTTGGTATAGGAGCAGGTTGCGGTGCCGTACAGGGTGTTGCCGTCAGAGGACGTAAAGATATTGCCGTCGAAGGTGCCTATGACCTTATCGCTGGGAGACTCGTGCTTGGGATCGGAGCTCACGTTGGCGATGGTCCAGGTAAAGTCCCCGTCCTTGTACTCCATCAGGCGGTTGTGGTACTTGACCTGAAGGCCCAGGCCGCTCTGCGCTTCGAATCCCAGGTTCACCTCATCGTTGACGAACTCGATGGCGTCAGGCTCCTGAACTTCCACCGTGGTGGAGCCGCACACCTTGCCTTCGTACATAAGGTTGCAGGTCACCTGGCCGCAGGTTCCGTTGGACGTGAACGCACCCGTTGCAGCATCGATGGTGCCCAGAGCCGTGCTTTCGGGAGCAAGGGCGAATTCGGCGCTGGCGGGAACATCCGCAGGACCGCCTGCGGAGTCAACGCCCTTTGCCTTGAAGGCAACGGCGGAACCGGGAGTGTAGACCAGCTGGCTGGGAGTCAATGCCGCATGGTCGAACTCGCCTTCGGACTTGGCCGTGGAGTAGAACAGCAGAGCAGAGCTGACTTGGCGCTCCATGCCGTCAGAAGGAGAGTTGCGCACTACCAGGTCCTCCTCGCCCTCTGCACGGGTGGTGAAGGTGGCAGAGCCGCCGCCGTCCAGGTACATTGCCTCAACGCAGCCCAGCTCCTTCATCTGGCGGGCAACCGCGTTCAGGGTCGCACCCACCGAGCGGACCTGACGGCCGTCGGCTTCGTACAGCACGATCTTGCCATCAGCAGTCAGGCCGATGGCAGCGCGGGGCATCTTGTCGTAGTTGTCATACTCGGCGGTAGCGGTCAGCTGGCCATCCTGGATCAGCATGATGGGAGAGCCTACGCCCTCCTTCACATCGCTGAAGTCTTCCCAGGCATAGCGGATGTCGTACTTGCCGTCCTTAGTCAGGCAGAAGTACGCTTCCTCCGCGCCAGGGCCGTGCACTACCTTTTCGTTCATCACCAGCAGGCCCGAAGGCTCGCCGGTGGTCATGTTGAAGTAGTCGCCGTTAACCGCGACAACGATCTTCTTGTCGCTGCCGATCTTCTTGGAAGCAGCCTTTGCCTGGTCGCGAACCGTCTGCAAACCCCACTTGCCGCTGGAATCGTAGTCCTTGTACGATGCCAGGAATCCGACGGTGGAGTAGTTCACCGGGTCGATGGTAGCCACATAAGACTCAACCTGACCGGTACCGGTGGCCTTGTCCACCGTGGTAATGTGGTCTTCGGTGATGCCGGGCGCGACCTTGTTGGTTGAATGGATGGTCAGCTGGCGATCATCGGGCACGGTAATACCCGAAGCGGCAAAGGCCGAAACGCTCAGGCAGACCGTAGCTGCAACCGCCAGAGCCGCTGCAGCCAGCTTTGCATTCGCCCTCCTTCTCACTTCCTGTCTCCCTTCTTCTTTCCGTTCTTCCTGCTTGTATTACTATGCACAGCGCCCAGGAGCACTTGCAGGCTCCCTTCCTGCACTCCCGGGCGCGATACAACGAGTACCCCCTACGCCTTCGTCACCACGCGGACCTTGTTGGACCATTTGGTTGCATAGGTGGTGATTCCTGATTTCTTGAGCATTCGCACCTGCACGTAGTAGGCCTTGTTTCCCTCCAAGCCCTTAACGGTGCAGGAGCGGCTCTTCTTTGACGAAACGGTCTTGGTCACCGCGCCCGCCATGGACCTTGAGGTGGCGTAGCGCACCTCGAATCCGTTGGTCAAGGAGCTTCTGGAGGCGCTCCACCGAACCTTGACCCCAGAGGAAAGTCCCGATGCCGCGGAAACCTTGGCAAAACCAAAGGCCGTAGTCACCTCCACGGAACGCCGTGGCGACCAGGACCCGACGTAGGTGATCTTCTGCTGGCCTTCGGCCGGAGTCGCCTTCTTGTAGGCGCGGACCTGCACGTAGTAGCGCTTGCCCTTCTTCAGGCCCGTAATCTTCTTCGAGGTAGCATTGCCCACGGTCACTTTCACCGCATTTTTCATGGACGAGGAGGTGGCGTAGCGAATCTGGTAGCCGTCCGCCTGCTTGCTGCTGGACGCCTTCCAAGAAGCCGTGAATCCCGTGCTGCTGGCACGAAGGGACACGAGCTTCTTCGTAGAAGGAACAATGCTGTACTCAGGCTTGATCAAGCCCACGTAGTCGTTGATTCCCGCAATGGTCAGGAACGCCGGTCCCACATCCGTCATAGGGTTGTAGTAGATCTGGTAGTCAACGTCCTTCTTCAGGGTCTTGCCCTTCAGCACCACCTTCACCGTAGGCGAAAGGCGCTTCCCCGTATACGTTGCGGTACCAATGGTCACCGTGGCCTGCTCCACGGAATCGCACGTTGACCCATACCCGGTGCGGTCGATCCACGCCAGGCGCTGGGGGATCCAGGACTGCAGATAGTCCAGAGCCTGGTCATAGGAGTCCCATCGACCGTACCAACGCTGGCTCCACCACAGGATGTTGTTCATAGAGGCAGACGTTGCAATCCTCTTTCGCGTCTGAGTCATACCCTGAGGGTTGCCCTGGTCCCACATGTTCTTGAAGGAAGCGGCAATCGGAGAATAGGCGCGATCAAGGGCGTCTTTTACCTGAGGATGGGCAGCAAGCTGCTGGGCGAAGGGCGCGACTCCCACCAGAAGGCCCGAAGGGTGGGAGCACAGACGAGCCTTGGCATGGTTTCCCAACGCGCGGTCGAAGTCCCAGGCCGGGCCGGCGTAGATCTTCGCATCCCCTTCCCCGGGAACGTAGAAGTACGTGGATGAGTTCAGGAAAGCATCGCTGTTCTTGGCGATTTCGTAGATCCAGTAGGCCTGGGCAACGGAGTCCACGTCAAGGACGTTCGCCAAATCCTGACCGGAAGCCAGCGCGTTGAACGCCTCCTGGACCAGGCAGCTCAGATACTCCGCCTGCTCCTGGGACCATACTTCCGGGTTCTTGCTGGTGAAATAGCATACCTGGCCGTTAATGGACGCGCTGAACCACGCCTTTTCCGCGAAGTAGTAGCCATCGAACTCGAACAGGTAACCGCCCTCGGAAACAACCGGGGTCTGGATTCCCGGAGTGTAGGAGTACTCCATGCCGTACTTGTTGGTGGCAGTGGCAGTGGGCAGCGCCTCCAGGTCCTCCACGTCGGGGTTTGCCTCCTCATTGACGTCATCCATGTTGGGGATGTCAATGCGGCCGGTTCCCACCTGCACCTTTTCGCTGAGCAGATAGCTGCCCCGGTATTCTCCGTCATACCACAGGTCGACGAAGTCACAGCCCACCGA
>JAQXGX010000139.1 GCA_029006935.1 Eggerthellales bacterium | reverse complement strand
ATGGCCGGCGGATTGAAGGCGTTGATGCCAAAGGCCAACACCACCACCAGAAGGCAGCTCACCGAAAGACTGGGGCTGAAGGAAAAGGCCACCAGACCCGTCACCATCACCACAAAGCACGTCACCATCAGGCGCTTGGTGCCCAGCAGGGCATCGAACTTGCTGGAGAGCATGGTGGCAACAGCCCCCGCCAGAGCCAGCAGGCTGACCATCAGGGAGGCCTGCTCCTCGGTCTGGCCAAAGAAGCTGATCACGAACAGGGGCGCAAAGGAACTCAGGGCGTAGAACACCACCGACCGAATGGAAAGGGTGCTCAGCACCAGGGCGAAAGCTCCCCACCGGTCATGCCCGCCGCTAGCAGCCACGGCGGAGGCGTCTCGCAGGCCGAAGGAGGCAAGCCGCCGGTTAAACGCCAGCAGCAGAAGCGCGTAGGGAGCGCACAGCACCAGGAACACCAAAGACCCCGCCAGCCCGAAAAGGGAAAGTGAGGCCGCGGCCACCATGGGACCCACGCAGAAGCCCACCTGTCCTCCTACGCTGAAGATGGACATGCCCCCGGCCTTGGAGCCGCTGGCCACCAGGTTGGCAAGGCGCCCGCCCTCCGGATGAAGCATGGCAATGCCCACGCCGCACAGACAGGCGGAAAGGGCGATCAGCTGGTAGCTGGGCAGCACACCCACTCCCGCCATGCCGGCACCGGCCAGAAGCACCCCCGCGGCCATGATCCAGGGCCGCGGCTTGCGATCCCCCAGCCAGCCAAACAGCGGCTGGATGACGGCACTGGCAATGTTGGCCATGAACACCAGCAGGGTGACCTGGGCATAGGAGTAGCCGTGGGCGGCAATGAGAAACGGCAGGGTGGCCGCAAGACCACCCTGGCACATGTCCACGGCAATATGTCCGCCCATGAGCAAGTAGCTCAGGCCGTTGCTCTTCAAGGTGCTGCTCAGCCCTGCCATGCGCTTTGCAACCCTACTCCCCGGCCAGAAGCTGGTCGACCTTCTGGACCTTCTTGGTCATGGTCTGCGTGTGACCGGGGCGGATATCGGCCTTCAGCACCACCTCGGTGCGAATGCCCTTTTCCGCCAGCACGAAGGTGGCGTCCTTGACCACCTGCATGACCTGGTCCCATTCGCCCTCGATTTCGGTAAACATGGAGTACGTGCGGTTGGGCAGACCCGACTGACGGATCACCTGCACCACCTGGGCCACTTCCGGGGCCAGCTCATCCCCCACGCCGAAGGGGGCAATGGCCACCGCAACCAGGGTATTCATCTACGCAAGCACCTCCACCTCAAAGGGATAGGCTGAAATCTGCTCCGCCGTGTTCAGGTACAGGGCGTCCAGGAACGCCACCTTGAAGCTGCCCGGGGCCTGGGCCGTCTGGGCCGCACGATCGGCCGCCAGGTTGTAGGCCACCGTTGCGGTCAGCGCCGCGGCAAAGGGATCGGCAGCCGTGGCGTAGATAGCAGCCACGCCGCCCAGGGAGCAGCCGGAACCGGTAATGCAGGTCAGCAGCGGGCTTCCGCCCTTCACCCGAGCCACGCGGAAACCATCGGTCACCAGGTCAACTTCTCCGGAAACCGCTACTGCGCCGCCGGTGTGCCGTGCCAGGGCAACCGCCGCCGCCTGGGCGCTGTCCACAGAATCGGTAGAATCCACCCCGCGAACGCCGGAATCTTCCGCCTGGGTCAGGCCCCATAGGGACGCCAGGGCAATGGCCTCCGACGCGTTGCAGCGGATGATGCCGGGCCTGCAATCCCTCAGGCTCTGAAGCAGCTGGGTGCGCAGCGACCCAATGCCGATCCCCACCGGGTCCAGAACCCAGGGGGTGCCAGCAGCCGCCAGAGCGCGGCCAGTACGGGGAATGGTTTCGCCATACACCGGCATAAGGGTGCCCATGTTCAGGTACATGCTGGGACTGCCCGCCAGCATTTCCCCTTCGTCCGGCAGATAGACCATGGCCGCGGATCCCCCCACCGCCAGCTGGGCGTTTGCCACGTAGTCAATGGTCACGAAGTTGGTGATGGAAGGCGCCATGGGGTTGGTGGCCTTCACCGTTTCCACGCAGGTGAGGATCTGGTCCCGCAGCGCGGCATCCGCGCTGGGAAGGTCGTTGCGCGCGATGACCCTTCGCAGCCCCGCCGCCGCCGCCGCAATGTCCGGCTGGGCGATGATGGCGGAAACCACGGCATATCCCGCGAACCCGTGGCCGTGGCACAGGGGAATGGTGCGCGCGTTCACGCCGCCTATGACCACGCAGGGAATGTCCACGCTTTCCACGATGGCGTCAAGCTGGGCAAAGGTCAGGGCCGGGGCGTCGGGCTTGGTTGCGGTCAGGGTGATGCCACCAATGCCCAGGTAGTCGGCGCCTTCGGCCTGGGCGCGCTGGGCTTCCTCCACCGTATGGGCGGAAACGCCGATGATGGCATCGGGGCCCACGATCTGGCGAACCTGGGGAACGGGAGTGTCGTCCTGGCCCACGTGCACGCCAAGGGCGCCGATCTGGGCCGCCACGTGGGGGTTGTCGTTCACGATCAGGCCCACCCCGAACCGGTCGGTGATGGCCTTGCAGCGACGGGCCACGTCCAGGAACTCGTCCTGGCTGGCCTTCTTTTCGCGGATCTGCACCAGCGTCACGCCGCCTTCACAGGCCTGCTCAACGGCCTGCTCCAGGGTTTGGGTGCTCATCAGGTCCTGGTCGGTGACCAGGTAGAGCGTGTAGTCGACGGGATTGCGCATGAGATCTCCTTTCCAAGCCCCGCATTATCGGGACCGTGCTCTTCGGTCGCAGCGGACCAGCTGCCTCTCAGCCGCCTCCTGG
>JAQXGX010000138.1 GCA_029006935.1 Eggerthellales bacterium | reverse complement strand
GCGAACGAAATCGAGTCCGCTAGGCCCTTCGCCCCAGGCAAAAGAAAAGCCGCCCCGAAGGGCGGCGTGAGCTCAGATGGCGGAGAGCTGGGGATTTGAACCCCAGATACCCTTTTGGGGTATACTCGCTTAGCAGGCGAGCACCTTCGGCCTCTCGGTCAGCTCTCCGTATGCACCAGCAGATGCATTCACAAATGATACCGCCATCATGCTGTTCTGGCAAGAACAAAGCGGTGGACGTTTGTTGTTTATGAGCCTTCGGCACGGACTCGTAACATCTGCGCGCCTTTGCAGGAGTATACTCAACCATCATGCGAACAACCTTGTGCTGAATGAGGGCGCCGTGCTGCTCAAGCCATCGCGGCGCCAAAAGGAGCGAACAATGCAGACTGAAGAACAGCTGGACGGCGTGAAGAACGTGGTGCTCATTGGAATGCCTGGTGCGGGCAAGTCCACCTTGGGTATTGTGCTGGCAAAGATTCTGGGATATGACTTCATGGACGCCGACCTGGTGATCCAGAACCAGTGCGACAAGACGCTTCAGCATATCATCGACGCCATGGGCCCTGAAGGCTTCATCCAGGTGGAAAACCAGATCCTGAGCCAGATCCACACCCAGACCGACACCGTGATCGCCACCGGCGGCAGTGCCGTGTACTCCGACGAGGCCATGTCCCATCTGCACCAGATCGGCACCGTGGTCTACCTGAAGATCAGCTACGACGAGCTGAAGAACCGGCTGTCTGACCTGCAGGAACGCGGCGTGGTTCTGAAGGGTGGCATCAGCATGAGCCTGCGTGAGCTCTACGAGGAGCGCCTGCCCCTGTATGAGCGCTACGCTGACGTGACCGTGGACGTGGACGACCTGAGCATCACTGCCGCCGCACGCAAGGTGGCCGGGGCCTTGAAGTAGTTTAGGAAGCGCTTGCTTCGGCTCGGGGCAAAAGGTTTCAGGATGAAAGGTCCTGCCGTTGGCGTTGCTCCCTGCCCGCTGCCGTCCGCGGCACCAGGCACACAGCCCACGCGCAATCTGCTAGAATGCACCTTACGCCCCCGTAGCTCAGGGGATAGAGCGTCGGTTTCCTAAACCGTGCGTCGGAGGTTCGAATCCTCTCGGGGGCACCATCAAAATGAAAAGGCCGTGCAACTGCACGGCCTTTCTGCATCTAAGGGCTGCTGCCTTACAGCTTACTGATAGTCGCTGGCTTTACCATCGTCTGCTTCATTTCCGGTGCCGGAGGCAGGCTCGTCGGTGTCGTCGGGATTGGTGGTGCCGGGATCGGGCTCGGGCTCAGGCGTGGGCTCGGGCTCAGGAGCGGGCTTGGGGCCTTTGCTGATGCCGATGGTCACCGTGGAGCCGGGCTTCAGCTTTCCCTCTGCCGGCTGCTGCCAGTAGCATGCGCCCTCATCGGAGTCGTCGTAGTCGTACACCACCTCGACCTTGAACCCGGCGGCTTCCAACTTCTGCTTGGCGCTGGTTTCGTAGTAGCCCACCACGTTGGGAACATCGGAGGTTTCCTGGCCTAGGGAAAGCACGTACTCAACGGCCGTACCCTTGGCAACCTTCGTTCCAGAAGCAGGGCTTTGTCCGCAGATGTGGTTCTTGGCAATATTGTCGGAGTACTCGGCAGTGCCCTTGATGGCGGTAAGCCCCAGACTCTCCAGCTCGCTCAAGGCCTGATCCGCGGTGAGGTTGCGCAGGTCGGGAACCTCAACCTGCTCGATGCCAGAGGAAACCACCAGGTTGATGGGGGTTTCTTTGTCTCGCTTCAGGCCGCTTTCGGGATCCTGGCTGATCACTAGACCTTCCTTGACGGTGTCGCTGGGAGCTTCCTCGATTTCGCCCACAGTGAAGCCGGCCTCCACTATGGTCTTTTCCGCCTTTTCCTGAGTCATGCCCGTGACCTGGGGCACTGCGATCCCGCCACCGCCAAAGACCATGGTCACCGCAAAGGCCACGATGGCAACAAGGGCCGCAACCGCGCCAATGGCACCGGCGATCTTGGCGCCCTTACCCTTCTTGGAAGAGACGTCGCTTTCGTCCTTGTTCAGATAGTTGGTGGTGGCGGTGGAAGGATCGGTAGGTGCCACCGGGGAAACCGGCATGACCTGAGTGCTGTCGCTCAAGGGGGCGATGGGGGGCACCACGCTTCCCACCACGGCGGTTTCCGCTGCGCCAAAGGCCAGGGGAGTGGCCACCGGGCGTCCAGCCAGGAAGTCTAGCAGCGCCTTGCGCATTTCCGTGGCGGTGGCAAAGCGCTGAGCGGGGTTTTTGCTCATGGCGCACAGAATGATGCTTTCCAGTGCCGGATCCACGGCGGGGTTCACCGCGCGGGGCGGCTGAGGCAGCTCGCTGACCTGCTTCAGGGCCACGCTCACGGCGTCGGGGCCGTCGAAGGGAAGCTGGCCGGTGGCTGCTTCGTAGAGCACCACGCCCAGGGAGTAGATGTCACTGGACTCGGTGAGCTCCTTGCCCTGGGCCTGCTCGGGGCTGATGTAGTGGGCGGTGCCCAGCACGGTGGAGGTCTGGGTCAGGGCCGCGTTCTTGGCCCGGGCA
>JAQXGX010000137.1 GCA_029006935.1 Eggerthellales bacterium | reverse complement strand
ACCGCGTCTACCTTCTCCTTGATTTTTATGCCGCCAAAGACCGCGCCGCCACCAAAGACCGCGCCGCTTCCTAAAACCAGTCCGCCCAGATGGAGAGGGCCGCCCACCTTTTTCGCGAAGGTGGTCATTACTTGATACCATCCCAGATTTCCCATATCCTCCTGCGCTTTCTAGGTCGAGCGGAGCGAATCCTTTTTTCAGTCAAATTGAGTGTACTATCACCTGCGGCAGGTGATCATGAGGAGCGGACTCTGTGATGAAATAAGAAACCTCCCGTTTCTCTTTTGTAAAGAAACGGGAGGCGGTAGTTTTGGATCTTTTCTTCCTTGCGTGCTCTAGCTAAGAAGGTTCTTGTCCTTGACCACCTCGAAGTCGGCTTCGATGGGGCCTTCCTCGCGGAGCCTCTTCTCTTCGAGGTTGGTGTGGATGGCTGCATCCAAAGATGCGTCATCATCGTCTTTCTCCATGAGCTCTTCGAAGGTGGCGCCGCCGTACTTGGTGACGGCCAGCTGTTCTACGTCGCGGATGAACGCGCTGCGGAACTTGCTGGGGATGGCGATGCCGCAGAGGATGTTGTCTTCTTCGGGGTCGTGAATGTCGGTGAGGGCGAGGGCTAGATCCAGTTCTGCGTAGTTCTTCATATTTTGGCTCCTTTTCTTTGGTTGGATTTTTGCGAGGTATTTGTCCATGGACAAATCAATGGACAAATAAACCCCGAAGGAGCGTTTTCCTATGATTCGGAGTGTTCCTTCGGGGTTCGCCAAATTAGCTATTTGACCTGCGGAAACGTATTATTTCGTTCCCTAGTGTTGCAGAGCGTTTCCGGGTGAAAATTACTCCCACTCAATAGTGGCGGGCGGCTTGGGCGTGATGTCGTAGCACACGCGGTTGGCGCCGGGGACCTCGGCCACAATGCGGCTGGAAATCCTGCCCAGCACGTCGTAGGGGAGCTTGGCCCAGTCGGCGGTCATGGCGTCGGAGCTTTCCACGGCACGCAGGATCACCGGACGGGCGTAGGTGCGCTCGTCGCCCATCACGCCCACGGACTTGATGTCGGGCAGCACCGCGAAGTACTGCCAGCAGGAATGCTCGGAGTTCCGCTCGCCCGTTTCCTGGAACAGGCGCTCGTTGTAGGCGTCCAGCTCCTCACGCACAATGGCGTCGGCGTTCTTCAGGATCTCCAGCTTCTCCAAGGTCACCGCGCCGATGATGCGAATGGCCAGGCCGGGGCCGGGGAAGGGCTGCCTGTGCACAATGTGGTCGGGAAGTCCCAGGGCCGTGCCCAGAGCGCGGACCTCGTCCTTGAAGAAGTGGTCCAGCGGCTCGATCAGGTCGAAGTGCACCCCTTCGGGGAAGGGGATCAGGTTGTGGTGGCTCTTGATGGTGGATGCCTTGCCGCCGGTCTTGCGGGCGCCGGACTCGATGATGTCCGGGTAGATGGTACCCTGCGCCATGAAATGCACCGGCTTGCCGTCTTGCGCCAGGTCCTGCGCCACGGCAAAGAACTCGTTCCAGAACTGGGTGCCTATGATCCGTCGCTTCTGCTCCGGCTCGGTGACCTCCGCCAGTAGCGCCGCGTAGCGGTCTTCCGCATGCACGTGGATGAACTCGCAGTCGAACTGCTTGCTGAACACCGCCTCGACTTCCTCGGGCTCGTTCTTACGCAGCAGGCCGTGGTTCACGAACACACACACCAGCTGCTTGCCAATGGCCTTGGAGCAAAGAGCCGCCACCACGGAGCTGTCAACACCGCCGGAAAGGCCCAGGATGACGCGGTTTTCGCCCACCTGAGCACGAATGGCGGCAATGGAGTCCTCTATGATGCCGTCCATGGTCCAGTTCTTTTCAAGACCGCACACGCCAAACAGGAAGTTTTCCAGCATCTTGTTGCCGAAGGGAGTGTGCTTGACCTCCGGGTGGAACTGGGTGGTGTAGATGCGCCGCTCAGCGCACTCCATGGCGGCCACGGGGCACACGTCGGTGGAGGCGGTCACCACGAAGCCGTCGGGAACCACCGTCACCGCGTCCCTATGGCTCATCCACACGGTCTGCGTTTGGGGCGTGCCCTCGAACAGGGCGCCCTTGGCCACGTGCAGCTCCGCGGGGCCGTACTCGCCCTTTTCCGTGTGGCCTACGGTGCCGCCGGCGTTCACCGCCACGGTCTGGTGTCCGTAGCAAAAGCCCAGAATGGGAATGCCCAGCTCCAGCACCTCGGGGTCGATCTTGGGGGCGTCTTCGGCGTACACGCTTGCCGGACCGCCGGACAAGATGATGGCTGCCGGCGCCATTTCCCGCACCTCGCCAGCGGAAATGTCGCAGGGAACAATCTCGGAGTACACGTTCAGGTCGCGCACGCGGCGTGCGATGAGCTGGCCGTACTGTGCGCCGAAGTCGAAAACAGCAACCGTCTGCTGCGGTTTGGCTTGTGAAGCAACCATGATCTCTCTTTTCCTCTTTGCCCGTGGAACAGCAATAGCGGCGTACGCGGACGCTTTGCAATGCTTCATCATACCGAAACACCCGCCCTTGCATGTTGCGGGTATGTTGCGTTTTTGAAAGAATGGCGCAACTCCCTTTGGGAGCAGGGGCAACGTGCTATCATTTTCCAGTTTTACGTTTCCAACCGTTCCCGACCAAAAGGCATTTTGCGCATGGATTTTGCATTCGAGATGATAAAAGCGGTTCTGTTCGGCGTGGTGGAGGGCATTTCCGAATGGCTGCCCATTTCCTCCACCGGCCACATGATGCTGCTGAACCAGTTCCTGCCCCTGAACGTTTCCCCTGAATTCTACGCAACGTTTCTGGTGGTTATTCAGCTGGGCGCCATCCTTGCGGTGCTGCTGCTGTTCTTCCACAAGCTGAACCCCTTCAGCCCCTGCAAGACCCCTCAGGAAAAGAAGCAGACCTGGGGCATCTGGGCAAAAGTGGTGGTAGGCTCCATCCCTGCAGCGGTGGTGGGCTTTGCGCTGGACGACTTCTTCGAAACCCACATTGCCAACTCCGACTTCGGCTACATAGTGGTGTCCACGGCGCTGATCGTGTACGGCGTCATCTTCATTGTCATGGAAGCCATCAACCGCAAGCGCATTGCCGCCGCAACGCAGGGCAACGACCGGGCCTACGCGGGCAAGCACGCCCGTCCTGCTGCCGGCAATCAGATTCAGGGAAAAGGCCAGGCCAGCCCCTCGGAAGACGCCTCCGAGGCCATCGCCAAGGTGACCACCTTCGAGGAGCTTTCCTTTGCCCGTGCCTTCGGCGTAGGCATGTTCCAGGCCCTGGCAATCGTGCCGGGCACGTCCCGCAGCGGCTCCATCATCATCGGCTCCATGCTGCTGGGCTGCAGCCGCACCATTGCCACGGAGTTCGCCTTCTTCCTGGCCATTCCCATCATGGCGGGCTGGTCGCTGATCAAGTTCATCAAGCACGGCTTTGCCTACACCGGCCTTGAGTGGGCGGTTCTGGGCGTGGGCCTGGTGGTGGCCTTCCTGGTTTCCGTGCTGGCCATCAAGTTCCTGGTGGGCTACGTGAAGAAGAACGACTTCACCGCCTTTGGCGTGTACCGCATTATCGTGGCCGTGGTGGTTCTGGTCATTTTCGGCGTGGTGGTGTAGCGTCAATACGTTATAATCGTACAGCTGTTCTAATATTGGTTCATTCTTCCGCGGGACTGCAGGGTCCCGCGGCTTGTTCTGAAGGGGGAGCGCATGCCCGTGAACATCCAAAGCCTCAATCCGCCCCAGCAGGAAGCCGTGGTCACCACCGAGGGGCCGCTGCTGGTCTTGGCGGGCGCAGGCAGCGGAAAGACCCGCGTGCTGACCTACCGCATTGCCCATCTGGTGGATGACCTGGGGGTTCACCCGTGGCAGATCCTGGCCATCACCTTCACCAACAAGGCCGCCGCGGAAATGCGGGAGCGCCTGGGGCGCCTGGTGGGCCCCGCCGCCCGGGGCATGTGGGTTTCCACCTTCCACAGCATGTGCGTGCGCATCTTGCGCTCCGACGCCGACCGCCTGGGCTTTTCCAAGAGCTTCACCATATACGATGTGGACGACCAGAAGCGCCTGTATAAGGAAATCATGGCGGAGCTGCGCATAGACCCCAAGCGCTACCCGGTGAACGCCCTGATGAACCGCATCAGCACCGCCAAGAACGAACTGGTGGTGCCCTCGGCCTTTGCCCAGAAGGTGATCGACCCCGTGGGCAAGGTGGCCGCCCAGGTCTACGAGCGCCTGCAGCAGCGCCTGAAGGCCGCCAATGCCTTTGACTTCGACGACCTGCTGCTGTACGCCTACCTGCTGCTCAAGAACAACCCGGATGTGCTCCAGGCCTATCAGGAGCGCTTCCGCTACCTGCTAGTGGACGAGTACCAGGACACCAACAAGGCCCAGTACGAGATCACCCGCCTGCTTGCCGCCCGCTACCGCAACATCATGGTGGTAGGCGACGACGATCAGTCCATCTATTCCTGGCGCGGAGCCGACCTGCGCAACATCCTGGAGTTCGAAACCGACTACCCCGACGCCCACGTGGTGAAGCTGGAGCAGAACTACCGCAGCGTGGGCAACGTGCTGGCGGCGGCCAATGCGGTCATTGCCAACAACCGCAACCGCAAGCCCAAGAAGCTGTTCACCGCGTCGGAGGACGGGGACAAGATTCAGGTCTATCAGGCGGCGGAAGGCCGGGACGAAGGCCGCTGGATCGCGGGGGAGATCGAAAAGCTCCACGCCCGGGGCACCTCCTACACCCAGATGGCCGTGTTCTACCGCACCAACGCGCAGTCCCGCACCCTTGAGGACATGATGCTGCGCGCCGGCGTGCCCTACCGCATCGTGGGCGGCGTGCGGTTCTTCGAGCGCGCCGAGATCAAGGACGTCATGGCCTACCTGACCCTGGTGGTAAACCCCGCCGACGACGTGGCCGCCAAGCGCGTGATCAACGTGCCCCGCCGCGGCATAGGCAAGTCCACCGTGGAGCTGATCCAGCACATTGCCATTTCCCAGGACATGACCTTCATGGACGCCTGCGAGATGGCGGTGGTGGACCCTGAGCTGCGCCCGGCCGCCCGCAAGCACGTGGCGGAGTTCGTTTCCCTGATCAAGGAGGCTCGCACTTACGAAGGCAATCTGCGCCGGGTTGTCGAGGCCATTGTGGATCGCACCGGCCTGATCCGCGCCCTTGAGCTGGAGAATACGGACGAAGCCCGCACCCGTATAGAGAACATAAAGGAATTCCTGGGCGTTGTGGACGAGTTCATGGAAACCCATGACGAAGACGATGCCCTGTTCGAAGCCCCCACGGCCGCGCTTGTCTCTGACCAGGACGAAAGCGCCGCCGGCTCCTTCGACGCGTTGCAGCAGAGCCTGTTCCAGCTGCCCGTCCAGGAAGCTGAGCCGGTAAGGGTGCTGCGGGGCAACTCCCTGCCCGACTTCCTGGAATGGGTGCGCCTGCGCACCGACCTGGACAGCGCCTCGGAGGACGGCTCGGCGGTCACCCTCATGACCGTGCATTCCTCCAAGGGCCTGGAGTTTGACGTGGTCTTCGTGGCGGGCATGGAGGAGTCCCTGTTCCCCCACGTGAACTCCATGAACGACGTCATCGGCATAGAAGAGGAGCGCCGCCTGGCCTACGTGGCCATCACCCGCGCCCGGAAGAAGCTGTACCTGACCCATGCCCAGTCCCGCCAGATCTTCGGCCAAACCCAGGCCAACCCCACCTCCCGCTTCATCGCGGAAATCCCCGTGGAGCTGAAGGAGACCAGCGGCATTGGCTCAAGGGGCTTTGCCGGCACCGGGTGGGAAAAGCGGGGCAGCCGCCGAGGCATTGCCGGCTCCGGATCAGAGGCAGGGGAGGGCCGCGTGTTCGGTCGCTCCAGCGCTACCGGGTCCTCTGGCCGATCGGATCGGGGATCCCGTGGTACCGCCGGCTCCGGCGTGCGCACCAACCCCAACGCCGGCAAGAAGAGTGCGGCGGGGGTCACCTTCGTCAAGGGGGATGTGGTGGACCACAAGACCTTCGGTCGCGGCACCGTGACTAAGGTGGACGGAGACACCCTTCACGTGCGCTTTGCCAAGACCGGCCAGGTGAAGAAGCTGCTGAAGGACTACGCTCCCATCGTGAAGATAGGCTAGCCGTGCCGTGTCCTGCGTGCAGCTTGGAGAAGGGCTCGGAGTTCGGGACGCACCGCCCGTTGTGATGCTATAGTGTCACCCATGTGCAAAATCGAAGGCCTATGCGCGAAATGAGGAAGTTCCATGTGCTTCAGACCGGCAGACACCAGCACTGGCAATACTAATAAATGTATGTCCTGCGGCAAGACCATCCAGACCATGGGCGGCTCGGTGCTGCGGGAGTGCCCCTTCTGCGGCAAGGACCTGGGGCTGGACATAGAGCCGTCCACCATCGACATCGTTGACGCCGTGCGCAGGGAAATCCCCGGCGTGCCCAAGCCGCCGAAGTAGCGCCTTGCTATACTGGCAGGGTTAATCCAACCAAGGAGGAATCATCCATGAGCGAAACCGTTTTCGTCGTGGGTCATCGCAACCCCGACAACGACTCCATTTCCGCCGCAGTTGCCTATGCGCACCTGAAGAACCAGCTGGCCGCCCGCGCCTGCCAGGAAGGCCAGGAACCGGAGCTGACCTATAAGCCGGTCCGCCTGGGCCCGCTGCCCGCTGAGTCCGAGTGGGTGCTGCAGACCTTCGGCTTCCAGGTTCCCGAGCTGGTGGAGGGTGCTCAGCCCGGCCAGAAGCTGGTGCTGGTGGACCACAACGAGGTGCGCCAGGCCATTCCCGGCGTGCAGGACGCCGAGGTGGTGGAGATCGTGGACCATCACCGCATCGCCGACGTCATGACCGCCAATCCCATCATGTACCTGAACCTGCCCTGGGGCTCCACCGCTTCCATCGTGACCGAGCTGTACAAGCAGTACCAGGTCCAGATCACCCCGGAAATGGCCCGCGTGCTGCTTTCCGCCATTCTGACCGACACTGTGATCCTGAAGTCCCCCACGGCTACCCCGAAGGACCAGGAGCTGGTGACCGAGCTGGCCGGCATCGCCGACGTTGATCCGGTGAAGTACGGCGTGGAGCTGTTCAAGAAGCGTGGTGGCGAAGAGGCCATCGAGATCGAGCAGTTCGTCGGCGCCGATGCCAAGGAGTTCCAGGTGGGCGAAAAGGTGGTTCTGATCGCCCAGCACGAAACCGTTGACCTTGAGGGCGCCATGGCCCGCGAAGCTGAGGCCCGTGCCCATATGAACGACCTGCTGCAGAAGAACGGCTACGACTTCGTCCTGCTGCTGGTGACCGACATCGTTGCCGAGGGCAGCCAGTTCCTGGTTGAGGGCAACACTGAGCTGGTCAACCGTGTGTTCGGCATCGAGTGCAACGCCCAGGGCGGCAACTGGATGCCCGGCGTGCTCAGCCGAAAGAAGCAGGTTGCAGCACCGATTCTTGCCGGTTAGTGGAAACCGGTTGAAGCGGCTTCTGCCGCTGGATAGAATCTGCTAGAGCGTCCGCAAAACGCGGGAAAAGGTTGGAGCCCGGTCATTGGACCGGGCTCCTTGCGTGTGCGGGCGGGATTGGTCGGGCGGGTGCCAGATCGTTTGGCTGGATCAGTGGGCGCTCCAGCTGATGAAGGCCCAGCTGATCTCCCGCGGCTGGCTCAGGGTCAGGCTCTTCTGCTCTTCGCCGTGGTCGTCCAGCTTGCCGGCATCGGCGTTTTCGACCAG
The DNA here is from genome assembly GCA_029006935.1 of Eggerthellales bacterium. Lineage (GTDB taxonomy): Bacteria > Actinomycetota > Coriobacteriia > Coriobacteriales > Eggerthellaceae > SUG1186. Next base: position 5,060 of record JAQXGX010000137.1, on the reverse strand, counting down.
CTCCCTTTCCAGCCAGCCGGGCAGCAGGTCCAGGGCCTGGCGCCGCCGGTCTTGGCCCAAGGGAGTGGCCGCGGAATCCACCATGCGGGTCAGGGACTCAAGGGCCTCTTCGAAGGAAGACCAGCTGTCGTAGCGCTTGCTCACAATGTAGGTCAGCTCCGGCTTGAATCCCTTCAGCGCCAGGATGTTGAAGGCGTACAGGTAGTCCCGGCCGATGGCATCGCCCAGGCCCAGCTCCTGCAGCAGCCGGGAGTCGGAACGGGGCGATGCCCCCGTGCACAGGGTGCAGAAGCAGCGCTTGCGAGCGGCGCGGTTGAGCTTCATAAGGGACTCCTCCAGATCGCGGGTGGCAATGCTGCGGGAGGCAAAGGCGTAGTCCACGCAGTTTTCGCCCACGCCATGGGCATTCCAGTCGTCGGACCAGCTCATGTGCACCGGCGTTATGCGCTTCGTCACGCCCTTTGCCGCGGCTTCCTGCTCCAGCACGTCCAGCATGCCCCGGCTGAAGTCCGCGGCCACCACCTTATGCCCCGCCTGGGCCAGGGGAACCGCCAGGCCGCCGTTGCCGCAGCCCATGTCCAGCAGGGTGCTGCCCGGCGCGGGGTCCATGAGCTCGATGAACCGCAGGATGTAGGGGCTGGGCGCGTCCTTGCTGCCGAAGCTGGGGGCGCGTTTGTCCCAGAACGCGGCGTTATCGGCGGAGCGGCGGAAGTCCTGCAGGCGCATCCACTCGGCGTTCCAGTCGGTGGTGGTCAGCAGTGAGGTGAAGGCGGTGTTGCCTTCATCGGCGGGAGGCTGGATCGATTGCGGGGTCATGGTGTGCTCCTTTTGGTGCGTTGCCGACATGTGGGGGCCAGGGGCGCCTGAGGCGGTAGAATACTGGCATGAAACAGGTATTATTATATCCGCAACTAAGGAGAATGCGAGTATTCCATGCACGTTGAACTGCTTTACCATACCCCCGACCCTGAGCGTGCCATTGCCACGGCGGCGCGGCTGTGCTATGCGCCGGTGGGTGCTGCCGAGCTCATGCAGACCCTTTCGGATGAAAAGGTCCGCAGCGTCCTGCGCACGGTCATTGTGTCCGGGCATCATTCCACGCTGGAGCATGCCAGCTACACCTTTGCCATTGACGGCGTGTCCCGGGCGCTGACCCATCAGCTGGTGCGCCATCGCCTTGCCAGCTACAACCAGCAGAGCCAGCGCTACGTGAAGTTCGCCCAGGGCCTGGACGTGGTGAAGCCGGAAACGGTGCAGGCCGACCCTGAGCTGGAGCGCATCTTCGACGAAGCGGTGGAGGCGGCTGTTTCCGGCTACCAGAAGCTGCTCGACGCCGGCGTTCCCGCGGAAGACGCACGCTACCTGCTGCCCAACGCGGCTGAGTCCAAGATCGTGGTCACCATGAACGTGCGCGAGCTGCTGCACTTCTTCAGCCTGCGCTGCTGCAAGCGCGCACAGTGGGAAATTCGCCAGATGGCTCTGGAGATGCTGGAGCTTGCCCGTCCCACGGCACCGTACATCTTTGCCGATGCCGGCGCTCCCTGCGTGCGGGGCGCGTGTCCGGAGGGCAAGATGAGCTGCGCAGATCCGTACCCGAAGGTGGTTCGTGAGTAACATGGAGGAGTCCAAGAAGCGGCTTTCGGCTCATGCTGCCGGCGCGTGCCTGAGCGGCGCTGCGGCAGGTGCGGAGTCCGGCGCTGGTGCGTCGGGCACAGGCGGGCGAAAGGCAAGCGATCTTTCCCGTGCCTTTTCCGAGGACGGCGCGTGCAAGACCCACGTGGGAGGCCAGGCGCTGCTGGAAGGCATCATGATGCGGGGCAAGTACAACTGGGCCGTGGCCGTGAGGTCGCCGGATGGCTCCGTGTACTTGGAAGAGCACGAGCTGGCTTCCGGGCGTCCGAAGAACTCCTGGATGAACAAGCCGCTTATCCGCGGGTGTCGCGCCATGGTGGAGTCCCTGACCCTGGGCTTCAAGGCCCTGGAGGTGGCCACCGCCCACGCCTTCGACGAATTCGACATGACCTACCAGCTCTACCGGGAGGCGGGGATTGACCCGGCCACGGCCACTCGCGCTCAGCGGGCCAAGGCGGCCGAGGTAGAGCTGGAGGACTGTGCTCCCGGCTCCGACGGGGCTGATCCGGCTGCGGGTGCGGCCGCTGCTTCGTCCTCCGACTGTGCCGACCCGGCTGTGGCTGCCGCTCCCGCTTCCGGCTCCCCGGACGCGGTGGGGGAGGGCGGCCTGGGAAAGGCGGCCATGACCCTGTCCATGGTGGCTGGCGTTGCCCTGGCGGTGGTGCTGTTCATGGCGGCGCCGCTGTTCCTGACCAACCTTCTGGTGGGCGAAATCGACTCCAGCCCCACCGTGGGAGGCGTGCCGCTGCTGTGGAACGTGGTCAACGGCGCCCTGCGCGTGGTGATTTTCGTCCTGTACCTGTGGCTGATCGGCCGCATGAAGGACATCAAGCGTATGTTCGGTTACCACGGCGCGGAGCACAAGACCATCCACTGCTTCGAGCACGGGCTGGAGCTGACGCCGGAAAACGCGCGGCAGTTCCCCTGCCTGCACGTGCGCTGCGGTACGGCGTTTCTGATCATGGTGCTGATCATTGCCATCCTGGTGTACACGATCATTCCCATCAACCCCTTCCTTGCCAGCCTGGGCGTGCCTTCCGGCCTGGTCAAGAGCCTGGTGGTGTTGGGGATTCACCTGCTGTTCCTGCCGGTCATCGCAGGGGTGTCCTACGAGATCACCGTGAAATGGGCGGGGTCTCATCCTGAAAGCCCGCTGGTCAAGGTCATTCTGTGGCCGGGCATGCAGATGCAGTACCTGACCACAAACGAGCCCGACGATGGTCAGATCGAGTGTGCCATTGCCGCCATGAAGCTGGTGCTGAAAGAAGAGGAGCGCCGAGCGGCTGCCCAGGAGGCGGCTCCTGTGTCTGCGCGGGTCGGAGCGTAGCCTGCTGCAACGGGCGAAGGGTCCGGTCCGGGCTTTTCGCCCTGCTGCTCGGCCCTGCGCAATGGGTCCCGGAAGGTTGTTCGTGCAGGGCGGGCTTTCCCGATCCGTGGCAATTTGGGTGCCGAAAGCGGGCTTGTGCGAACCACGGGCCCGCAGTTTGCAAAATCGCGCTGGGACGAAAGATTGCCTCAAACCACGGGCCCGCAGTGTGCCCTAGCTTTCGCCGCGCTCGGCTCCTCCATATCCGATACGTGAATTTTTCACACCCACGCAAAAAATCGTGTATCCTACACCCCGTTGCACTCGGAGCTATGCCGTGGCAACTACCCCTCACACGCTAATAAACAGACGGGGTCGTGTGGACGAAAGGATCAGGACGGCGTTGCGCAGGCAAACGCAGCTCGTCCGCCGGACCAAGGAGGTTCAACCATGAAGCTTGTGGTAACGGAAAAGCACGATGCCGCGCAGAAGATCGCGGCCCTGTTGGGCACCGGCAAGCCCACGGCGGACAAGGTCTACTCGACCCCGATCTACCGCTTCAACGTAGGGGGCGAAGAGTGGGTCACCATTGGCCTGCGAGGTCACATCCTGGAGCCCGATTTCGTCCCGTCCCTGGTGTATAAGAAGCGCGGCGGCTGGGTCGGCGTCAACGCAGAAGGGGAGCCGGTGGAAGCCCACATTCCCGCCACCCTGCCGCGCCCGCCGTACAAGTCCAAGCGCAAGCCCTTCCTTCCCGACGGCATCGAGCTCAAGGGCTGGAAGATGGACGCACTGCCGTACCTGGCCTATGCGCCCATCGAAAAGCTGCCCAAGGAAAAGGAGATTATCCGCTCCCTGAAGAACCTGGCCAAGAAGGCGGATTCCATCGTGATTGCCACGGACTTCGACCGGGAAGGCGAGCTCATCGGCGCCGACGCCCTGTCCTGCATCCAGCAGGTGAACCCCGACGCGCCGGTTTCCCGCGCCCGCTACTCTTCCTTCACCAAGGCCGAGATCACCCATGCGTTTCAGAACCTGGTGGAAATGGACATGGACCTGGCAAGCGCCGGCGCCTCCCGCCAGGACATCGACCTGATCTGGGGCGCGGTCCTGACCCGCTATCTGACTCTGGTGCGCTTTGCGGGGTACGGCAACGTGCGCAGCTCCGGCCGCGTGCAAACGCCCACCCTGGCTCTGGTTGTGGAGCGCGAAAGGGAGCGCCTGGCCTTTGTCCCTGAAGACTACTGGGTGATCACCGGCGGCTTTGGCCAGGGTGACCAGGCCTTCGAGGCTCCCCACGCTCACGGTCGCTTCAAGGCCAAGGAGCAGGCCGATGCGGTTATGGCCAACGTCGACGGGGCGAGCACGGCGCGCGTGGTCGACGTGGAGACCAAGAACCGCAAGGTGGCTCCTCCCGCGCCCTTCAACACCACCAGCCTGCAGACCGCGGCAAGCGCCATCGGCCTTTCTCCGGCTCGCACCATGCGCATTGCGGAAAGCCTGTACATGGGCGGCTACATCAGCTATCCCCGTGTGGACAACACGGTGTACCCGGCGTCCCTGGACCTGGCGGAAGTGGTGAACGCCATCGCGGCCAATCCCGCCTACGGACCCTACTGCCGTGAGCTGCTTTCCCGCGGACCCCTGACCGCAACCCGCGGCAAGAAGGAAACCACCGACCATCCGCCCATCTATCCCACGGCGGCGGCCACCCCGGACGACCTGCCCGCGGCGGACTACAAGCTGTACAACCTGATCGCCCGCCGCTTCCTGGCCACCCTTTCAGGCCCCGCGGAAGTGCAGGGCACCAAGGTGACCCTGGAAGTGAAGGGCCCCCACGCCGCTGCTCCCGAGCAGTTTGCCGCCAAGGGCGACGTGCTGGCGTTCCCGGGCTTTCGCGCCATCTATCCCTCTGGCCTGAAGAAGGACGAGCAGCTGCCTGCCCTGACCTTGGGCCAAGAAGTGGACTTTGCCGGCGCTGCCTGCGTCCAGAAGCAGACCGAGCCCCCCGCCCGCTACAGCCAGGCCAAGCTCATCCAGGAAATGGAGAAGCTGGGGCTGGGCACCAAGTCCACCCGCCACAGCATCATCGAGCGCCTGTACACGGTGAAGTACGTGCAGA
>JAQXGX010000136.1 GCA_029006935.1 Eggerthellales bacterium | reverse complement strand
AAGGATTCCTGCTTGATCTTCACGGCCGCCCCCTACCACTGCCTGTCAACATTAACGCCGAAGTGCTCTGCATAGTACCGAGCCGTCTTCTCACCTACCGGCTTCTTCGGACGATCCGAAACCAGCGTCTTCTTGCCAATGAGGGCCCAGTCCGCCGACCTAAACGCCTTCACCGCGTGATAGCGGTAGTTTTCGGCCCAGACCATGCAGAAGCTGTACAGCTCCTTCAGCAGATCTTCTACCGAGCCTTGATACTGCTTTTCGAAGTACTGACGAAACACCCGGAAGGCCTGCTTGTCACGATGGGCACGATTCTTCGGGGAACGTACCGAAAGCCATCCCAGAATGGCGTTGTTCATGCGCAGCGAGCCGGGGTCGTCGCCGAACAGGGCCTGCATGGGCTCCCAGTAGTCTTCGTAGAGCCGGCGCTGCTCCCCGTAGCTGCGGCCGAAAAGCAGGAAGTTGCGGACCATGTCGGCGGTGACCAGGCCGGCACCCTTGGCGTTCAAGCTTTCGAATACCGCCTGGGGATGGTCCCTTTCGTCCAGCTCCACGGCAATGCAGAACAGGCTGCGCAGACCGCGCCACCAATGATCGGGATCGAAGTCAGGCTGGCCCATGAGATCGCGGAAGTAGGAAAGGTTATCCAAAATGCGAGCCGAAGGACGCGCTGGGAGCGGACGGTCTTCCACAAGGGCCTGCAGCGTGGCGCGATCCACCAGGGAAAGGTCCATCTTGCAGCATTCGCCCTGCTGCAGAAAAGTTGCCCGCAGGTCATGGGGACCCCATCCGGTAAGACGCTGGCCCCGCTTCTCCAGGCACTCGCACAACGCCAGCAGAATCAGGGAAAGGGTCACCAGGCGCTGCTGCCCGTCCACCACGTCCAGAACGCGCACGGTCGTCTGGTTCCCGCAGGAGCCGTTGTCCAGGACCGCTTCCAGCTCGGAGGGAGCGTACAGGACCGTGCTAGTAAAATGGGGCTTGCCTTCACGAGCCGCCCGCAACACGTCCGCCGCCAGATCCTGACACTGGCTTCGATCCCACGCGTAGCTTCGTTGGAACAGGGGAATGCGGAACCGCACACCTTCTTCGCCCAGAAGATCCAGGACCTTCAGCTGCCTTGCCTTCACCTTGCGCTCCTTACGCCGCGATGTGCGGAGCGCGTGAATCAGCACCCCGTCTTGCAGCCATCTTAGCCAAGCGGGGCAAGGGGTGTCGTACAATTTCGCACAGAGTGTCCGGAATTTGGAGGATTCTATGACCCGCCCCGACAAACGCAACCAACGCACCGAAGACGCCATCAAGGACGCCTTGCTCATGCTGCTCCAGGAAAGAAGCCTGCGGGACCTAAGCGTGACGGAAGTTGCCCGCAAAGCCCAAGTCAGCCGCTCGACCTTCTACGCTCACTTCAACAACCTCGACGAAGTTCGCGAGCGCGTGGTCCGGGACTACTTCGAGTCGCTTTCGTCTTTGCGCGCCCAGATGCACAGCCAGGGCTCGTGCCTGGAATGCACGGATCGACAGCCCTTCTGCACCAGCCTGCGCAACACGAAGAAGTTCCGCCCGCTGGTCAGCGATCCCCGATTCATCGGCGAGTTCCTGGATACCGTAGGCAAAAGCAACGATCTGTACGCCCAAGCCCTTGGCGGCACGTTCGCTCCCAGCACCATCGAGGCGCTGCGCCGGTTCCAGCTCTACGGCTGCTACGCGGCGGCCATGGGAGCTCGCACCGATCGGGAATGGGACGAAGCCCAGCGGGCTATCGACGACTTCATTCGCGGCGGTCTGGCAGCACTGCGCCAGAAGCGCGGGCTCGGCTAGCTCTGGGGAATTTCGCCCGCCTCATAGGCAGCCAGCAGGGCGCGCAGATCCGCCGCCTGGACAGCAAGCTCCCGGCCCCGGTCAGTCTGAGCCACGGTCAGAGGCTCGTCCGGCTGCCAGATCACCCTCATCAGGGAGCGCACGTCCAAGTTGCGCTGGATGGCGGCCTGCGTTGACTCCAGGGGCTCGTGGGATGCCAGGCGCAGGCCGGAGGCATCGCTGACCAGGGTGAACCCGGCAATGCCGGTGGTCTTTTGGTACGCCGGGGAAAAGCCGCCGTCGATGGTGAGCACCCGGCCGTCGCAGCGCACCGGGTCCTGGCCGTCCTTAACCTTCACCGGCACATGGCCGCACACGATTCGGGCAGTCCGGGGATCAAGGCCGAAGTCCCGGAAGATGCCTGCCATTGCCTGGGGGTCGTCCAACAGGGAGTAGAAGGGGTTCTTCGCTTCCTTGCGGGCTTCCTTTTCGGCGATCAGGTACAGCTCGAAGGTGGCCATCTTGCTCTTGGCAAAAAGCGGAGAGCCCGGACCCAGCCACAGGTACCACAGCAGGTCCCGACCGCGCTTGCGCATGGCGGGATCGGGGTCGTTGAAGGCGGCGTAGACGTAGCACTGCATTTCGTCGTACAAGGCGCGGCCCCTGCAGACCTTGCCGAACACGTTGGCTTCCATGAGGGAGCCGTCGGGGTTCAGGGGCACGCAAGCGTGGAGCATCAGGGTGTTGTTGGCAACGCGATACAGGCTGCCGTGCTCCAGGAAGAAGGCCATGTGCTGCTGGAGCCGCGCACAGCCCAGGAAGGCCTGCTC
>JAQXGX010000135.1 GCA_029006935.1 Eggerthellales bacterium | reverse complement strand
CGTGCGCGTCGTAAGGCCGCACCGGTTTATCCGCGTTCGCGTCCCGTCCTTCGACGGCCCGCCGAGCCACGGACGCGGGTGGACTGGTAGACTAAGGGGGCAGCGAAGCAAAACGCGGCAAAGGAGGCTGCTATGAGGAAGATGATGCAAGCGGTGCTGTGCGTGGCGGCATCTTTGCTGGTGCTGGGCCTGATGGGCTGCGGGGGCGGAGCAACTTCGGCCAACCACAAGGAGGTGGCGGACGAAGGAGATGCCTTTGCCACCGGCGTCCACCACGTGAGCATGCAGGTGGACGGCTTCGACCCCTTCATCATTGCCATTGACTCGGATAACGCGCCTCTGACCAGCAGTAACTTCCTGCATCTGGTGGAGGACGGCTTCTACGACGGACTGGTGTTCCATAGGGTTGTGGACCGGTTCTGCCTGCAAGGGGGCTCCCCTGACGGCAGCGGAAGTGGCGGCTCGGACACGTCCATTGACGGCGAGTTCAGCTCCAACAACAAGGAAAACCCCCTGGCCGACAACTACGCCCGCGGCGTGGTGGCTATGGCGCGCACCAACGACCCCAACTCTGCGTCCAGCCAGTTCTTCGTGACCCTGAGCAACGAAGCGGCTCCCAGCCTGAACGGCAAGTACGCGGCCTTCGGTACCATCGATGAAGAGGGCATGGCCGTGGTGGACCAGATCGTGGCTTCCTGCGTTGACGCGGCTGACCCCAACAGCGGGCAGATCAAAGACAAGGCAAAGCAGCCGGTAATTTCCCAGGCGAAGGTCGTTGACTAGCGCCGATTGATGCCGAAGAGCTCTTCCAGCTGAGAGCGCTTGTTCACCGCCAGCTTCGCATAGGCGTTGTACAGGTGCTTGCGGATGGTGGACGTTCCCACGCAGAGCCGACCCGCGGCCTCTTCGTCGGTCAGGCCCTTGGCTATCATTTCCGCCACCTGGTACTCGCGAACGGTCAGGCCGAAGCGATCCATTGCCTCGGAGCGGGTCAGGCCATCCTGCTCTTCATTGCTGCTGCAGGCGTTGAGCAGCTGCCGGTAGCGTGCGGCGAAAATCGGGGCAATGCGATTGCAGGCCTCAAGTTCCTGGTCGGTGAAGTCTTGTGCTTCCTTTGCCCTGAAGATGCTGTAGGATCCCCGAAGGCTGTTGTTCGCGGTCATGTTGATGCGCAGGCCGTAGTGAACGCCGTCGCGCTGGTAGATATCCCGGTATACCTGAAGATTCACCAGGTCTTCTTCGTCAATAATGTCCGAATCCCGATAGGCGCAGTCAGATGACTTCAGGTTCATGCGGTTGAAGATCCAGTCCTCGTCCATGTAGGGGCCATCAAGGAACACGTCCAGCAGGTGGACGGAGGTGCCGTAGACGTAGGGCTTTCCGAACTCCACGTTGCCGGGAACGTAGCGGTCGAAGGTGAACAGCATGTGCTGCTTTGCGGGAATAAGCGCGGCAAGGCACCCAAGGCTTTCCTGGGCGAAGGCGTCGATCGTTTCCGCGCGAAGGATGCGCAGCGTTCCCTCATAGATCGTTTCCCACTGGAAGTTGGTAAGGCGCGCCATGGTGTCTCCCTGCCGGTGATGGTGGTCTTTCCATAGGTGATTGAGGCTATGCCCCCAGTATACCGAGTATTTGGAAAATGAGAATAAATCTTCCTATTTTCGCGATTTGGTTGCCTGCCAGGTGTTTCGCCCTTCCCTTGAATGGGAAATCCGCTGTTCCTCACTATGGGAACTGTAGGAGCGAGCCTGGAAGGAGGGCTCGCAGCGAGATTTTTTCTCGCGCAATTCAAGGGAGGATGATTCTAATGAGGGGTCCCGCTTGGTACGGTCGTATCGTTAACTGCATCATGAACATTCTGATGTGCGCTCTGCTTGCAACGTACGTGCTGTGGACGGTGCAGCACGTTCCTGGAAACGAGTCGCTGCCCATCTTCACGCCGCTTTCCTGGTTCGTTTCCTTCATCGACAGCTTCTTCGTGGGCATGTTCGTTGGTGACTGGATTCCCGGCTTTGCCTGGGGGCAGAAGCTCGCAGGTTCTCTGAAGCTCAAGGGCCTGCCCAACTACATGGTTTCCGTCTTCGTGCTGTGCTTCGTCATGGTTACCAGCATCAGCTTCATCTGCACTTTCATCAGCAACGTTCAGACCATCGGCATGAACGGCGTCATCGCCTCCTGGACCATGGTGTACCCGGGTCTTCTGGGTTTGGGCTACGTCCTGCAGCTGTGCACCCTGTGGCTGGCCTTCAAGGCAGCCGCTTCAATTTCTGGTTTCGACCCGGCAGCTGCCCCTGCTGAAGGTCTCCAGGCCTAGTTTTTTGTGAAAGCGAAGCCTGCGGCGTACCTTGGTGCGTCGCAGGCCGTGAAAGGATCGGCTTTGATGACGAAGAAGGGAAACGTTGTGGTACTTGCCTCGGCGTGCGCTGCGGTTGCGGGTCTTTCCTATGGCCTGGCTGGCACCGTAAGCCAGCTGTTCGTTGCCCAGGGCTTGAGCGTGGGCAACATCACGGTGATCCAGTTCCTGCTCTCTGCGTTGATGCTGGCGATTCCGGTTGCCGTGAAGTTCCACGACTTCCCTTCCGTCAAGGACACGCTAAAGCTTTTGGTGGTGGGACTGTTCCAGCCGGGGGCGGCGATCTGCTACTACACCGCCATCAGCATGCTCACGGTGGGACAGGCAGTGGCCATGCAGTTCCAGTACGTGTGGATCTGCGTGGTGATCCAGTGCGTGATCGAGCGCACCCTGCCAAAGAAGATCGCCGTGATCAGCTCGCTGCTGATCGTGTTCGGCACCATCTTCGGCAGCGGCATTGCCGATGAGGTCCTTTCGGGAGCCGGCGGCAACCTGAGCATCCTGGGCATTGCGATCGGCGCTGCGTGCGCGATGTTCTACGCGCTGTTCCTGTACTTCAACGGCGTGGTCGCAACCGATACGCATCCTATTACGCGGTCGTTCATCATCAGCCTTTCAGGCGTGGCCCTGTCCAGCCTGCTGTATCCCGGAACCTACGGAGACCTGCTCCTTGACCCGCTGGCGTTCATTCCCTGCGGCGTGATCATGGGGTGCCTGACGCTGCTCGTTCCTGTGATGTGTCTTTCCTTTGCAGGACGGCACCTTGACGGAGGCACGGTTGCCATGCTGACCTCCCTGGAGCTTCCCGCAGCAGCGTTTTCCGGGTTCCTGATCCTGGGCGATGCCCTTACCGGATTGGTGGTCTTCGGCATCGCGGTCATCCTGGTGGCAGTGGTGATTTCGTCCAAGACAGAAACCGCAGGGCCTGATCCCGCGCCCGATCCGCTTACCTGATTCGCTACGTTACCATTGCAAGGAAAAGCCTTGCTTCTTTAGAAAGAAGGAAAGCCATGACTGTTGCAGACAGCATTTTCATCAACGGAAAGATTGCCACCCTTGACGACAACAACACCTTTGTCCAGGCGCTGGCGGTAAAGAACGGCTACATCATCGCTCGCGGCACCACCGAGCAGATTCAGAAGTTCCAGGGCGAAGGCACCAAGGTGGTGGATTTTGGAGGCAAGGTGGTTCTGCCGGGCATCCATGACTCCCACGTGCACATCTGCGACTACTCCGACAACATGCGCAATACCTGCGACTGCTCCCGCGGAGCTGTCACGACGCTGGTCCAGCTGCGCGAAGTGCTGGCAAAGCAGGCGGAAAAGGTGGGCCCGGGGAACTGGGTCCGCGGTGCCGGCTGCGATGACGAGATGCTGGAGGAGCTGGCTGCGGAAGGCCGTCGCCTGACCCGTTGGGATCTTGACCAGGCCTGCCCCAACAATCCCGTGGTCATTATCATGTGGGACGGCCACACCTGCGTGGTGAACACCAAGGCCATGGAGCTGGCGGGCATTACCGCCGAAACCCCGAATCCGGTAGGCGGCGAAATCGTCCGCAATGCTGAAGGAGAGCCCACCGGCATGCTGCAGGAGGCATCCGCCCTGCAGCTGGCCTTTGTGGGCATGCCGAAGGCGTCCGTCGAGGAGCTGAAGGAAAACCTGATCGCGGGCCAGAAGTTCATGAACTCCATGGGCTACACCTCCTACACCGACTGCACCTGCGGTCCTGCCAACACCAACCGCGAGGTCGGCGCTTCAGGAGAAAACTCCCTCAAGGCCTATGAGGAGCTGCTCAACGAAGGCAAGCTGACTGCCCGCGTGAACCTGGGCTTCTATGCCGGGAAGAACGGCATCCAGTCCTACGAGATCTGCAAGGACGTTCTGGACAACTTCCAGATGCCCATGTACAGCGATCCCAAGTGGGTCACCATGGACATGTTCAAGATCTTTGCCGACGGCGTGCACATGGGCTACAGCGCATGGATGAAGGAAGACTATGCCGACCGTCCCGGCTGCCATGGCCGCTCCACCTTCCTGGGTCCCGATGCCACCGATGAGGAGCAGGAAGCGGAGATTAAGAAGGTGGTCAAGCTTGCCCATGACCGCGGATGGCAGATCGGCGTTCACGCCATCGGCAACAAGGCGGCTGCGGTGATGGTGGACGCTTTCGTGGAAGCCCAGCAGGATAACCCCCGGGAAGATCCTCGCCACTACCTGATTCACTCCGACGGTCTGGCCGATCGTGAGGACATGCGGCGCGCGGTGGAGAACGGCATCGGCTGCTCCGTGCAGACCCAGCTTGCCAGCTTTGCCTACGAGGTGACCATCGATCGAGTTGGCAAGGAGCGGGGCGACATGCTCATGGCCCAGCGTGACCTGACCGACATGGGCATGCACCTGGCTAACGGCTCCGACTCCATCGGCGGTCCCTACGGCGTCTGGACCACGGCGGTGCAGGCCGAGTGCGAGCGCAAGTCCCTGATCACCAACGAGTACCATCGCCAGGACCTGGCCATTACGGTGACGGAGGCGCTGAAGCAGTTCACCCGCGAAGCCGCATGGCAGGAGCATGCCGAGGCATGGCGGGGAAGCATTGAGGTGAACAAGGTTGCTGACCTGACCGTTCTGGACAAGGACATCTTCCAGATTCCCGTCGACCAGATCAGCACCATCAAGGCGGCCATGACCATCGTTGACGGCAAGGTGGTGTACGAAGCCTAGTCGCCTGGCTGGGGCAGGTTCGAAAACGGGCTGGCCCAGCAGCGCCGGATCGTTTCTGCAAATGAAGAAGGACCGGTCGGAGTCGGAAGGCCCCGGCCGGTCCTTTTGCGTGCGGACCAGGTGGTTTGCTTTCTGGTCCCTTCGCCCTACTTGCCGTAGGCTCCGTTGTCATAGGAGCGGCTGGTCACCACGGAAAAGTGGAATACCGGCCGGTCAACCCGCTTGATGCTGATGCGCGCGTGGGGCAGCCCTGCCGGCACGAAGATGATGCTGCTCTTGGTCAGCAGGTGGTCTTCGCCGTTGATGGAAACCACGATCTCTGCGTTCAGGTTGTAGGGGTCGTCCGGATCGGAGCCAATGAAGCCGATGAGCTCGTCGGAGTCATGGGAGTGCTCTTCGAACACCGGGTCCTTTTCCGGAACGGCATAGTACCAGGCGGTGTTCATCTGGAACGCCCCGGGGCACACGGAGTCGTCCACCCACAGGATGCGGTTGGAGAAGCGCTTGTACATTTCCCGGAACTCCGGGGTGCCTACCTGGGGGTCGTGAAGGTCCTGGATGATGTACTTGCCGTACTCGCCGCCGTTGTTCTGGATCATGACTGCTCCTTTCCGCTGATCTTCGTGGTCTTTTCCGGCAGGGGCTTGCCAGGTGCGCCCATGGGAAGCACCGCGTTCAGCACAATACCCACCAGGGAGCCCACGGCCAGGCCGCTGAAGCTTACGGTCACGCCCGCCACCACGAAGGAAATGGAGCCGGCGGCGGAAGCGGCAATGCCCAGGCTCAGCACCAGGATCAGGGCTGCTACCAAGACGTTGCGGGTGTTGGAGAAGTCAACGTGGCTTTCGACCAGGTTGCGCACGCCCACGGCGCTGATCATGCCGTACAGCACCAGGGAAACGCCGCCGATCACGCAGGCGGGCATGCAGCCGATGATGGCCGCGAACTTGGGGCAGAAGCTGAACAGGATGGCAAAGCAGGCTGCCAGGCGCACCACCCGGGGGTCGAACACGCGGGTCAGGGCAAGCACGCCAGTGTTTTCGCCATAGGTGGTGTTAGCCGGGGCACCGAACAGGGAGGCCAGCATGGTTGCCAGGCCGTCGCCCAGCAGGGTACGGTGCAGGCCCGGGTTGGCGATGAAGTTGCGGTTGCAGGTGGAGCTGATGGCGCTGATGTCGCCGATGTGCTCGATCATGGTGGCCAGGGCCAGGGGCATGATGGTGATGACGGCGGTGATCAGAAGGCCGGTGTCGCAGCCGTTGGCGAACAGGCCGAAGACCGTGCGGTCAAACTCCACCGGCAGGCCGATCCACGCTGCCTGCGCAACGGAGCTGAAGTCCACGATCCCGCAGCAGATAGCCGCTGCGTAGGAAACGAGCACGCCCATGAGGATGGGGATGATCTTGATCATGCCCTTGCCCCAGATGTTGCACACCGTGATCACCAGCACGGCCAGCACGGCGATGGGCCAGTTGGTGGCGCAGTTGTTGATGGCGCTGGGAGCCAGGGTCAGTCCGATGGCGATGACGATGGGGCCGGTGACCAGCGGCGGGAAGAAGCGCATGACCCGCTCGGCACCGAAGATGCGGAACAGCGCGGAAAGCACCAGGTACAGCGCGCCGGCGCAGGCAACGCCGAAGCAGGCGTAGGGCAGCAGGTCCGCTTCGCCATTGGGGGCAATGGCCGCGTATCCAGCGATGAAGGCAAAGCTGGAGCCCAGGAACGCGGGGACCTTGCCTTGGGAAAGCAGGTGGAACAGCAGGGTGCCCACGCCGGCGAACAGCAGGGTGGCGCTGACGGGCAGGCCGGTGATGATGGGAACCAGGATTGTGGCGCCGAACATGGCGAACATGTGCTGCAGACCGAACACGAAGGTCTTGGGTGCGCCCAGATCCTTCACGTCGTAGATGGCGTCGGGCGCGTCCTCCGCGCCCATGGTGGGGATGGTATCCAGCTTGGACATGGGCCCTCTTTCCTTGGGGTGAAATTGCTGCTTGAAAGTATAATGGGGTAATGCCAAGGTAGCGCGGCAAATAGCGCTGCTTTTACCCAGCGGAAGCATTATTTGAAAGGAAGTTCCCATGGGCCAGGTCTTTGTTCTTGATCACCCTCTTATTGCCGACAAGCTCACCCGCATGCGTCGGAAGGAAACCTGCTCCAAGGACTTCCGCATTCTGCTGAAGGAAATATCGCTGCTCATGGGCTACGAGGTCACTCGCAGTATGAAAACCAAGATGGTGGAGGTGGAAACGCCCCTCATGGTCACCAGCAAGCCCATGCTGGAAGAGGACCTGATCACCATCGTTCCCATTCTGCGCGCAGGCGTGGGCCTGGTGGACGGCCTGCTGGAGCTGCTTCCCATTGCGCGGGTGGGCCATATAGGCATGTACCGGGACGAGGAAACCAAGCAGCCGGTGGAGTACTACTGCAAGATGCCGGCGGACGTGGCGGAAAGCCTGGTCATTGTGGTGGATCCCATGCTGGCCACCGGCGGAAGCGCCATTGATGCGGTGAATGCCCTGAAGAGCCGCGGATGCGCCAACATTCGCATGATGAACCTGGTGGCTGCGCCGGAAGGCATTCGGGCGTTCCAGGAAGCTCATCCGGACGTGGATATTTACGTGGCTGCGGTCGACGACGGCCTGGATCAGAACGCCTACATCCTTCCCGGCCTGGGAGATGCCGGCGATCGCATCTTCGGCACCAAGTAGGGGTGCGGCAGACGCACGCTGTGGGCCCTTGTTCGGCTGCCTGGCTCTCGGCGCTTCGCGCCCCTGAAGGGCGGCGCCTAGCTGATCGGCTCAAAGCCCTCGAAGGAGTGAGGGCCGTCGGTGGCCACGAACAGGTGGTTGTCGGCGCCGCCGATTTCCTCATCCACGCAAAGCTGCTCGAACACGTGGGAAAAGGCCCCGGTCAGGGCTGAGTGCACGGACTTCAGGGTGCGCTGGGCCAGGGCCTGGGCCTGGGGGTCTTCGGGATCTTCGTCCACCACCAGGTTCAGCAGATACAGCCCGTTGGGAATCAGGCAGCGCTTTGCCTGCTCAAGCGCATGGTCGGTCAGCAGATGGGCGGTCGGGGCGGTGCCGTCGAAGGAGTCGTTGATCACGGCGCTGTAGGTGGCGCTCGGTGCCGACTCAAGGAACGTCAGCCCCTCCTGGGCAAAGGAGCGCAGGCGGTTGGTGCCCGCAGGGCCGTGCTGTGCCTCGATTTCGTCCAGAAAGAAGTGGTCCCGCGCGATCTGGATGACGGCCGGGTCGATTTCCACCACGTCAATGGCCGTGTGGTCGCGCGTGGTCAGCAGGTGCTTGGGGTAGGAGTAGCCGCCTCCGCCAATGAGCAGCAGCCGCTCATGGTTCAGGTCGGCCTGGAACAGCGCGTCCAGGGCCCGGTAGTACGCGAACACCGGCTGGAAGCGACGCTCCCCCAAGAAGGTGGCGGACTGGAACCCGCCTCCCACGTAGAGCACGCGCACGGGGGTGCCGTCCTCGGTTTCCAGGGCGAAGACCTCCGCCGGACCGAACATGCTGGGGTAAGTGAACTCCTGCAGCAGCGGATCCTCCTCGCGGCTGGAGGCGGTGGGGGCTGCGACTTCGTTGCGAACTGCGTCGGTCATGGGGCTCCTTCGGTTGGCGCCGCGGGGGGCGCAGGAATGCGGGGCATTTTCGCTCGGGTCCTTGCATGCTACCATGGTGCGGCTTCAGTTGCGGGCCGGGCTTGCGACCTGCAGCCTGCGGCAACGGGGCAAAGCCGCAGTCGCGTTCCTGACCTGCTCCGGATCTGTCCCGGCTCCCACCCAATGCTGCCTTTTGGCCCAGCTCCGCACAGCCAGGGGATATTCCCGTACTTTGCCGAAACGGAAATATCCTTATCTCGCAGGTGGGCGCTTCCTATAATCGGTGGTATGAATGGCCAGCGCTATCAAGGGAGGCGGATTATGGATCGTATGGAATTCATGGCTCTGGAGTCCTCGAAGAAGGCCGAGATCCTGAACCAGCTCATCGATGAAGGAAAAAGCCAAAAAGAGGCCATGGCCGCTATCGGCGTTTCCCTTAAGGACCTTATGATGACCCAGGTCTTCTTCTCAAAGACCGAAGGCCGCTTTGCCGCGAATGCTGTCGGCGGATTCTCCAACTTCCACACCGACTCAACGGGCGAAGCTGCAAAGTAGGCGCTCTTTGACAGGCCGGGGCGGCAGGGGAGCACCTTCCCCTTCGCCCTGGCTTTTTTATGCCTGCGAAAGACGAGGCGCATGGGGGCATGTGTTGTTGCACGCCTGCTCCGGCAGGGACGCGCACTGCTGTAGGCTCACTCCTGCGTGTTTGCCGCGACCAGGCTCACCTTCTCCAGGTCACTCACGAAGTCAGCGATCAGCGTTGCAGACTGTTCGCACACGAAGATGCGCTCCCGGTTGTCCAGGGCAATCTCTCTGACTATGCCCGCCTTCACCAGCTGGTGCATGGCTTCGTTGGTGGCGCCGTAGCTCTTTCCAACGCAGCTTGCGGCATGCTTGATGGACAGCTGCGGAATGGCAAGAAACAGGTCCAGCAGCTTGTCGATGGCGGAGTTCGCGGGAATCTTCAGCCCTTGGGACCTCCAGTTTTCCCTGAGCCGGCCTACCTTGGACAGGAACATGTTGGCAATGACCACGGCCATGTAGGTGTTCCGGGCGTTGTAGATTGCCCATCGCTCCCGGTAGAGCCGGTGCTTTGCGTTTGACGGCTCGTCGCGGCTGGCGTCCTTCAGGGTCTTGCGGTACTCCTTTTCCAGGGAGGCGCCCCAGCAGATGGGCACCACGAACTCGTTGGCAAAGACCCCGCGTCTGAACATGGGCATGAACGCAAAGAGGAGCCCCGTTCGGTCGATCATGGAGTCGAAGGGCACAATGCGCTCGAAGGCGTGGTGGATGGCGGAGGCTTGTCCCAGGGGAGAATGGTAGTCGCCGTTGCAGAAATCGCAGAGGCGTTCGACTTCCTGGGGAATCTGCGCGGGCGGAGTGCCCTTCTTGTAGGGGAGGTAGGCGTTTCTGAAGCGATAGTCGCGCTTCGTGGAGTTCTTCCCGTTGATCAGCATCTCTCGCAGGTACGCCAAGGTCTTGGGTGTTACCTCGAAGCCGGGCTTGGAAACCTGGGCGACCCACTGAAGGGCCTGCATGTAGTACAGGGCCTCCACGGCGGCGTCGCACAGTTCCTCGGGGAGCTGGAACATGGTGCGGCTTGTGCTCAGGCAGCGCCTTACGTCGTCCTTGTACTTCCAGCCCGCAACGTCAAAAGCCACGATGAGCGGCACCGGGGGCAGGACAATGTCTCGGGTCATCCGCACGGCAAAGATGGCGTCGATTGCCAGCAGGGTGTTCTTCAGGTACTCCGCATGGGGGAGCAGGGAAACCCTTTCGGCAAAGCGGATCATCTCCGCCTCTGCGTCGAAGAATGCCGCCTGCGTCTCAGCAGAATATGGTGTGAAGTAGTCCATTCCGCCTCCCCCAAGGCCCTAGCACGCCTTGTTAAAACTATATCAATATTTTATTAAAACGTTTGATCTTCCCGAATTCCGCAAATTCAGAAACGTTGCCGCGCCCAGACGTGTTTGACAACGGGGAAAACAGAAACAAGCTTTGAAATACATAACCCGCCACTCAAAATCAAGGTAGCAAGCGTGCCAGGAAGGCACGAAAGGTTCTTGTACTGGCTTCCGACAAAAAGAGGAGGGACTATGTCAAGAGATTCGATCGTCGATAAGTACAGTGAGCGTCATGAGGGTGTGGACTACTTCTACACCACCTGCCACAACAACGGCTGCTGGGACGCAACCTGCCTTATCAAGTGCGGAGTCAAGGAAGGTAAGATCATCTCCATCGAGCCTGATGATTCCGTGAACCCCGGCGTCGCCCGCGAAGACGACGACGAAAACGCCGTTCAGACCGGCATGCTGCAGGCCCGCGCCTGTCCCATGGGCCATGCGTGGCGCCAGGAGCTCTATTCCGAAAACCGCCTGCTGTACCCCATGAAGCGCGTGGGCGAAAAGGGCAGCGGCAAGGGCCACTTCGAGCGCATTTCCTGGGACGAGGCGCTGGACACCATCGCCGATAAGATGCGCGTGATGGCAAAGGAAAACCCGGACCATCCCTGGTTGTACTACTGCTACTACGTGGCCTTCGAAAGCTCCGACTTCCCCTTTGCCTCCTACATGCCCGGCACCATCACCGGCTGGGGCGACCACTCCACCTCCGGCAGCGCCGCGGCCGAGGACTTCCACCTGGGCGTGCGCCTGACGGACTGCCTGATCAAGGGCACCTCCGACGCCTTCCCTGGCTTCGAGGCTCCCGACCTGCTGAACTCCAAGCTGGTTGTGCTGTGGGGCTTTGACCCCATGGTTTCCTGGTTCGGCCATGTGCCCTACTACATGAAGCTTGCCCAGGAGCGCGGCTGCAAGTTCATCCTCATCGACCCCGTGTACAACGTCAGCGCCGAGGTTCTGGGTGCGCAGTGGATTCCCATTCGCCCCGGTACCGACACCGCCTTCGGCCTGGCCGTTGCTCACGTGCTGTACACCGAAGACCTGTACGATCACGAGTACGTGGCCGAGTGGGTTGAGCCGGAAGGCTTCGAGGAGTGGCGCAAGTACATTGTGGGCGAAGTCGACGGCGTCGTGCACGACCCCGAGTGGGCAGAGCCCATCACCGGCATTCCCGCCGAAACCATTCGCGAGTTCGCCCGTTACTACGCAAGCATGAAGCCCGTCCACCTGCACCAGATGTACGGCGTTTCCAAGCGCAACCTGGGCGATTACGCCGCAGCGGTGGCCATGCTGCTCCAGGCAATGACCGGCAACCTGTCCATTCCCGGCGGATGCGAAGGCGGCGGTGCCAACCTGGTCACCCAGCCGCGCATCTTCGCCCCCGTGCCGCAAACCGGCCAGATCAAGGGCGACGTGGTCAACCCCATCACCAACAACAACAACAAGGTCACCGAGCTCATGCACTGCCAAAGGCTCTATGCCGCGGGCGAGATCACCGAAGAAGAGTTCCGCCAGCGCATTGGCTGCCCGCCCGACAGCCCGCTGCCGTGCCTGAAGATGGCCATTATCCCCAACAACTACATCAACAACCAGCACAACGTTTCGAAGCGCATGAAGGGCTTCGCGAACATGGAGTTTTCCTGGGGCTGGCAGTACTTCAACGACCAGCCGTCCATGGAGTTCCTGGACATCGTGCTTCCGTCTCCGGTCATTCAGTTCGAGTCCACCGACATGCACTTCTTCGGCATCAACCGCTTCTGGGGCGCGCCGTCCGGCATGATGAACTACTTCCTGTTCGCCGGCAAGGGCGTCAACCCGCCGGGCGAGATTCGCCCCAAGGACTGGGTGTGGATGGAGCTGGCCCGTCGCCTTGGCTTTGCCGACAAGTTCAACCCCAAGATGCTGGACGTGACGGATTGGCGTGATTGGGACGAGCAGGTCATCGAGCGCATCTACAAGCCTGCCTACGAGGAGTGGGCAAAGGACGAAACGGGCATCCTGGCCTTCAACGGCATCGAGCCCAAGCCGTGGGAAGAGTTTAAGAAGCTGCCCATCGTGCGCGTTCCCGGTGAGCCCGGCGAATGGTTCTATCCCTTCAAGAACACCGTGGAGTGGGGGCGCAGCCCGTTCAAGACGCCGTCCGGCAAGATTGAGTTCGAAAGCTCCTACGTTAAGAACACCGATCTGACCAAGACCCGCTATGGCGGACACTACGACGCTTACCCGCGTTGGCAGCCCACGTACCAGGACGAGCCCGCGAACGACAGCTACTATCATTCCTGGACTGAAAACTATCCGCTGTCCATGGTCACGCCTGTTTCAACTTATCGTCAGCACTCTTCCAACGACCAGAACCCCTGGCTCAAGGGCGACTGCTACGAGCATATGGTGCGCATGTCTCCGGCAGACGCAGCGGACCGCGGCATCAAGACCGGCGATCGCGTGCTGGTATACAACCAGTTCGGCGAAGTGGAGATCACGGCGTACGTCACCTCCAAGATGCTGCCCGGCACCGTTTCGATTGCCCACGGCGAATGGTCCAAGTTCGACAATGTTCGCAAGTCCAAGCTCATGCCTTACGGCATCGACACTGCCGGCAACTGCAATCTGCTTATTGGCGACACCCACCTGCCGCACATCGTCGGCGCGCTGCTGACGGCTGGCTTGGTTGAGATCAGAAAGGTAGGGGAATAACCATGACCCAGTACGGATTCTTCTTTGACCAGAGCCGCTGCTACGGGTGCAAGGCCTGCTCGGTTGCCTGCAAGGACTGGTACGACATTGCTCCCGGTCCGGAAAAGTGGATGAGCGTCTACATGTGGGAAAAGGGCGCCTTCCCCCACACTTCCATTGGCATTCTGGCCTTCAACTGCGGACACTGCAGCAACCCGGTTTGCATGGCGGCCTGCGAAAACGATGCCATTCTGAAGGACGAAAAGTACGGTGCCGTGCTGGTGGACAGCGACAAGTGCAAGGGCGACCGCAAGTGCTTTGCCGCGTGCCCCTATGGCGCTCCCAAGTTTGCCAGTGACGAGCCGGGCACCAAGATGAGCAAGTGCACCATGTGCATCGATCGCTTGGAGAAGGGTCAGCTGCCGCTGTGTGTGGCGTCCTGCCCCATGCGTGCCCTGGACTTTGGCCCCATTGAAGAGCTCAAGGCCAAGTAC
Source organism: Eggerthellales bacterium (assembly GCA_029006935.1). Classification (GTDB taxonomy): domain Bacteria; phylum Actinomycetota; class Coriobacteriia; order Coriobacteriales; family Eggerthellaceae; genus SUG1186. The sequence goes on along the minus strand of JAQXGX010000135.1, from coordinate 3,048 downwards.
GGCGACATCAGCAAGATCGAGACCATGCCTGACCCCGATCTGACCAGGCCCAACTGGATAGCCAAGCCAAATCCGCCCAAGGAGCAGCTGATTCCCTATGACGCGGAAAAGGCCCTGGAGCTGACCAAGCGGCGTACGGGAACGGACAACGTCTACGAGGGCGATGTTTCCAGCGTGACGGAGTTCGACGATAGCGTGATGTGCATCAGAGAGCTGCGCATGAAGAACGCCACCGTTGCCGAGGTCATGGCCGCAACGTCCAGCGACCAAGGCTAGGCCTTCGGGTTTTCCCGGGGATGCAGCCAAGAGCGCAGGCTGCATCCCCGGCTTCTATTCCTTGTGAGCAGGCGCATGCCCGTGCTCACCTGACGTTGAGCTGCCTGCGAATTCGGGCAGCAGAAGGGAGCAAGGATGGAATTAACGCTTCAGCACGCGGGAGTCTATTGCCGCGACATTGAAGAGTCCATTGCGTTTTACCAGGACGTTCTGGGGTGCCGGCTCGTGTTCAGGTCCGATGCCATGGAGGGCGACAAACCTCTCAAGATGGCATGGATGAAGGGCATGGGCACCGCCTTCGAGCTGCTCGAGTGCGAGGACAAATCGACGTGCGAAGCAGCAGACGGCTGCCTGAACCACCTTGCGTTGCGGGTGGCGGACATGGACGCCTTCGTGACGCACCTGAAGGAGAAGGGCGTGGCTATTGAAGCCGGTCCCTTCGACCCGCCCTTGGAGTTCGACCGCCCGCTTTCGCCCGAAGACGCTGATCTGTTCACCGTTTACGGCGACGCCGGAACGCAGCTGAACATTATGTTCTTCCGCGGGCCGGGTGGCGAACGCTTCGAGGTTCTCCAAGACAATATCAAGCCCCTGTAAATGCAAAGCGGGGGTCGGACGATGTGCCCGGCCCCCCGTTGAAATCCTCCTCATAACGAAGAAACACCCTGTTCTACGCCAGGCTTAGGTGCTTGCGCCCTGAAAAGGCGCAGGTTTGTGGAGGCCTTTGCCTGGCGCCCCTGGAGTAAGGAGGCATCATCATGAACACAACCAAGAAGTACGGAAACTGGATGCTCATTGCCGTGGCCATGCTCCTGTTCGGAACGGCCATTGCAACGGTCCAGTTCAAGGTTCCCGTGGTCATGGGCGACATCATGGCCAACATGAACATGGACGCAGGATCCGCTTCGTGGCTCATGTCCATCTTCACCTTCGTGGGCATCATCTTGGCGCTGCCCACCGGCGCCCTGGCAAAGAAGTTCGGCCCCAAGACCATGCTGCTTGTCGCAGCGGTGGTGGTGGCCGTGGGCTCTTTGATCGGCGCCTTCGCCGGCAACGGCACCATCCTCATCGTTTCCCGCGCCATCGAAGGCGTGGCCTTCATCTTCGTCACCATCTGCGGTCCCCTGGCCGTGCAGAAGTACGTCGCACCAGACAAGATCGGCTCTGCAACGGGCATTTGGGCGCTGTGGGTGTGCCTGGGCTCCGTGCTCGGCGGCGTGCTGACCCCGACGTTGTACTCTGCCACGGGCTTCGTGGGCGTGTGGATCATCTACGCTGCCGTTGCGGTTGCCTTCGCGGTGGTCGTGGCGGTGCTGGTCAAGTTTCCCAGCAACGGAGTCCAGGCCATCGAAGAGGCCGCTCAGGACGCTGCGGAAGAGGAAAAGGTCAGCTACAGCGAGCTCTTCAAGCCCAACATCCTGCTGTTCTACGTTGCCTTCCTGGTCTTTAACATGACGCTGATGGCCGTTCTGGGCTTTGGCCCCACCTTCATGCAGCAGCAGGGCGTTGATCCCACTCTGTCCGGCTTCATCAGCACGCTGCCCATGCTGCTTGCCGTTATTTCGTCCCCGCTGTTCGGCTCCCTTTCCGACAAGCTTGGTCGTTGCAAGCCCCTGTACCTGATAGCGCTGGTGGTCATGGGTCCCTGCACGTTCCTTCTGCTCACCCAGACCGGTCCGCTGATGTGGGCGGGCGCCATCATCATGGGCCTTCTTGGCCTGGGCGGACCCGTTATGTGCCTGACGTCCTACATCAACGTGCTCGGTCGCCCCGAGCTCATGTCCATCGGTATGGGCATGCTCATGCTGGTCCAGAGCCTTGGCCAGTTCCTGGGTACCTGGCTGGTTCCCATTCTGCTGGGGCCGGATCTGTCTGGCTGGATGTTCGCGGGCACCGTGATGTGCGTTATCGGCCTGGCGGGCACGGCTGCCCTGGCTCTTTGCAAGTTCAAGTAAGGGCAGGCTGTCTGCCATAAGCTTCGGGCCCAAGGCGATGCTTCGTCTTGGGCCTTGCTGCGTTGCGACGGCGCGCTCTCCCAAGGCGAGCTGCGGAATCGTCGTTCTGCCTGCTGGGAAAACGTCTGGGAATGGATGATGTAAGCGGGTATGCTGTTTTCGTCATTATTCAGCCAACGTGAAAGGACGTAGCAATGGCAAAGATGAGCCCGGAGGTCCAGGACCTGTTCAAGAAGGTGTCCGACGTGGTGTTCACCACTGCGTCTGCCAGCGGTCAGCCGAACTCCTGCGTGGTGGGCATGAAGGCGGTCATTAACGACCAGACCGTGTACCTGAGCGATCAGTTCTTCAACAAGACCCTTGCCAACATCAAGGAAAACCAGAAGGTTGCCGTGCTGTTTTGGGAAGGCCATGACGCCTTCCAGCTGCATGGCACCGTGCGCTATGTGACCGAGGGCGCCGAGTTCGAGGAGCAGGCGGCTTGGGTTCGCGCTGCGTTCCAGAAGATCGGCCTGCCCTTCCAGCCCAAGGGCGGCTGCTTCATTGATGTGGAGTCCGTGTACTCCAGCGCGCCTGGCCCCAACGCTGGTGCGCAGCTTTCCTAGCTGATCCTGGGACGGTGCGGCGACTAGCTTTTCAGCCGCTTGCCTGTATGAGGAGGCTGGCCGAGACAAAGGTCCCGGCCAGCCTCTTTCGTTTGCGGGCCGTGTCAATTTGGCTGTCGAAAGCGGGCTCGTGCCCTGAAAATCAGGGGGCCGCTGTCAATTTGGCGGTCGAAAGCATGGGGCGGTGTCAATTTGGGTGCCGAGATTATGCT
>JAQXGX010000134.1 GCA_029006935.1 Eggerthellales bacterium | reverse complement strand
GAAGCTTTTGCCCCGAACGACCATGCTCGCAGTGAGCAGGCTATGCCGGGAGGTTCCCCTTGACTGTGGGCTTTTCGCCCTTGATGAAGCGCCAGGACCAGTGCCCGCCCTTCATGGAGCGTACGTCCTGGTACCCCAGCTCGGTCAGCTTGTCCGCCACCACCGCGGAGGCTCCGCCACGGTAGCAGTACACCACCATGGGCTTGTCCTTGGGGAAGCGCTGCTCGTACATTTCCGGATTGGTGGCACCGAAGGGAGCGCAAATGGCGCCCCGCAGGTGGCCCTTCACGTAGGACTTGTTGTTGCGGATGTCGATCAGAATGAAATCATCGCCGTTCAGGATCATATCGCGGACTTCTGCGGGGGAAATCTCTACCGCCATGGATGCTACTTCCTTCCTTGAGGCTTGCACAGCTGGTCGTTGAACACCTTCATGGAGTCGGGGCGGGCGCTGCAGATGAGCGTCAGGCCGAACTCCTGGGCCAGCTTGATGGTCATGTCTGTGGGAACCGCCTTGCTGACCAGCACGGGAATGCCGCTGCGAATGCCCTTCAGCACCATATCCACTGGCAGTCTTCCGCTGGTGAACACGATGGCGCTGGTAAGGTCCACCCCATCTTGCAACGCGCAGCCGATCACCTTGTCAAAGGCGTTGTGCCTTCCCAGATCCTCGCAGCAGTACAGCACCCGGTCGCGAACCGCCAGGTAGCAGCTGTGGGTGCCGGAGGTCTTGCGATGCATGGGGGTGTCGGCGGCAAACTGCCGGGCCAGACTGAAAATCCACTCCGGGTCCCAGTCCATGGGCGCGAGGGGGCGCAGGGTTTCGTCCCCTTCAAAATAGCTGTTGAACACCTGGTTGCCGGTGCAGCAGGTAGGAACCGTGTGCACCAGGGCTCGGGAAAGGTCGGCCTGGCGGTTACGCAGGTACACGTTGGCACGCGTGGAGCCGCCCAGCAGCTCCAGGGACTCGATTTCCCCGGGACCGCTGATCAGCCCCTCGGTGAATAGGCGCCCCACCACAAGGTCCACCAGGTGATCAGGGGTGCACACCACCCGCATGGTCAGGATCTCGTTCACGTACACGTCCAGGGTATGCTCCACCTGCACGTCCTCGTCCACCTCTTCGGCGGGCTGCAGGCACGGGTCCTGGTCTTCGCCCGCCTCCTCCGCATCGGCGCACGCATGGTAGAGGGTCACCGGCACCGCGATCAGCGTGGAGCCAGATGCGGGATCGCCGGTAACGGGGAACCAGGGGGCGCGGGGAGCTGCGTCGGCCCGGTCCTGGAGCGCCGCTTCGTCCTGGGCCGCGCCCTGCGTCCCACCCTCCGCTTGCCCCTGGGCAGGCGCTTGGGGCTGCCCATGCCCGTCCTGCCGCTTGCCGTCCACCAGCACGTGCCAGGTGCTGCGCTGGGCAATGTCGGCGTGGTCCGCCAGCACCTCCTTGGCCTGGGCGGCGGAGGGCGGGTCCATGCGCAGCGATATGCCGCAGCTTGCGGTGATTTCCTTGGGGGTGGGAATGACGAAGGGCCCCAGATGCGCCAGCAGCCTCTGAGCTGCCATGGCGGCATGGGTGGAGTCGAACGCCAGAATATGCCAGATTTTTTCCATGGGTTGCATCATAGGGCCAAAACGGCCCCAGCGCACCATGCGCCGGAGCCGTCTGAGTAAGTGGTACGGAAATCGCCCCTACAGGGTAATGACCTTGGCGGACTCGTGCATGCGCTCCAGAATGTCGTACATGTTGGAGACCTCGCCCACCTTCAGGTCGTCGGCGCACTCGTAGAAGTTCAGGCAGGTGCCGCATACCAGCACGTCGGTGCCCTTCTCCATCATCTCCTTCACGGAGTCGATGATCTGGGCTTCTTCACCGCACAGCAGCTTGACGCCGGAGTTCATGAACAGCAGGTTCATGGGGGCCACCTCGGCCTGGTTCAGCGTGTACAGGGCCATCTTCATAAGGTTGTAGCCCAGCTGACCGTCTCCTTCGCCCACATGGTCCTTGCCAATGAACACGGAGTAGCCGCAGCCGCCACCGGTGGTGCTGCAGGCCACGGCCGCAGCGGGAGCCGAAGCGCCCGGGTCGACCTGGCCGCCGATGGTGATCAGGAAGCCCCCTTCTATATCGGCCACGGTAAAGCCCAGGCCCTTCTTCCCCGCCAGACGGGTAATGTTCTTGACGGCGGTTTCGTTGTCCACCTTAATGCTCACGTCGGTTTCGCCGGCGTCGATCTGCTTCTTCACCATGACCAGCGGCTGCGGGCACGGCTTGCCGAATCCGTTAAGCTCTACCATCGTTTTTTCCTTTCCTTTGCCGCGCAACCCTTGCGCGCTGCTTCCTATTATCTGCGGGGCGAAAGATACCGCCGCGTCTTGCTATTCTGTAGTCAAATGCCTGTTATCCCAGTTCAGCGGCAATCTGCGAAAGCGCCGCCACGGCCTGGTCCACTTCCTGCTCCGTGTTGAACCAGCTGAAGCTGAACCGCACCGCCCCCTGGTGCTCCGTGCCCAGGGCACGGTGCATCAGCGGCGCGCAGTGGGCGCCCGCCCGGGTGGCAATGCCAAAGTCCACGCTCAGGGCGTCCGCCACCTGACCGGAATCAACGTCCCCCAGGTTCAGGGCAACGATGCCCGTACGGCCCAGCGGGGTACCGCCTCCCAGCACCCGTATTCCGGGAATGGAGGCAATGCCCTGCTGGAAGCGGCGGGCAAGGGCATCCTCATGGGCCCGGATGACCTCCACCCCCACGCGCTGGACAAAGGCCACGCCTGCCGCCAGTCCCGCGATGCCGTGGCCGTTGATAGTGCCCGCCTCCAACCGCTCGGGCATGAAGGCCGGGTGCTCCCGGTCATAGCTGTGGGTGCCGGAGCCGCCCACCTTCAGGGGAGCCACCTCCACCCCCTCTGCCACGATGAGGCCGCCCGTTCCCTGAGGACCGTACAGGGCCTTGTGGCCGGTGAAGCACAGCACGTCGATCTGCTGCTCCACCGCGTTCAGAGGCACTACACCGGCAGTCTGGGCCGCGTCCACCACGACGAGGGTGCCGTGGGCATGGGCCATTTCCGCCAAGCGGTCGATGTCGTACAGATCGCCGGTCAGGTTAGAGGCATGGGTTACCGCCAGCACCCGGGTGTTGGGCTGGAACAGCGCCTCCACCTCATCCAGGTCCAGGGAGCCATCCGGGCCTATAGGGGCAATAGACAGCTGGACCCCCCGATCTTCCAACGCGTAAAGGGGCCGCAGCACCGAGTTGTGGCTGGCAGCGGTGGTGATGGCGTGGTCCCCCGGGGAAAGCAGGCCGAACAGCGCCGTGTTCAGGGACTCCGTCACGTTGCCGGTGAACGAAACCCGGGAGGCGCTGGGAGCGCCCAGAAGCCCCGCCACCGTGTCACGAGCTTCGTACACCGCCATACCGGCGGAAAGGGACGCCCCGTGCACCCCGCGGCCGACGCCGCCGAAGTGAGTCAGGGCATCTGCCACCGCCTGGGCCACCTCGGGGGGCTTGTGCATGGTGGTTGCTGCGTTGTCGAAGTAGATCATGTGCCTTTCTTTCTGCATGGAAAACGGACGGGGGCGAATCGGCTGCTAGCAGAATACATCACGGTGAGGGTCGATCTGGCTTTCCAGCTCCACCACCCCTTCGTGAGAAGGCATGCCGGGACGCTCCAGGGCGGCCCTCACCGCCGCAATATGCTCGGGCTTCACCAGCAGGGAAACGCCGCAGCAGGCCTGCAGTCCCCGGGGAACCGGGGCGATGCGGGCTACGCAGCCCGCATCCCGCAGCGCCGTGTACAGCGCCCACCCCGCGGTGGAGCTTTCCACCAGTATGTAATACGCCTTCTCCGCCATGTTCCTTACAGCATCTCGATGAATGCCGCAATGCGGGTGTCGATCTGACCCTGGTCGTTGGGAGCGTAGTCGGTTTCGATCTTCATGTACGGAATGCCCGCATCCTCCATGCGCAGGCGCATGAGCTCGGACTCCACGCTGAAGGTGTGGCACGCGGTCAGGACGATGTCGATCACGCCATCCACCTTGTACTTGCGGCACATGTCCAGGGTGTTGTCCAGACGTCCGCCGTTGGGGGTCATGACCGAGCAGTTGATGCCCAGGTAGCGATCCGCCAGCTCCTGCATGATGTCTTCCGCCTCTACATCCACCATGGTGGACTGGGTGCGGGGGCCGCCGCAGTCATCGAAGCACACGATCACGCCGCCGTTCTTTTCGATGGAGCTTCCCACCTTGCCCATGACGCCGGAGGAGGGGCAGCCGGTGATCAGGATGCGCTTGGCATCTGCGGAAACCTTGCGCTCCCCCGCCGCATAGGCGGCCTTGGCGGCGGCGACCTTTTCGTTCACGGCAGCCGTGTAGCCGGTCAGGCTGAAGTTGAAGCCCGCGGCGGCAACGGTGGCCATGATGTCCACGCCGCTCATGATGGGCGGCTCCTCCAGCTGGCACTCGTACAGGTCCAGGATGGCGCGGCGGAAGGCGTTGCGGTTGCGGGCAGCCTGGCGCAGCATTTCGTCGGTGATCTGGACGTTGTAGGTCTGCTCCACCTTTTCCTTGAGCAGCTCCAGCTCCTGGCGCCAGCCTTCGCGACCCCAGGCCCGCTCCTGGTTCTGGGGAAGCTGCATGACGTAGGTTTCCTTCAGGTCGTTCAGCAGCTCGTACATCTTCTTCTTGCCGTCGCAGGTGGTTTCGCCCACGATGAAGTCGGCGTAGTAGGTGAAGGGGCACTTTTCCGTGTAGGCAAAGCCGTAGGTCCCCTTGATCAGCGGGCACAGGTTCTTCGGCAGCACCTCTTCCGCGTCGGCCACGGTTTCGTTGCTGGTGCCGCACAGCGCCACGGAGGAGGCGCCGGATGCCTCGATGATCTCCAGCGGCGTGTAGCTGCACAGGTAGCCGATGAGCTTCCCGCCGTTTTCCTTGAAGTCCTTCACCTTCATGAAGGCGCCCTTGCGGGCATCGGCGAACTCTTCGTAGTTGCGAGGCAGATCTGCCATGTTCGTTCCTTTCGGCATGGATTGCGCCAGCTACAAGGCCAGCTGGTGCAGGGATTCGTAGGTGCAATGGGCGTCTTCGGCCGCCTGGATAACGGCATCCTGGTCGGCCAGGGGCGCCTGCCAGGCATAGCCGCAGCCGGCAGATACCTGACGGGGGATGGGCGAAAGCCTGCCCGGAGCCTGGGCCTTGCGGCAGGCTCGCTCAAAGGCCAGCGCCTGGGAGGTGGTGTTGAAGGTCACCACCAGGGTGTTGGGCTGGGCGGTCTTCGTCTGTTCCTCGGCGCTTTCCCGGGCAAAGGACCCGGGAGCGCCCTCCCCTGCCGGGACCTCATCGGAGCCGTCGGATTCGAAACCGGAAGGCTCCACGTCCGGCGGCAGGCACAGGGCCGCGCCGATGGCGCCGGCAAAGCGGGCCAGGGCGCTGGTCTCCACCGTGCCCTGGAGCTGGTTGGCCAACCGCTCCACCACGTAGTCGTTTTCGCACAGGCCGCCGGTCAGGACGTAGGTGTCGTCCGCGGCCTTGGGGACCAGGGGCCTGACCTTGGCCACCACCGACTCGATGATGCCCCAGCAAATGTTTTCGCGGGGCGTGCCGGAGCCGATCAGGCTGATGACCTCGGACTCGGCAAAGACCGTGCACATGCTGCTGATGGTGGTGGGCTGCCCCTTGCGTGCCAGGTCGGAAAGCTGGGTCTGGGAAAGCCCCAGGCGGTTGGCCATGACCTCGATGAACTTGCCGGTGCCTGCGGAGCACTTGTCGTTCATGTTGAACTTGACCACCTTGCCGTTCTTCAGCACGATGGCCTTGGTGTCCTGTCCGCCAATGTCCACCACCGTGCAGTCGTTGCCGAACAGCAGAGCGGCGCCCTTTCCGTGGCAGGTGATCTCGGTCACCGTCTTGGCGGCAAAGGGAACCGCCACGCGACCGTAGCCCGTGGCAACGAAGGCGCACTCCCCACGGGGGTACCCGTGAGCTTCCAGGTCCTCCACCACCTGGGCAGCCGCCTCAACGGAACTGTACCCGGTGGGAATGACCAGGGTGTAGGCGATTCTTTCGCCGTCAAGCACCGCCGCCTTGGTGGCGGTGGAGCCTATGTCGATTCCAACGCGATATGTCATGGTTGCCTTTCGATCTTATAGTACGAAACTATCGGAATCACGCATCCCCGTGGCAGGGCACTGAACCTACCACGGGGGCGCAGCGTCGAACAGTTCCGTTGTTCGTCGGAACGGCGAAGCGAATTAGTCCAGCATCTCGATGAAGGCCTCGATGCGGGTGCGCAGCTGGCCTGCGTCGGCATCGTCGTAGTCGGTCTCCAGGCCCAGGTAGGGGATGCCCGCCTGATCGCATGCGGCGGCAATGCCCCGCTTTTCGGTGTTGTACAGGTTGCAGAACTTCAGGTTCACGTCGATCACGCCGTCAACGTTGTACTCCTTGGCCAGACGCAGCACGTCCTCCACGCGGCCTTCGTTGGGAGTGAAGCAGGCGCAGTTGATGCCCATGTAGCGCTTGGCCAGGTTCAGGTACATCTCTTCCAGGGTTTCGCCCGTTTCATCCACCTGGTTTTCGAAGTAGCGGGTGCCGGTGCAGGCTTCCTCGACCACCACGGCGCCGCCGCAAGTTTCGATCAGGTGGTGCATCTTCCAGTTGGGAATGGCCATGGGGGTGCCGGCGATCATGATGCGCTTGGTGCCGGCGGGGAACACGCTCACGCCGTCAGCGTTGCGCTGCT
>JAQXGX010000133.1 GCA_029006935.1 Eggerthellales bacterium | reverse complement strand
AACGGGGGCGGACCGCCAATGCGCGATTCGCCCCCTCATCAACCAATCACGCGCCGGTTGGCCTAGCTTCTCTCAGCTGCCAGCTGGCGCGTTTTCCGTATGAGCTTCTTGTACACGTGCTCGCAGATCCAGGGCTCCGTGGAAAGGGGGATCACCTGGTCCAGGTCCACCCACTGTACCCCGCTGTTTTCGTCCGGCTTGACCCGCAAAGGCTGGTCGGGATCGGCGACGGCCAGATAGGTTACGTTCATGTGCAGATGGGAGCCCACATACGCTCCGTTCTTCTGATGCCCGTCTACCGTCAGCACGTCAATGGAGAAGATCTTTCCAGGCCCGCAATCCACCAGCGTGCCGGTCACGCCGGTTTCCTCCTCCAGTTCGCGCAGCGCCACCGACGCTAAGTCGGTGTTGCCGTCTGCATGCCCTCCGATCCAGCTCCAGCTGTCGTAGATGTTGTGATGCACCAGCAGCGTCTTGGTGTAGGTGGGATCCACCGTCCATACTGAGCAGGCCATGTGGGCGACTTCGCTTCGATGGAAGCAGTCGCGATTGTTGGTCATCACCTCAAGAATTGCCTTCTTGTCGCATTCCTCCTGCTCATTTTCGGGGACGTAGGACAAAAGATCGGAAAACAGGGTCAGTGTCTGGGACATAGCGCATCATCCTTTTGCGTTCGTGCGGGAAGGCCAGCGATGGCTCACGCTCTATCGGGATAGCGCTGTTAGCCCTTTGGCGCCATCTGCTGGCCAAAAAACATGTTGATGAAGTAAAGATTAGCACTCTCAGGCTCAGGGTGCTAAAATTCCACTGTTACTGAACACTTTGGCGGAAATGAAGGACTGGGAAATGCTATCGGACCGCAGGCAACGCGTGTTAGCGGCGCTTATCGAAGAGTACGTGGCTCGGGCTCTGCCCGTGGGCTCGCGGACCCTGACCGAGCGCTATGCCCTGGGCGTGAGCCCTGCAACGGTACGAAACGAGCTTTCAGCCCTGGAGGAGGAAGGCTACATCAGCCAGCCCCATACCTCCGCCGGGCGCATTCCCACCGACTTCGGCTACCGCACCTTCGTGGACGCGCTGATTGCCGACGGTCTGGTGGCCCCGGGCGAAGAGCACCGGCGCCACGTGCAGGAGCTGCGCTCTTGCGCCCAGGAGCTCGACAGCCTCATGGAACGCACCTCGGCTGCCCTGGCGCGCATGACCGACTGCCTGTCCATCGTGCTGGCCCCTTCGGTCATGAGCCTGTCCATCCGGCAGATCACCTTGGTTTCCCTGCATGACTTTGCGGCCCTGCTGGTCCTGGTCACCGAGGACGCCCAGGTCCTGAACCGACAGATGGAGTTCAGCGCCCCGGTAACCGCCGAAGACCTTTCCGCCGCGCAGCGCTATCTGAACCAGCTTCTGGTAGGTGTGAGCCTAAAGGAGCTGGAGGAGGGCCTGCAGGCGGCCTTGCGCCAGTCCTTGGTAGACCCCCTTATCCGGGCCGTCTTGGACCAGGTGGTAGCGTGCCTTCGCCAGGGAAAGCAGAGCTCGGCCCATCAGCACTCCCACCGGGTGGGTATGCGCGGGCTCATGGCCCAGCCGGAGTTTTCCCGCTCTGCCGCCCTGTTGCCCCTGGTCCAGGTGCTGGAGGACGAAACGGTGCTCATGAGCATCCTGGACGATGTCTCCTCCGAGGACGTACCCTCCGTCACCATCGGACACGAGAACCGGGCAAAGGGCTTGGAAGGGGTGTCGGTAGTGGCCAGTCGGTATGGCAGGGGCGAAAGCGCCGGCATCGTGGCGGTCATAGGCCCTACCCGCATGGACTACTCCCGGGTCATCAACGCCGTACGTGTGGCAAGCTCCGCGCTGGGGGATGAGCCGAGCCAGGACAAGCGGTCCGAGGCGCCTCCTGAAGCTGCCGCCGCCGACCATATCTAGGGAACTAACGGGCTTTCCGCCCGCACGCATTGAACATGAAAGAGAGCAAGAAGCATGGCAAACGACTTGTACGAAGTCCTGGGGGTTTCCAAGGACGCATCTGCAGAAGAGATCAAGAAGGCCTTCCGCAAGAAGGCCCGCACCCTTCATCCCGACGTGAACAAGGAGCCGGATGCGGAGGAAAAGTTCAAGGAGCTTAACGAAGCCTACGACGTCCTTTCCGACCCCAACAAGCGCGCTCAGTATGACCGCTTCGGCACCATCCCCGGCGCAGGCGGACCGGGCGGCCCCTACGGCGGCAGCGGCTTCGTTGACCTGGAGGACCTGTTCGGCGGCGGCATGGGCGATATCTT
>JAQXGX010000132.1 GCA_029006935.1 Eggerthellales bacterium | reverse complement strand
GGCCGCATGCACAGGAGCGCCCTCGGTCATGAGCAGATGCGCCTCTTCCTGCCGCACCACGCTGACCACCCACGCCGCGGTGGTATCGGTGCCCCAGTCCAGCCACTCCGCCTGGGTGATCTGCCGCGGGCTGAAGGAGTCTTCGGGGAGCTGCTCCATGGGCTCGTGGGTGAAGCTGTAGTACGCAAAGGTGACGAAGCAGGCCGTCATCACGCCTGACACCAGCGCAACGCCCAGCTCAACAGGGCCGGGCTGCTTCAGGGCGCACACGAACACCACGCCCACGAACAGCACCGCCAGCACCACCGCCTGCACCACAGGAATACCCACGTAGCCGCTCACGCTCACCCCTGCAGCCGCCAGGCTGACCATGAACGCCATGGCCCCCGACAGCGCCACGCGGCCCTTGGACAGAAAAGCCGCATACAGCACGCTCAAGACCAGGGCCGCGATCAGGATATACGACTGGGCGGTAAAGCTCATGCCGATGCTGGACGCAGTGGTCCCCAAGGGGAAGAAGCTGTAGTCGATCAAGCACCGAAACGCCACGATACACGTGAGCACGGAAACCACCACGCTGCACGCAATCGCCACCGGCACCGAACGCGAATTCATTTTTGGCCCCTTTCGTTCGGCGGAACACGTAGCTTTCCATTATACGCAACCGCCGTCGCCCCAGGGCAAAACGTCCACCGGCCCAAAACATGCGCATAGGGGCGAAAGGCCCGCTCGACAACGACAGCCGTCCCAAAGCGAAGGACCCGCTCGCGCCGTCACGCCCGCGTGGCCGCCTCCGCATTCCACTCGCAGCCACGCCCGCGAACCAACGCCGCGCCCGTCCCCGATCAGGCAGACCGCGCCCGCACCACTTCGCAGAACACCGCGCCGCCCAAGATCATGGCCGCACCCATCACCTGCAGCCCGCTCATGGCCTCGCCCAGGAAGATGGCGCTGAACACCACCGCGGAAAGGGCCTCCAGGTAGCCGCACACCGCAACGCTTTGAGCGGGCAGGCGGTTCACACCTATGAAGTACAGGCACACCCCCACGCCGGTGTTAATCACGCCCAGCCAAAGCACGGGCAGCAGGTCCCCCTGGCCAAGGGCAAGCTCGGGCCCCTGCTTGAACAGCAGAAACAGCCCCACGACCGCCAGGGTGCTCAGAATCTGCAGAAAGGAGTTCTCCACGCCGGTGATGTGGGTCACCTGCTTGCTGAAAGTGACCATGATCAGGTAGAACACCGCCGCCCCCGCACCCAGGGCAAGACCCCCAAGATCCAGGGCGCCTTCCGCCGAGCAACCGCTGACCAGCAGCACGCCGGCGAACACCACCCCAAAGCCCACCACGCAGGCCGGCCTCAGCCGCTCCTTGAACAGCACCGGGGAAAGCGCCATGACCAGCACCGGGCCCACGTAGGTCAAAAGCGTGGTCACCCCCACGCCAATACGGACGTAGCCTTCGTACATGCACAGCCAGTTCCCTGCCAACGCCGCGCCGGAAAGAAGCAGAAAGCCCAGCTCACGCCTGTGCTGACCCGCCGCAAGGGCACGACCCATAACCGCCAGCATGACCAGCATGGTCAGCGCTCCCAAAAGGCAGCGCAGGAACACGATCTCGTAGCTGTTCAGGGAAATCAAGCTGGCAACGCAGCCGTTGCTGCCCAGCAGAAGAAGAGCGCAGATGTACGCTCCGTACGCTTTCTGCACGAAACACCTTTCCTATTGAAGAGCGCAGGCCCCGGCTCACATCCCCGAACCAGGACCTGCGCGTTGCGTCTAGAAGCTACGGCCACCGCCGCTGAAGGAGTGGCCTCCCCCGCCACCGCTGGGACCGAAGCCGCCCGAGAAGCTGGATCCTCCGCCATCACCCGAGCTGGGCTCCACGTAGGGAACACGCACCACGTTGGTGCCGGTGATCACGTCGCTGTTCACGGTGAACACCGGGGCGCCCACAACATAATCACGAGCATTGGCCGCCTGAGCCACCGTCCTCATGCGTCTCTTCTTACGCCCCAAGCTGGTTGTGCCCCAGAACAGGCCGAAGGCAATCAGGCCGCCGCCGCCAATGGCCAGCGGAGTCGGATCCACGGGCAGCTCCCCTTCGGTGTACAGCGTGTCCAGGTTGTTGAACTGCAGCTCGATGGCCTTGCCGTACTCACCGTCCTTGAACAGGTCGATGGTGGCATCGTCCATGGCATTCACGTTGTCCTCGGTCATGAGCTCCTGAGCACTGCCGCAAGCCGCCGTGAAGAACCCACGGTTGCCCGGCTCCATGCACACGAAGTAGATCACGCCCGCAAAGTCTTCGCCCACGCCATAGCCGTTGAAAGTGTAGAAGTCTGCCGCATACTGCTGGCGGGTCAGACCGTAGGAGCTGTTCTCCGAAACAAAGACGAAATCCATGTTCAAACGCTCGCGCATGTCGTTTATGTGCGCCAGCAGCTCAGCCTCTTCGGCATTGGTCAGCAGGTCGGCGTTGTCCACCACGCGGGGCGCTGTGCTGCTATGGAAGTCCTTGAACTGGGAAGGGTCGCTGGGGTACCAGCTCAGGTCGTCGGTAGAAAGGGAGGAGCCGCCGTCAGAAGGGTAAGCCTGGTCGCCATCCGGCGCTGCCCACGCAGCCACGGGCGCCGCACTGCACACCCCCAGGACCAGCGCCAGAAGCGCAGCCGCAATCCAGATCCTGCCAGCACGCAGGCGATCGCACGTCAAGTTCGTCATGTTCAACACCCCTTCCTAGGAAAGCGCCAGGTATGCCAGCAGAGCGACCACGCCGGCAGCCACCCAGGGAACCGCGGCCTTCAGGAACGCCGTGCGGCTTTCCCGCTTGCCCGTGGGAACTTCGCCCACGATCTTGCCCGTTTGCCCGTTCACCGCGTAGCGGTAGTGGGTGCCCTTGTAGTTGCAGTTGAACAGATACACCGGCAGCAGCACGTAGCTGGCGGCAACGTTCACCGCCTCGAACACGCTGGTCTGGGGCGAGGCAGCATAGCTGACCGTTGACGCGAACATGTTCCGGGCGGTCGTTTCCATACGGGAGCTTGCGCGCTCGAGCACCTGCCGCGGGCTCTGGTCAAAGCGCTCCGCCACAAAGCCCGTCAGGTAGGCGGGAATGAAGGGCTTCATGCTTTCGTAGTCGAAAGGCTCGATGGAATCCATCAGGTCGTCGTCGATGCGCTCGGAAGCATCCACGGGAATGCGCTGGAAATCCACGTGGCCTTCCCGGTCAGAGCGCATGTGGGTGGTTTCGGTGACCTGGTCCCGTCCGCTCAGGTAGACGCGGGAGGTTGAGCCGGTGTAGGTGGCCGATCCGTCCACCCGACCGTCGTAGAGCCAGAAGGGCACGTACAGGCCCTGGACCTGGCCCACCTGATTTTCGTAGAAGAAGTTCTTGGGCAGAAGTGGCTTGTCCTTGTAGAAGTCCGTGAGCATCTGGGGCAGATCCTTGGCCTGGATCTGGAAGGGAATCACGTAGCCCGGCTTCAAGCCGCCGGTCAGGCGCTGGTCCACCACCACGGAGCTGCCGCAGTACTGGCAGCTGGCGGCCACCGTCACCTTGTCGGAGACCACCTGGGCGCCGCAGTTGGGGCAGGTGTATCCCACCACGTCGTCGAACTGCTCCACCTGGCCGTTGGCGATGAGGGTTTCCCACTCGTCCACGGTGCGCACCGCCGGCCCTGCTTCGCTCGCAGCGGCTATTTCCTTCGCGCGGTCCTGGTCAGCTGCGCTTGATGACTTCCCGGTCTTCTTTCGCGTGGAGCTTACCTGATCGACCCGCTCCTCCACAGACTCGGCCTCGAAGGATCCTCCGCAATAGTCGCAGTTCAGAAGCCCCGTTTTCGGGTCAAGCTTCAAGGTGGCGTGGCATTGCGGGCACGAGTACGCGGTTGTTTCGGCCATGACGACTCCTTCCAGCCGT
>JAQXGX010000131.1 GCA_029006935.1 Eggerthellales bacterium | reverse complement strand
CCGTGACCTGCGAAGATGCTGTGAGCACCTTCGACCTGCCCAACGATGGCACGCCGACGGTGTTTCCGCTGACTGCGGGCGATGGGACCTATCGGTTGGCTATCATGCGCAACACCTCCGGAAGCCGCTACGCAGAAGCCTTCGCAGGTACTATGGACGTGACGCTGGAAAGCGAGTTCGCCCCGTTCCTGCGCCCCTCCTGTTGGTGCGACTACGACCAGAACAGC
Source organism: Eggerthellales bacterium (assembly GCA_029006935.1). GTDB lineage: Bacteria > Actinomycetota > Coriobacteriia > Coriobacteriales > Eggerthellaceae > SUG1186. The sequence goes on along the minus strand of JAQXGX010000131.1, from coordinate 1,853 downwards.
CAATGCGTGGCCAAGGCCCAGGAACTCACGGCATCCTGCTCCACCCAGGTGGAGGCGCTGGCGGCGGTGTTCGACTACGTGACCCAGAACATCGAGTACGACGTGGACAAGGCCGACCAGCTCAACGGCAAGTCGGGCTACCTGCCGAATCCTGACCGCACCCTTCGGGAAGGCCAGGGCATCTGCTCGGACTACGCCAGTCTGACGGCGGCGATGCTGCGCAGCCTGGGCATTCCTACGAAGGTGATTGTGGGGCGGGTGATGCCCGACGACTTCGTTCACGCCTGGAACCTGGTCTACGTGGACGGATCTTGGCGCACTGTGCAAGTGGACGTGCGCGCAGGGGAATGGTCCCTGGTTGACACCACCTTCAGCGCCAGCGGGGGCGAAGGATCGGCCAACACGAAATATTACGAACAGTATGCGTATTAGTCGCAGATGCACCTGAAGGAACGACCATGACGTATGATTGCACAAGAACACGAGGAATGAAGGAGGGCCAATGGCAAAGCTGCTCGATAGCGACGCGCTGAGCGTGTTCTGCGAAGGCATGGCCATGATGGTCGCCGCGGGAATCACCACCGACGAGGCGGTGACCCTGCTGGCGGACAACACCGAGGAAGGCACGTTCAAGAACGTGTGCGACCGCCTGTACCGCGAGCTCATTCAGGGCCGCTCCCTGGCGGAGTCCATGGCCAGCACGGGAAGCTTCCCCGAGTATGCCCTGAACATGGTTTCCGTGGGCGAAGAATCTGGTCGCCTTGAGAACGTGCTCTACGCTCTGGCCGCCTATTACAGCGAGGAAAACCGCCTGTTCACCAAGCTGCGCAGCGCCATGGGCTACCCCGCCGGCCTGCTGGCGGTCATGACCGCCGTACTGGTGTTCACGGTGCTGGTCATTCTTCCCGTGTTCGTGAACGTGTACAACTCCGTTTCGGGCGACTTCATGGCCAGCGGTTTCGCCTACGTGAACCTGTTCATGGGCATTGGCTATGCGGCGCTGGCTCTGACCGCCGTTGCAACGGTGGTGGCCTTTGCCTGCTCCATGATGAGCCGTGGCTCCGGCCGCGTGAAGCTCATCCGCGCCATGGAGAAGATCCCGCTGAGCCGTGACGCCATGTACCAGATGGCCCTGGCGCGCTTCACCGCGGTACTGGCCACGTACGTTTCCGCAGGCGTGAACTCCGATCGGGCCATGGAAAGTGCCATCGGCATGACCGATCACCCGCAGCTGCGCGCCGCCGCCGAAACCACCTTCGCCGACATGATCAACCAGGCCAACCCCAAGAGCATGCCCCAGGCCATCTACGACAACGCCCTGTTCGACCCCGTCCATGCTCGCATGATGCTGGTGGGAGGCCGCAGCGGCACCACCGAAGAGGTGCTGCAGGGCCTTTCCGGCGAGTTCTTCGAGGAAGCGGTGATCCGCATCGACGGTCTGCTGGACAGCATCGAGCCGGCTTTGGCCGCCCTGCTGACCATTGCCGTGGGCGCTACCCTTATTGCGGTCATGCTCCCGCTGATCGGCATCATGGCCTCCATCGGATAGGCTGCCCATGAAAGCTGCAAGAACATCGTCTCGCAAGACCAGCAACCGCACCATCGCCCTTGCCGTTGGACTGATGGCGGCGGTCATGCTGCTGTGCGCGGTGCTGGCCAACGCCATCGTTGCCGACGTTGCTAAGACCAACGGGTGCGAAGCCGTGCGCAGCGCCGTGCTGCGCAGCAGCATGCAGTGCTGCGCGGTGGAGGGGGCGTATCCGGCGACCCTTTCCTACCTGGAAAAGAACTACGGCCTGGTGGTGAACCACCAGGACTACGTGGTCCTGTACGACTGCGTGGCGGAAAACGTG
>JAQXGX010000130.1 GCA_029006935.1 Eggerthellales bacterium | reverse complement strand
CAGATAACCTCCCAAGACAAGACAGAGATTGCATCCTATTAGATTCGGCTTCTCGAACGAGCCTCTGACCTGGAAAAACACGGGGATTCTAGGAGAAGTGAAGGAGAGGCGCATCCTCGAGGCGTGTCCGAAGCCCGTTTCTCCCGAAAACGCGTTCACAATCTATGCCCGTTTTGGTCTGCGGACCCCTGGCCGTTCACACTCTTGTGGTGTTTTGTCATCGGGCCCCCTCGCCGTACGCACTCTTGGGTCGCTTTGACACCCAGCGCCTTGAGCTGAAGCTGAGGAATCGTTTGTGTACTGCGCCTCCTCCAATACGCGAACGAAAAGCGCGACGAAAATCGTTCGTATTACGGGACCCCTGTTGCACGTACGAAATTGCGGCCGCTAATCGTTCGCACAATGGGCCCCTATCGTTGTGCGAACGAATAGGAGGGCGAAAATCGTTCGCACGATGGCACCCCCGCATTGTGCGAACGAAATGGCGGGTTCAAATCGTTCGCACAATGCGGGTTTTTGGCCGTTTCACCCAAAAAGCATCGTGGTGCGAACGATTTGCCTCATCAGAATCGTTCGCACGATGGCACCCCCGCATTGTGCGAACGAAAACTGGGAGCGGAAGGCGATCTCGTGGGGTGTGTCGATGGTTCTCGCTGACAATTATGACGTTGTTGCCACTCTGCGAGGGGCCTGCTGCCATTTCCGCCGTTGTTACCACTCCGCAGAGACGTTTGCCGTCAATTCAGTCGTTATTACCACTTTTCCGAGGGCGAGCTGACAATTCTGACGCTATTACCACAAGCGAAGGCGTGGCGGGGGCCCTCAGACCCCCTGGGCGCCCATCCATGGTACAGCCAGGGTCATTTCTGCCCCGGTGAGGGAGATTGAGCCGTGGCAATAACGGCTGAATTGGCGGATGGGGGCTTCGCGAGTGGCAACAACGTCATTTCTGCCAACCGGCGGCTTGAAAAGTGGCAATACCGGCAGATTTGGCAGCGGCGGGCGAAGGGAAGAGAGGACGGAGTGGTAAAGCCCCTCGCTTTGGCGGAGCCCGACTGGGCAAGTGGTAAAGCCCCGCGCTTTGGCGGAGCCCGGCTGGGAAAGTGGCAAAACCGCGCGAATTGCCAACACCCGGGGACACCGGTGGCAAAGGGGGCGAAACTGACGCGCACCAGGCCGCCCCGCGCCCCGCAGCCCCGCACCGCCGCACCAGGCCGCCCCGCGCCATCGCAGCCCGCAGCAACCCCGCGCAACACCCCGCGCCGCAGCTAAATGGGGAAGGACAGACCGTCGGCAGCAGGCTCCACGCGCCCATCGAACTGCCGACAGAACTCCTCCAGCTCCACCAAGGTTACAGGTTCGGCGTAGTGCATGCACAAATGGGTCAGGAAAATCTTCCCCGCCCCCAGCTCAAGGCCTTCCTGGATACACTCCTGCACGCTGTGGTGCGACTGCGGGCACGGGCACTCCTTCCAATAGGTGGCATCCATGGCCAGCACGTCCACCCCCCGAATGCGCTCGCGCGTTTCCTCAGGCAGCCGCCCGGTGTCGCTGGCGTAGAACAGGCGCGTCTGATCGGTCTCGATCAGGTACCCGTACGTCCCCGGCGCGTGAGTAACCGGCAGCGCGGTGTAGCGAACGCCGTCGAACTCGTGCGTCTGGAACGGCTCCAGCCCAAAAAAGTCCAGGCCATAGGTCATGTAATGGAACTCATGCGCCACCTCCATGACCGTGATGTCGCTGGCGTAGACCGGCAGGTTCTGCTTGGTGCGCAGCTGAATCATGTACTCCATCTCGCACAGGCCGGAAATATGGTCGGAATGGCAATGGGTCAGCAGCAGCTGATCGACCTGATGCACGCCTTCCCGGATGAGCTGGTGGCGCGTGTCGGGCGGCGTATCTATGAGCAGCACCGATCCCGACTCAGCACCCCGCACCATAACGCCGCAGTCACCGCGACGCGCCCGCGGCTCGGCCCGAGCCTCCTGGCATGCAGGACAGGTGCAGAAGAACGCCGGCACGCCGCATCCGGCGCCGGTGCCCATGAACGTGAAGGTGTGCGCGCACATAACTCCCCCTTTGGTGGCCGATTCTGCGACTGATAGTACACCCAACCCCGTCAACCGGCGGGTTAAAAGCAGGGCGAAAAGGCGGGCGAAAGATCGGGCCACAACTCGGGCGAAAATCAGGGCGAAAACCCCGCCGGGCCGCTCCCGCGCCGCAGCAGCCGCTACTTAACCCGGGAGCAGCGAACCGCGCAGCGCGTGGCGCCGCCGGGCTGGCACGTGAATAGGGAAAGATCCCAGCTGCCGGCAAATCCTTCGGTGGAGTTGTTCAGGTTCTTGATCATGAAGTCAATGCTGGTGGGCTCAACGGTTTCCCGATTGGTAACCACGTAGCGGAACACCTCGCCCTTGACGTTGGTAAAGCGCACCTCCACCCCAATGCGAATAGTCTGCAGGGCACGAAAATGAGAAATGTAGTTGTGAGCACACACCACCATGTCATCGTCGTAGTAGTTGCCGGAATAGCGGCAGGGGCTTATGCGCAGGTTGTTGTAGTCCCAGTCCTTCATGACCGGAAGGGTCAGGTCAAGCTCGGGAATGCTCAGAATGCCCAGGTATTCATGGCCGTCCACCTTGGAAACGGGCATCTTCTGTCCAAAGGCCTGGCCGTCGCGGTAGTCGCCAATGGAAGCATCCAACTGCTCGACCACCTGCTGGCTGCGCTTGCCCGCATCCCAGCTTTCCCACAGGTTGTAGGCAGTCAAGCACAGGGCTGCCGCAACAAGCAGCAGCCCCAAAGCCACGAATATGCTAAAGCGCTCGCGCGGTGCAGCCACTTACTCCTCCGTCTGGCCCTTACGCTTACGACGTACTCCGAAGGCAATCATACCAATACCCAGCAGCAGAAGCACGGGAACGGGCCACCACAACTGACCGGTCTGGGGAAGGTAGGTCTGGCCCTCGTCGCCAAGCTGATGCGTGCCGCCGTTACCGCTGGGGTCATCCCCCTCCTCGCCTTCATCGCCCTGGACCTCGCCCACGGGAAGAACCTTGGGGGTGGCGACCACGTCATACAGGTACTCGCCATAGCCTTCCGGAGTGCCCTCGGCTTCCTCATAGGCGGGAATGGTGAACACAAAGGGGGTCATGCGCACAAAGCCCTGGGGGTTCTTTTCCTGAACCACCAGATAAGCGCCCACTTCCAGATCCTTTGCCACCACCTTGCCAGCAGCATTGGTGGTCACTACCTGGTAGGCCTTCTTGCCAGAAGCTGCCTTTGCCAGCGCCCGCGCGGTCTCAGGAGCAGCAATGTCCGTAAGATCAACGCCGGAAGAAGCAAAGTCAGCCGAAAGCCCCCAAATAAAGTCGCCGTCGTCAGACGCAACGTCGGCCACACGGTACAGGGTCAGCTCCGCACCGGACTCAGCCTTGCCGGACGTGGAAACCAGCTCAATAGTGGCCGAGCCCTTCTGGGACGTATCCGGCACCGGATGCACCAGGCCAAAGGCGGTGCCGGCACCCAATGTCAGCGCAAAGGCAAAGCATGCTGCAGCCAGTGCCGCAACAAGC
>JAQXGX010000129.1 GCA_029006935.1 Eggerthellales bacterium | reverse complement strand
AGCCCTACATGACGGTGGGCGAGCTTGCAGCCCGCGTGGGCGTGACGGTTCGCACCATCCAGTACTACGACCAGCGCGGTCTGCTGCATCCCACCTGCAAGGGGGAGCAGAACCTGCGCCTGTACTCCGCTGCCGATGAGGAGCGGCTGTATCGCATTCTGACCCTGAAGTATCTGGGCCTTTCCCTTTCGCAGATTCAGCAGGGCGAAGGATCTGACGCCGCTGAAGAGCTGTCTGCGGCGCTGTGCCGTCGCGAACAGGAGCTGGAGCGGGAAAGCGCCGAGGTGCTGCGCAACCTGAACGTGTTGCAGGGCCTTCGCCGAAACCTGGACCAGGATGACTCCGTGGATTGGGGCAGGCTTGCTGAAACGGTCGGCAGCGTCCAGCAGCGTGAGGACGTGCTCTGGTTCGCCATCTCGGGGGAGCACGCCGCGCATCCGCAAGCCTCCGTCCCCGAGCTCACCCGCGATGAGGTGACGTGCTGGCACCAGCTCATGGGGGACACCATCGAAGCCATGCACGACGGCGTGCTGGTTACCGACCAGCGTGCCCGTGATCTGGCCCAGCGCTTTGCAGATCTGGGCGGCATGACCCATGCCCTGGCGGGTCTGAAGCGCCTTGCTCACCAGCGAAGCTCGGGTCCCAAGCAGTACGGCCGCGACTTCTACGCCGGCATTCAGCGTCGCACGCTAAGCTTTCTGCAGGATGCGTTGGACGAAATGAGGAAATAATTCCCTTGACCATGACCTAGCGTCGTTGGGTAGAGTCTGTCCCCGATGTTTGAACGCAAGCACAAGGGGGACCCATGATCGTATCGTGGATGACAACGAACCGCTGCAACCTGAAGTGCGCCCACTGCTACCAGGATGCCAGCGAATGCCAGAGTAACGAACTAACCACCTACGAGGCCAAGGCCATGATCGAGCAGATCGCGCAGGCAGGCTTCAGGGTCATGATCTTTAGCGGCGGTGAGCCTCTTCTGCGCGACGATATCTTCCAGCTGGTCGCCCACGCCGCTTCCTGCGGCCTGCGGCCGGTGTTCGGCACTAACGGCACGCTTATAACCCCCCAGGTGGCGAAGAAGCTCAAGGACGCCGGCGCCGCTGCCATGGGCATCAGCATCGACAGCCTTGACCCCGAAAAGCACGACCAGTTCCGCGGCGTTGAGGGGGCCCATGCCCAGACCCTTGCGGGAATCGAGGCCTGCAGGGAAGCCGGGCTGCCCTTCCAGATCCACACCACGGTGGTCGACTGGAACAGGGAGGAGGTGTGCCTCATCTCCGACTTTGCCGAGCAGATTGGCGCCAGCAACCACTCGATCTTCTTCCTGGTGCCCGTGGGCCGCGGCGAAAACATCCAAGCAGATGCCCTTGACGTGGCGCAGAACGAAGAGCTGCTGCGGCAAATCATGCTCAAGTCCCAGGAGCTGAGCATTGACGTGAAGCCCACCTGCGCTCCCCAGTTCATGCGCATCGCCCGCCAGCTGGACGTGGACACCCGCTACTCCCGAGGCTGCTTGGCGGGGCTGACCTACTGCGTGGTGGGCAGCCAGGGAATCGTGCGGGCCTGCGCGTACATGACCCAGGAGGCGGGCGACGTGCGCGCGGCTCCCTTCGACCAGATCTGGCGTGAAAGCCCGGTGTTCCAGCAGCTGCGGACCAAAGAGTACGGCGGTTCCTGCGGCGTCTGCGATTATCGGGACCTGTGCGGCGGATGCCGCGCCCGCGCCGCCTACTACCACGACGGCAACATTCTGGCCCAGGACGACTACTGCCTGCACGGGCGTGAGCTGGCCCAGGACCTGTAGGGGCTGGGCTTCCAACGCTGCCTAGGCCTGCTGATTTCCCTAAGCGGGGTTGGGGGGCGCCGGGAGTTGAGCCCATGAGCCTAAGCGAATCGCAAGAACAGAAAGGAAGACCATGAGGAATCAGAGAACGAAGAAGACGAAGCGGGTCATTGCCCTGGGGCTTGCCCTGGCCTTGGTCCTGGGCGCCCTTGCCCTGGCGGGATGCGGCGGCAACCAGCAGGGGGAAGATGCGTCGAACCATGCAGGTCAGGTAGCTTCCGAGCGCACGTTCACCGATGACCTGGGTCGTACGGTGACGGTGACGAGCACCGAGCGGGTGGTTGCCGGCATGGGAAGCTTTGCCAACATCTGGGAGCTGGCGGGAGGCACGCTGGTCGGCGCTTCC
>JAQXGX010000128.1 GCA_029006935.1 Eggerthellales bacterium | reverse complement strand
GCGGCCATACGCCTTGCGCAGTAGCAGGAAAGGACGAAGCGTGGGCAACCATTCTTCCCAGACAATGACGGGGCTCGGGTCAAGGGCCGCATCAGGGCCAAAGGCAGCGTACGCGCTGCTGGCCCTGGCCTTTGCCGTGCTGCTGGCGGCTTTGGCCCTGCTGATGCCCGCCCGGGCCCTTGCAGCTCCCGCGGATGACGCGCCCACCTCCGCCGTGGACGAGGCCACCAACCTGGGGATAAGCGAGTTCGAGCGTCTGCAGATCGGGTCCAGCAAGACCTACGAGGACAAGGACTTCGGCTACGCCTTCCCCCTGGGAAAGGACAAGGCCGAAAGCGTGACGGCCCTGGTCACCCCCGACCGCATTCTGGTCTACGTGCCCGAAGCGGTGGCGGCGCGGGTAGGGTTCGATCCCGCCAATGAGCAGCAGGCCGAAGCCCTCCAGTCCCTCATGGAGCAGCTGGACCGGGGCATCGCCCGAGGCGGAGCGCCCCTGGACACCCTGGAGCTGCCCTACGAGTACGTGAGCGACCTGGAGTACCGAAACGGCGCCTTCCGCTATCGCTTTGCCCAGGAAATCGAGCCCGACTACTACTACGTGACCTGCACCGCCGACGGCAAGAAGAAGGACAAGGAAGCCGCCCGCTTCTGCGACCTGTTCACCCTGAAGACCGCCGACCAGACCGAGGTGGCGGCGGAAAAGACCTGGTTCCAGCAGGTCTGCGACTTCCTGGATCCGGAGCACCTTGACTATCGGCCCCTGTGGGTTTCGCTGAAGACCGCCGGCGTGGCCATGATCTTCATCTTCAGCCTGGGCCTGGTTGCTGCTTGGCGCTCCATGCACGTGCGCAGCCGCTGGAAGAGCATCCTGGACTCCATCTTCACCATTCCCATGGTGCTTCCTCCCACGGTCTGCGGCTTTTTGCTGCTCCTGCTCTTCGGCCAGTCCACGGCGGTGGGCCGCTGGCTCATCGACCATGGCATCGAGCTGGTGTTCAGCTGGCCTGCGGCGGTCATCGCCGCCGTGGTGGTGGGCTTCCCGCTCATGTACCGCACGGCCCTGGGCGCCTTCGAGGCCCTGGACGCCAACATGCTGGATGCCGCCCGCACCCTGGGCTGGTCCGAGATCCGCATCTTCACCCGCCTCATGATGCCCAACGCCTGGCCCTCCATCGCCGCCGGCACCGTGCTGGCCTTTGCCCGCGCCATGGGCGAGTTCGGCGCCACCCTGTTCGTGGCGGGCAACTACGCTGGCGTGACCCAGACCATGCCCCTGGCCATCTTCTACAGCTGGATGGGCGGCAACACGGACGTGGCCATCTTCTGGGTGATCGTGGTCATATTCATCAGCTTCCTGGTGATCCTGTTCATAAACCTGTACTCGGCCCACGTGCAGAACTACCGCAGAAGCCCCGCCCACGGCAAGAGCATGCGCAAGTCCAAGGGCCTGGCGCCCAAGCAGACCTGCGGCTGCAGTGACGCCGATCAATGCCAGTGCAAGAACCAGGGCTCTGACCAGGGCCTCAAAGAGCCGGCAGACGCTGCGGGCTCGGAGCATCAGCTTTCGGGCGAAATCGACGATCAGGGGAAAGGAGGCCGCCTGTGAGCCTTGAGGTGAGCATTCGCAAGAAGCTGGCCACCTTCGACCTGGACGTGGACTTCACCGCCGGCTCAGAGACCGTGGGCTTTCTGGGGGCATCGGGCTGCGGCAAGAGCTTCACGCTGCGCTGCGTGGCCGGGGTGGAAACCCCCGACGAAGGGCGCATCGTGGTGAACGGCCAGGTGTTCTTCGACTCCGAGCGCAAGATCAACCTGAGCCCCCAGCAGCGCAAGACCGCCCTGCTGTTCCAGAACTACCAGCTGTTCCCCAACCTCACGGTGAAGGACAACGTGGGAGCGGGCATAGGCCGGGACGTCCCCAAGGCCCAGCGGGACCAGATCGTTGCCGCGGAGCTGAAGCGCTTCGGCCTGCAGGGCTTTGACGACCGCTACCCCGGCCAGCTTTCCGGCGGACAGCAGCAGCGCGTGGCCCTGGCCCGCATGCTGGCGGCCAAGCCGGGCATTCTGATGCTGGACGAGCCCTTCAGCGCGCTGGACGCCCACCTGAAGAGCGTGCTGGAGCAGAACCTGGTCAGCCTGTTCGACGCCTTCGAGGGCACCATCCTGTACGTGAGCCACGACATCGATGAGGCTCTGCGCTTCTGCGACCGCATCGCGGTGGTGGAGGAAGGCAAGATCGTGGAGATGAACACCTCCCGGGAGCTGGTGAACAATCCCCAGTCCACGGCGGGCATCAAGCTTTCCGGCTGCAAGAACGTAACCGACGCGCGCAAGTCCGGCCCCCGCTTGGTGCGGGTGCCGCGCTGGGGCGTGGACCTGCAGACGGCGGTGGACGTGCCCGACGACGTGAAGAGCGTGGGCGTGCGCGCCTACAGCATCCGCCGGGCGGACGGCCCGGGCCCCAACAACTTCCGCATGCGGGCGGACCGCGTCAGCGACTCCCGCTTCGACCGTACCATCCTTCTGGGCTTCCTGGACCGCAGCGAGCGCGCGGAGCGGGCGGTGGACCGCACCGACGACGAGATGCGCTTCCTCCACCAGCACCTGTTCTGGCGCATCAGCAAGGTGGACGGAGAACCCGAGGGCATGCCCGAGGAAGGGGAGGAGCTGTGGATCCACATCTTCCCGGAAAAGCTGTATCTGGCCTGCAGGTAGCAAGGGCATAGCAGGGCGAAAGGATCGGGGACGGTCGGCAGCGTGCGCAGAGGGCGTGCCTGCCGGCCGTCTTTTGCACGCGCGAGGTGCTGACGGGCTGGTTGCGGTTGCAGGCAGGGTCGCCTTGGGGTGCTCGCGTCCTCGGAAGCGCATCGCGCTTTGGGTCCGCGCCCCTGCGCCGGCTTCCTTTTGCCGCGTTCCCTAGAACCCGCAGGCGGTGAGCACCGTGGTGAGCAGCGGAATGGTGACCAGGCAGAACAGCGTGGTGATGAAGGTTCCCTGGGACATGGTCTTGGCGTCACCGCCGTACTCGTAGCACATCATGGTGCCGTTGGTGGCCACGGGCATGCCGCACAGGATCACGATGACCCCCAGGATCAGGGGGTCCAGCCCGAAGCGGCTGAACAGGAGGATGACCAGCAGGGGCGTAATGACCAGGCGCACCGCCGCGCTCATCCACAGCCGGGGACCGCCCACCAGCTCCCGCAGGGGCAGGTTGGCCAGGGACGACCCTATGATCAGCAGCGCGCCAGGGGTGGTCATGCCGCCCAGGGTCTCCAGGCCCGGGCCCAGCACCGGCACCCCGTGGATGCCGGCCACGGTCAGCACCACCGCCACCACGCAGGAGACCACCGCCGGGGAAAGGAAGACCTTGGGGCTGACCTTCACCTTCACGCCCTTTTCGTTGTCCTGGGTCAGGAAGTAGGCGCCCAGGGTATAGGCCAGGAAGTTGAAGGGGAACTGGTACAGGCTGGCGTAGATCAGCGCCTCAGGGCCGAAGATGGCGGTGATCACCGGGAAGCCGATGAACCCCACGTTGCCGAAGAGCATCATGTAGCGAAACACGCCGCGGTGGCCGTGGGATATGCGCATGGCAAAGGTCATCGCCATGCCCACCGCCAGCATGACCACGTAGCTCAGGGTTCCGAAGGCGAACATGGTGATCATCTGCTCCATGGTGGGCAGGGTTTCCGCGTCCAGGACCGAGCCCAAGATCATGCAGGGAAGCACGGCGTTCAAGATGAGCTTGGAAAATCCTCGGTCAAACTCCTGGGTCATCCAACCCGCCTTC
>JAQXGX010000127.1 GCA_029006935.1 Eggerthellales bacterium | reverse complement strand
GTGTGAACGCCATGGACGTGGATCTGGTGAACTCGCTGTACCTTCTGGGCGAAAACAATCTTCAGCCCGTTCTTGACTATCAGAGTCTCTTCGACCCGTCCTGCGGGCAGAACCCCTTCGCCAACGTGCACTCCGTGAGCGGCACCACCTTGACCGTTCGGACGAATCTTCGCAGCTACCTGCTGGGCAGCGGCTTTTCCTGTGACTTCACCTTCCAGGTGAACGACGACGGGACCGTGGTTCCCCAGGACCAGACCGCGACCAACATCTGCTACTCCCTTGTTCCCGGGTACCAGCTTCCCCGGGAAGGGTTCCTGAAGACCGTGGAGGACCTGCGGGGCACCCGCGAGCTGGGAGGAGCCAAGGTGGTCACTATCGCCTCGGGCCATCTGCTCAAGCCGGTATCTGCCCAGGTGCTTGCAGGGGTGCTGTACGTGGAGTTCCAGATGGAAGACGGCACCAGCTTCTGGATTGGCAAGACGGAAAGCGGCTCTCCTGACTTCGCGGAGGTGCGTCTTCCCTTCGAGGGGCTGATGTAGCCCATGGGGAAGCAGCGCTTTTCCGATGAGTCCAACGACCTGGCCGACTATCCCCCCACATGGGCGAAGGCCTGGGGGCATCTTCGCACCATCACCAAGCACAAGATGCTGGTCATGGTCCACTGCTTCAAGGTGGGGCTGTACAAGCAGGGCCTGCTTCACGATCTTTCCAAGTACACTCCCACGGAGTTCATGACCGGTGTGCGCTTCTACACTGGCGTGCGCAGCCCCAATGCGGTGGAGCGCCGGGTGCAGGGCGTTTCCGAGGCGTGGTGCCATCATAAGGGGCGAAACCGGCATCACTTCGAATACTGGATGGACCTGGCGGGTCCCGACGATCCCCGCTGGGTGGGAAAACCCATGCCCACCCGCTACATCGTGGAGATGTTCTGCGATCGGGTTGCCGCCTGCAAGGTGTACCTGGGAAGCGACTACACCGATTCCAGCGCCTTGGAATACTTCCAGCAGGGAAAGGATGCTGATTTCGTGCACCCGGACAGCGCCGCGCTTCTGGTGCGCATGTTGACCCTGCTTGCGGAGCAGGGGGAGGACGTGGCCTTTGCCACCATCCGCAGGGACATTGTGAAGGCCCGCTACGCGGCGGGGGAGTGCGCCCGTTTCTAGTGGCGGGGGAGTATAGTAATACCTGTTCATAGGCCTGAACGAGCTGAAAGGATAAGCCATGGGCATTCAGGAGACCTACCAGTACTGGCTCAAGAACGTGGGGGGAGACCAGCTGGCGGAGCTGGACGATCTGGCCAAGCGTCCTGATGAGCTGGCGGACGCCTTCCGCAAGGAGCTGGAGTTCGGCACCGCCGGCTTGCGGGGCATCCTGGGCCTGGGCCCCAACCGCATGAACGAGTACACCGTGGGCAAGGCTACGCAGGGTCTGGCGGACTACCTGAACGCCACCTTCTCCGAGCCTTCGGTGGCCATTGCCCGCGACAGCCGTCTGCGGGGGCAGGAGTTCGTGCAGGTGTGCGCCAGCGTGCTAGCGGCCAACGGCGTGAAGGCCTACCTGTACCCTCGGATCGAGCCCACCCCGGCCCTTTCCTTTGCCGTGCGCTACCTGGGATGCAGCGCCGGCGTGAACATGACGGCTAGCCACAACCCCTCCGCCTACAACGGCTACAAGGCCTACGGTCCTGATGGATGCCAGATCACCACCCAGGCAGCAAAGGCTATCCAGGAAGCCATCGACCGCACCGACCCCTTCACCCAGGTGAAGACCGTGGACTTTGACCAGGCGGTGGAAGCGGGCATGATCCAGTGGATCGGGGAGGACGTGATCGGCGCCTTCGTGGACGCAGTAGCCGCCGTGGACCTTGAGCCCGCGCAGTCCCGCAAGACGGACCTTTCCCTGGTGTACACGCCCTTGAACGGAACCGGTCTGGAGTGCGTCAGCGCCATACTGGAGCGCATCGGCATTCCCGACCTGGACGTGGTTCCCGAGCAGAGCCAGCCCGACGGCACCTTCCCCACCTGCCCGTATCCCAATCCCGAGATTCGAGAGGCCCTTGAGCTGGGCCTTCGCCGTTGCGAGGAGACGAAGCCCTACCTGCTTCTTGCCACCGACCCCGACGCCGACCGCGTGGGAATAGCTGCGCGCCATAACGGAGAGTACCAGCTGGTCTCCGGCAATGAGATGGGCGCGCTGCTCCTTGACTATCTGTGCGCTCGCAAGCGGGAGCTGGGGCTTTCCCTGGACGACTCCGTGGTGGTGACCACCATCGTTTCCAGTGCCATGATCGACGCTATGGCCCAGGACTACGGCTTCCAGCTGCGCAGGACCCTGACCGGGTTCAAGTACATTGGCGAGCAGATCGGCCTGCTTGAGGCTGCGGGGCAGTCCCAGCGCTTCCTGTTCGGCTTCGAGGAAAGCTATGGATACCTGGCCGGCACCCATGTGCGGGACAAGGACGCGGTGGTGGCCAGCATGCTCATCGTGCAGATGGCCCGGTGGAACCAGGCTCGGGGCCTTGACCTGATTCAGGCGGTCGATGAGCTCTACCAGCGCTACGGCTACTATCGCAACAAAACCCTTTCGCTCAGCTATCCCGGAGCTGCCGGCGCCCAGGACATGGATCGCATCATGGGCATGCTTCACGGCAACCCTCCCTCCCAGCTTGCGGGTCTTGCGGTGGAGCGGGTGGTGGACTACGCCCAGGGCGCAAGCATGCCCTTCGTAGGTCCGCTGCGGCCGGGGGACGGCCCCCAGCAGCTTCCCGCGGCAGACGTGGTGGAGCTGCACCTGGAGGGGGGCAACAAGGTGATCGTGCGTCCCAGCGGCACCGAGCCCAAGATCAAGGCGTACCTGTTCGCCAAGAAGCCCCAGGCAGATCAGGCAGATGCGCTGATCGCGGCCTTCGAGGACGCCGTTCGTCGGCTGCTGGCATAAGGCCGCCATGGAATTCCAAGATCGGGAAACGGAGTCCGAGGAGCAGGGAGGGACGAGCGTCGAGCCTTCGGAGTCCCTGCAGGAAAAGGTGGAGCGGCTGAAGCGCCAGCTCAACAGCGTCCCCACCCTTCCCGGAGTGTATCTGTGGAAGGACCGTGAGGGCACCGTGCTGTACGTGGGCAAGGCCAAGCAGCTGCGGGCCCGCATGCGCCAGTACGTGAACTTCCAGGACGAGCGGGCCAAAATCCCCCTGCTGGTAGATCAGATCCATTCCTTTGACTACCTGGTGGTAAGTAACGAGCACGAAGCTCTGGTGCTGGAGCGCAACCTGATCGAGCAGCACGCCCCGTACTTCAACGCGGACTTTAAGGACGACAAATCCTATCCCTTCATAGCCCTGACCAAGCAGGATACGTTCCCGGCCATCAAGTACACCCGGGAAAAGCGCAAGCCCGGCACCCGGTACTTCGGCCCCTATACCAACAGCCGCGCCGCTCGGGAGATGGTGGACATAGTCCGCAAGATCGTGCCCATCTGCTCCGCCAGCTGCGCTGACTGGCGCCAGCTCAACCGCAAGCTTCAGAGCAAGGACGCCCTGCCCTTCCTGACCACCGATGGCACCGTGCGCCCCTGCTTCGACGCCCACGTGGGCCTGGGGCCCGGCGCCTGCTGCGGCATGTGCACCCCCCAGGAGTACGCCCTCAACGTAGCGCGGGTGGAACGCTTCCTGGCCGGGCATCATCAGGAGTTCGTGGACGAGCTGACCCAGGAGATGCAGGAAGCCGCCGCCGATCTGGACTTCGAGCGGGCAGGACGGGTGAAGCAGCGCATCGACACCATTCATTCCCTGGCCAGCAAACAGCACGTGGTCTCCCAACGCAATCTGAACGCCGACGTGGTGGGCCTGTTCCGGGACGTGGGCATTGCCGGAGTCCATGTGCTCATGGTGCGGGAGGGCCGCATCATCAACTCCAATGAGTTCATCTTGAACCGCGGCTCCGACGTGCCTGACGAAGACCTGGTCCACATGTTCCTGCTGCGCTACTACCAGACCACCACCAGCATTCCCCACGAGGTCATATTGCGTTCCCTGCCGGAGGACGTGGAGGCCATGGAGGCCTGGCTTACCCAGCGTCTTGCCAGCTCCCATGGCGCCAAGGTGCGCCTGACTGCTCCCAAGAAGGGCGAAAAGGCCGATCTGGTGGCCATGGCAGAGACCAATGCCAAGCACACCCTCATGCGCTACCGGGTGCGCACCAACTACGACGACAAGCGCACCAACCAGGCGCTGCTTCAGCTGGAAAGCGCACTTGCCATGGACCGCCCGCCCCTGCGCATCGAATGCTTTGACATCTCCACCATCCACGGCAGCTACACGGTGGCTTCCATGGTGGTGTTCACCAACGGCAAGCCGGACAAGAACCAGTACCGCCGGTTCAAGATCAAGACCCCCTTGGACGAAGCCAACGACTTCCTTTCCATGCAGGAGGTCATGAGCCGCAGGTACGCCCCGGAGCGCATGGCCGACCAGCGCTTTGGCAGCAAGCCCGATCTGATCATCCTTGACGGCGGCAAGCCCCAGCTTTCCGCCGCCTTGGAGATGTTCGAACGTCTGGGCGTGGACGACATCTGCATTGCGGGCCTGGCCAAGCGGGACGAGGAGCTGTTCGTGCCCTGGCAGGACAGCGGCCCGGTGGTCCTGCCCGGCGGTTCGGCCAGCCTGTACCTGGTGAAGCAGGTGCGTGACGAAGCCCACCGCTTCGCCATCACCTACCATCGGGAGCTGCGGGGCAAGGGCATGACCGCATCGGTGTTGGACGATGTGGCGGGACTGGGTCCCGTGCGCAAGAAAGCCCTGATGAAGCACTTCAAGAGCTTCAAGCGCCTTCGCCAGGCAAGCTTTGAGCAGATCAGGGAGTCCAAGGTCCTGCCGGAACACGTTGCCCAGGAGCTGTACCTGGTCTTGCAGCAATATAATGAGGAAAACGCGAAGAAGGAGGACCTGTGATGGAGCCCGCAGTTTCCGACCTGACTAACGAGGTCATTTCCGAGGATAAGATCAAGGCCGCCCCTGAGCTGGTGATTCTGACCGGCATGAGCGGTGCGGGCCGCACCGAGGCCATGCACGTGTTCGAGGACCTGGGCTACTTCTGCATCGACAACCTGCCTGCCGGCCTCATCGGGGACGTGATGGCCCTGAAGGGACAGTGCGGGGCAAAGGAGCAGGGCCAGCGGCTTGCCGTGGTCTGCGACGCGCGCAACCGTGCCTTCTTCCAGGCCCTGGCGGACCAGATCGCCGAGCTGCGCAGCAAGGGCGTGGATTTCAAGATCGTGTTCCTTGACGCCGCGGACGAAAAGCTGGTGGCCCGCTACAAGTCCTCTCGACGCCGTCATCCCCTGTGCGAAGACGGTCAGACCATTGCCCAGGGCATACAGAAGGAGCGCAGCCTGCTGTACACCCTGCGGGAGAGCGCCCATTACGTCATCGACACCACGGACATGCTGCCGCAGGCCCTTCGGACCCAGCTGCGCCAGTACTTCTACACCGGCGAACAGCGTCAGGGCCTTTCCGTGACCGTGTACTCCTTCGGCTTCAAGCATGGCGCCGCCCTTGATGCCGACATGGTCATGGACGTGCGCTTCCTGCCCAACCCTTACTACGATCCGGCGCTGCGCTCCCTGACGGGATTGGATGCGCCGGTGAGGGACTTCGTCATGTTCAGACAGGAAACCGAGGAGTTCTTGAGCCGTTGGAAGGCCCTGCTGGACGTGCTGATGCCGGGATACGTGAAGGAGGGAAAGCAGCAGCTGGCCATTGCCGTGGGGTGTACCGGCGGCCAGCACCGAAGCGTTGCGCTGGCGGAGGCCACGGGGGACTACCTGAAGTCCCAGGGCTACCGGGTCAGCGTGGCCCATCGGGATCTGAAGCTGGCGGAAAAGTAGGTTCCCATGCCCAAGAAACCCCTTTCCGGGCTGAGCCTGCCCTTTGCCCGTCCTGACGGCTCCGACCAAGCGCATCGACACCGTCCGACGCCTCAGAAGCACGTGGCGGACCGTCCCTTTGCCACCGATCCTTCCAACACCCAGGGCTTTACCGCCTTGGGGGCAGCGGGCCATGATCAGCGCAACCAGCACATCCGCTGCGTGGTCATTGGCGGCGGCACCGGTGCGCCCATGTCCATTCGCGCCCTGCTTTCCCTGGGGGTGACCACCAGTGCCGTGGTGGCCATGGCCGATGACGGCGGCTCCACCGGGCTCATGCGCCAGGAAGCCCGGGTCACGCCCCCGGGAGACATTCGCAAGTGCCTGGCAGCCATGGCCGCCGATCCCGAGGACCCGTTGACCCGCGCCTTCAAGATGCGCTTTTCGTTTGCCCTCAACCACACCTTGGGCAACCTGATGCTGGCGGCCCTGGAGGATGCCTGCAACAGCTTCCCCGAGGCCATTGACGTGTGCGAGCGGCTTCTGAGCGCCCGGGGACACGTGTACCCCTCCACTCTGGATCACGTGACCCTTTCCGCACGTACCGCCGATGGGGCCGTGCTGGACGGCCAGGCTATCGCCTGCCATTCCCAGACCGCCTTGGATCGGGTGTGGCTCAAATCCGAGCAGGGCCTGCAGGAGGCCATCGCCCCCTACGCGCCTGCGGTTCGGGCTATCGAGGAGGCGGACCTGGTGGTACTGGGGCCGGGGTCCCTGTTCACGTCCATCATCCCTAACCTGCTGGTGCCGGGGATCGTGGATGCCATTGCCCGCAGCAGGGGAAAGGTGCTGTTCGTGTGCGGTTTGGCCGACGTGCAGGGCGAAACCTCCGGCCTTTCCGCCAAGGAGCATCTGGAGGCCCTGTACCGTCACGGCATGGAGGGGCTGGTGGACTACATGCTGGTCCATTCCGACCGGGAGCTCAGGCCCGATGCGCCCCAGGACCCCTTTGGCGAAGCGGCTCCGGAGCAGCCCCAGGGGGTTAGCCGCGTGCGCATATCCTACGAGGACGCGGTGGCCATTCAGAAGAGCGGCCCCGTGGTGGTGGCCCGCAGCCTGTGCGATTCCCGCCGCCCCACCTGGCACGACCCGCAGGCCCTGCAGGATGCGCTGAGGGGAGTGATGACGCTATGTCGTTTACCTCTGAGGTAAAGGACGAGATGGCTCGCTGCGAGCCCGAGTGCTCCCACTGCGCCAAGGCCACCTTGGCGGCGTTGGTTCACATCGAGGGCACGCTGCTCTATTCAGGCAAGGGCCGGTACGGGCTGGAGATCGCCACCGAGGTCAACCCCGCCGCCCGTCTGGCGGTGAAGCTGCTCCATGAGATCTACGACCTCAAGACCAGCGTGACCTTCCGCCGCAGCGTGCTGCACAAGACTCCCAACTACCTGGTGCGCGTACCCATGCAGCCCGGACTCCCCGAGGCGCTCATAGACCTGGGAATCCTCAAACCCGACGGCGGCCTGTACACGGGGATCAAGCCCGACCTGGTGGCCAAGCTGTGCTGCGCGGCGGCGTACCTGCGGGGCGCCTTCCTGGGATCGGGGTTCGTGTCCGACCCGCGGGGCAACTACCATTTCGAGATCACGGTGGAGCAGGAGCAGCTTGCCCAGGGCATGGTGGAGCTCATGGCCATGAAGGGCATCCACGCCCGGGTCATGCAGCGGCGCAACTCCTACATGGTCTACCTGAAGAGCGGCGCCCACATCGCCGACTTCCTGACCTTCACCCAGGCTCATGCCTCGGCGCTGAAGATCGAGGACGCCCGCGTCATGAAAAGCGTGCGCAACGAGGTGAACCGGGGCATCAACGCGGAGGTGGCCAACCAGGCCAAGGCCTCCAAGGCCGCCGTGGAGCAGATCTTCGCCATGCGCACCGTGGTGGAGGCGTACGGCATGAAGAACCTGCCCTCCGGCCTGCAGGAGATCATACGCCTGCGGGTGGCCCATCCCGACGTGTCCCTGAAGGAACTGGGACTGATGGCAAAACCTCCTTTGTCCAAGTCAGCCGTTTACCATAGAATTCGGCGAATAGAGCAAATGGCGAAGGAAGCAGGGCAAAAGAGTGGCAAACTGTAAGCGCACGTGCGTGTTTCGTGCGTGTTACATGATGACTGCGGCCTGTGGGCTGTTTGGCTAGAGTATTTCGCGAAAGGGGATACGAATGACTATCAAGGTTGGCATCAGTGGCTTCGGACGAATCGGTCGCCTTGCCTTCCGCGCTATCTGCGCAGACCCTGATATGGAAGTGGTGGCAGCAAACGACCTGACCAAGCTGGAGGCTATGGCTCATCTTTGCAAGTACGACTCCATCCAGGGCCATTTCTTCAAGGACGTCCGCGTGTACGAGGACGGCTTCGAGGCCGATGGTCACTTCGTGAAGGCCCTGCGCCAGCGCGATCCCAAGCTCTGCGACTGGGGCGCTTATGACGTGGACGTGGTCATCGAGGCCACCGGCGTGTTCCGCGATGCGGAGAAGGCCCAGTGGCACCGTGATGCGGGTGCCAAGAAGGTCCTGATCACCGCTCCGGCAAAGGGCGAGGACATCACCATCGTCATGGGCGTGAACGAAAAGGACTACGACAAGGAAAAGCACCACATCGTGTCCAACGCCTCCTGCACTACCAACTGCCTGGCGCCTTTCGCCAAGGTCCTGCTGGACAACTTCGGCATCAAGCGCGGCATGATGAACACCATCCATGCCTTCACCAACGACCAGATGATCCTGGACCATCCCCACAAGGATATGCGTCGCGGCCGTACCGCCACCATGTCCATCATTCCCACCACCACCGGCGCTGCCAAGGCCGTTGCCACCGTCATCCCCGAGCTCAAGGGCAAGCTTGACGGCATGGCCACCCGCGTTCCCACCCCGGACGGATCCATGGTGGACCTGACCGTGGAGCTGGAGCGGGAAGTCACCGCCGAAGAGGTCAACGCGGTCATGAAGGCTGCGGCCGAGGGCCCGCTGAAGGGAATCATGGACTACACGGAAGACCCCATCGTCTCCATCGACATCGTGGGCAACCCCGCTTCCTCCATCTTCGACGGCGGCCTGACCCAGGTCCTGGGCGGCAAGGGAACCATGGTCAAGTGCGTTGCCTGGTACGACAACGAGTGGGGCTACGCCTGCCGTGTGAAGGACCTGGCCAAGTACATGATGTCCTAGTCGCTTCCACTGCACCGACCAGATTGCACGGGGGTGGCGTTGCGCTGCCCCCTTCTACGTTCAAGGGAGAAAACCATGGCAGAAATCACCTCCATCGATCAGCTGGATGCCGCAGGCAAGCGCGTCTTGGTACGCGTGGACTTCAACGTGCCTTTGGCTGACGGCGTGGTAACCGACAACACCCGCATTCGCGCGGCGCTTCCCACCATCACCAAGCTGGTGGGGCAGGGTGCCCGGGTCATCCTGATGAGCCACCTGGGCCGTCCCAAGGGCGAAGGATTCGAGGAAGCCTATTCCCTGCGCCCCGCCGCAGAGCACCTGGCCACCTTGGTGGATGCGCCCGTCCTCTTCGCCACCGATACCGTGGGCCCCGATGCCCAGGCCAAGGCCGCTGCTTTGGAGAACGGTCAGATCCTGGTGCTGGAGAACCTGCGCTTCGACAAGCGCGAGAAGAAGAACGATCCGGCGTTCTGCGCCGAGCTGGCATCCCTGGCAGACTCCTACGTCAACGATGCCTTCGGCACCGCCCACAGGGCCCATGCCAGCACCGCCGGGGTGGCAGCTCTTCTGCCCGCCTATGCAGGATACCTGATGCAGGACGAGGTCGGCACTCTGACCGGTATGCTGGAGCAGCCCCAACGTCCCTTCGTGGCGATTCTGGGCGGCAGCAAGATCTCCGACAAGATCAAGGTCATCGACGCCCTGCTGGACAAGGCAGACACCTTGATCATCGGAGGCGGCATGTGCTTTACCTTCCTGATGGCCCAGGGTAAGAACGTGGGCACCTCCCTGAAGGAAGAGGATTGGGTGGAGCGTGCGGCAGCCATGCTGCAGAAGGCCCAGGACAAGGGCGTTTCCCTGCTGCTTCCCACCGACGTGGTGGTGGCCGATGCCTTTGCCAACGACGCCAATACCCAGATCGTGTCCGCGGGCGCCATGCCCGATGACATGATGGGCCTTGACATTGGCCCTAAGACGGCCCAGGCCTACGCTCAGGCCATCGCCGGGGCCAAGACTGTGTTCTGGAACGGTCCCATGGGCGTGTTCGAGATGCCCTCCTTCGAGGCAGGCACCAAGGCCGTGGCCCTTGCCGTGGCCCAGAACCAGCAGGCCAACACCGTTATCGGCGGCGGAGACAGCGTTGCCGCGGTGAACAAGTTCGACCTTGCCCAGCACATGACCTTCATCAGCACCGGCGGCGGAGCCTCCATGGAGCTGGTGCAGGGAGAAGCCCTTCCCGGCGTGGAAGCGCTGCGGGCCTAGCAGATAGGAGCGATTATGAGCAGGAAGCCGATCATCGCCGGCAACTGGAAGATGAACAAGAACTACGGGGAAGCGGTGGTGCTTGCGCAGTCCATCAGCAATCGCATGGACGATTTCTGGCTGAACAAGGTGGACGTGGTGGTGTGCCCGCCGTTCATCGATCTGAAGCCGGTGAAGACCGTGTTCGAGTTCGACCGCATGGACGTTGAGCTGGGCGCTCAGAACGTGCACTGGGAGGAGGCGGGCGCCTTTACCGGGGAGATCAGCACCGGAATGCTGAAGAACGTGGGCTGTGATTGGTGCATCGTGGGCCACTCCGAGCGTCGTACCCTTATGGGCGAAACCAACGAGGACGTAAACCGCAAGGCCAAGGCCTTGATTGCCGCCGGCATGAAGCCTATCGTGTGCGTTGGGGAAAGCCTTGCCGTACGCGATGCCGAAGCTCAGGACGAGTTCGTGTGCGCTCAGGTGGATGCGGCCTTTGCCGGTATTCCCGCAGCCAGCGCCAAGAGCTGCGTGGTGGCCTACGAGCCCATCTGGGCCATCGGGACCGGCCGTA
Organism: Eggerthellales bacterium; assembly: GCA_029006935.1. Taxonomy (GTDB): domain Bacteria; phylum Actinomycetota; class Coriobacteriia; order Coriobacteriales; family Eggerthellaceae; genus SUG1186. The sequence goes on along the minus strand of JAQXGX010000127.1, from coordinate 2,874 downwards.
CTGCTACTCCTGAGCAGGCTGAGGCCATGTGCGCCGCCATCCGCACAACCCTGGCCCGCATCTATGACCAGGAAACCGCTGATCAGATGCGCATCCTGTACGGCGGCTCCATGAACCCCGGCAACGCCGAGGGACTGCTGGCGCAGGAAAACATTGACGGCGGGTTGATCGGCGGAGCGGCCCTGGACGCCGATTCCTTCGTGGACCTGGTCAAGGCTGCTCTGTAGGAAAGGGGATCTGCCTTCATGGACCGAAACGAGCTGACGCTCCCTGCGGCGCTGATCATCATGGACGGCTTCGGCATGGAAAAGGCCGGGCCGGGAAACGCCATTTCCCTTGCCCGCACACCGGTCTTGGACCGCGTGTTCCGGGAATGTCCCTTCATGGAGCTTTCCGCTTCCGGAGAAGCCGTGGGACTTCCCGATGGGCAGATGGGCAACTCCGAGGTGGGGCATCTGAACATCGGCGCCGGGCGTGTGGTCTACCAGGATCTGACCCGGATCAACCGGGCCTGCGCCGATGGCTCCTTAGAGCAGAACGTCGTTCTTCACCGGGCCTTTTCCCAGGCCTGTCAGGAAGGGGCGGTGCTCCATTTGATGGGGCTGCTTTCCGACGGAGGCGTGCACTCCAGCAACCAGCATCTTTTCGCCCTTCTTCGCATGGCGCGTCAGATGGGAGTACCCCAGGTAAGGGTCCACTGCTTCATGGACGGACGCGATGTTTCGCCCACCAGCGGAGCCGGGTTCGTGGAGGAGCTGGCCCGGGTTTGCCAGGAGCTTTCCAGCTCTGAGTGCTCCTTGGGCATCGGGTCGGTTTCGGGACGCTACTATGCCATGGACCGCGACAACCGCTGGGAGCGGGTGGAGCAGGCGTACCACTGCCTGGTCTGCGCAGACGGGTTCCAGGAGGCCGATCCCGTGCAGGTGATCCAGCGCTCCTATGAGCAGGGCGTGACCGATGAGTTCGTGGTGCCAGTGTGCTTTGACCGCAGGGGAGTGCAGGACGGCGATTCCGTGGTCTTCTTCAACTTCAGGCCCGATCGCGCCCGTCAGCTCACTCGCACCTTCGTGGACGCTGGCTTCTGCGGATTCGAGCGGAAGAAGACTCCTCAGGTCAGCTTCGTGTGCATGACCGAGTACGATGCGTCGCTGGACGTGCCCGTGGCGTTTCCCAAGGAGTTCCCCGCGAACGTGCTGGCCGACGTTCTGGCTTGCGCGGGGTTGAGGCAGTATCACATCGCCGAAACGGAAAAGTACGCCCATGTGACGTTCTTCTTCAACGGTGGCGTGGAGGCTCCCAAGGAAGGGGAGGAGCGCAAGCTCATCCCCAGCCCCAAGGTGGCTACCTATGACCTGCAGCCCCAGATGAGTGCCCCTTTGGTCGCCCAGGAACTGGCCCAGGCCATCGATCGGGACCAGGCGGACGTCTACATCGTGAACTTCGCCAACTGCGACATGGTGGGTCACACGGGAGTGATTCCTGCTGCCGTGGAGGCCGTTCAGGCGGTGGACGAAGCTCTGGGCGTGGTCCTTTCCGCGTTGGAGCGCAAGAAGGGCGTGGCCCTGGTCACCGCCGATCACGGCAACGCGGACTGCATGCTGGCGGAGGACGGCTCTCCTTTCACCGCCCACACCACGGCACCCGTGCCCCTGGCATTGGTGGACTGCAGCGGGTCGGGATTTCGCCTATCTGGGGCGCAGGGCGCGCTGTGCGATCTTTCGCCCACGCTGTTGGATATGATCGGGCTCCATATTCCTGCTGAAATGACGGGAACCAGCTTGATTCAGCGCTAGCGAACACATATAATTTTAGACTTGCATAGGTTACTAAGGTATTTGTTCCGCCTTAAGAAGAAAGAGAAGAACGTTGAATCCTCTGCTTATTTTGATGCTTGTTCTGCTGTTCGTTTCAGGCGCTGGCCTGGTCGTGTTCATTCTGCTGCATTCCGGCAAGGGCACGGGCGTTTCCGACATGATCCAGAGCTCCGTTACCGGTTCTCAGATCGGCACTGGCCTGGTGGAGAAGAACCTGGACCGCATCACCATCATCTTTGCGGTGATCTTCCTGGTGTCCCTGCTTGTGCTGATGCTGATCTATCCTCAGGGCACCATCAGCGCTAGCTAAGTGGCCTGGGCTTTCTTTTCTCCGGCAGATGGCGGGGATAAAAGAAAGTCCAAAAAAACTCTTGAAAAGCACGGGAGTTTTGGATAACATCGTTTTCGTTGCTTTTCGAGCACGTCGGAGTGGTGGAACGGCAGACACGCTAGCTTGAGGTGCTAGTGCCCATATCTCGGGTGTGCGGGTTCAAATCCCGCCTCCGACACCAGAAAGAACTAAGCCGCCTTCGGGCGGCTTTTCTTTTCCCTTTTCCTCCGTCTGTTTTGATTGAGCGGTTGGCAGGGCTTTTCTTTTCTTGGAAGACAGGAGAGCTTGCGAGGTTCCGTGCTCTCCTGCCATCTTTTCCGAATGGTTCGTACGGTTGAGGTGATGTGCTGTGTGAACGATTCTTGCAGGATCGGTCGTTCGTACAACGGGGTTTCGTCCTTGTTTTCCTCCTCACAACAACGGAGGCGCTTTGTACGAACGATTCCTGTCGATGAAATCGTTCGTACAACAAGGGGTTTCGGGCGAAACGGCTCGGATCCAGCGTTGTGCGAACGATTTGCTCTCGGTATTTCGTTCGCACAAAATGAAGATGCCATTGTGCGAACGATTCACGTTTTCGTTTTAATATCTGGAACTGTGATGGCGAAGCACCTGGTCAAGATTGGCGCTTTGCAAAAAGTCAAAATAGGGTGTTGACCAAAAACAGGTGGCGTGTATAATAATATCTCGCTGAAGCGGAAACGCCTCAGCAAAGAGCGGCAGAAATGC
>JAQXGX010000126.1 GCA_029006935.1 Eggerthellales bacterium | reverse complement strand
CACGGAGATCGCGGCCATCTACCCCATCACCCCTTCGTCTCCCATGGCGGGGCACACGGACAAGTGGAGCGCCCAGGGCCGTCTGAACATGTTCGGCCAGCCGGTGAAGCTGGTGGAGATGCAGTCGGAGGCCGGGGCCATAGGCGCCATCCACGGCGCGCTGCAGACCGGCGCGCTGGGGACCAGCTACACCTCCAGCCAGGGCCTGATGCTCATGGTTCCGGTGCTGTACCGCATTGCGGGCGAGCGGCTCCCAGGCGTGCTGCATGTGGCCAGCCGCACCGTGGGCACCCACGCGCTGAGCATCTTCGGCGACCACTCTGACGTCATGGCCTGCCGGGACACCGGCTTTGCCCAGCTGTGCTCCGGAAGCGTGCAGGAGGCGGCGGACCTGGCGGCGGTGGCCCATCTTTCCGCGGTTGCGGGCAGCATTCCCTTCATGCACTTCTTCGACGGCTTCCGCACCTCGCACGAGCTTTCCCGCATCCAGATGCCGGACACCAAGGAGCTGGTCAAGCTCATGGACCGGGATGCCCTGGACCGCTTCCGCGCCCATGCGCTGAACCCTGAGCATCCGCGCCTGCGGGCCACTGTTCAGAACGGCGACGTGTACTTCCAGGTTCGCGAGGCAAACAACACCGCCTACGCCCAGCTGCCGGACGTGGTGGAGGACTACATGGCCCGGGTGGGGCAGGTCACCGGGCGTACCTACCATCTGTTCGACTACTACGGTGATCCGAACGCCACCGACGTGGTGGTGGCCATGGGCAGCGTTTCGGGCACGGTCCAGGAGGCCGTGGACTACCTGAACGCGCAGGCTGCTTCGCAAGCGGCCAACAAGCGCTACGGCTTCCTGCAGGTCCACCTGTACCGTCCCTTCAGCGCCCGCCATTTCCTGGCGGCCCTGCCGGAAAGCGTGCAGCGCATTGCGGTCATGGATCGCTGCAAGGTCATGGGCGGCGCCGGCGAGCCCCTGTTCCAGGACGTGATGGGGGTGGTTGCCGAAAGCAGCCGCGCCGGCAAGATCACGGTGATCGGCGGTCGCTACGGCTTAAGCTCCAAGGACACCGATACCGCCCAGATTGTGGCGGTGTTTCGCAACCTGGCGGCCGAAGAGCCGGTGCGTAGCTTCACCGTGGGCATTGAGGACGACGTGACCCACCTTTCCCTGCCGGTGCCTGTGCTTGACGACCTGGACGACTCCGACGTGTACAGCTGCAAGTTCTGGGGTCTGGGCGGCGACGGCACGGTGGGCGCCAACCACAACACCATTGCCATTTTGGGAGACTTCGCCAACCTGTACGCCCAGGCCTACTTCGAGTACGACTCCAAGAAGTCCTTCGGCGTGACCAAGTCCCATCTGCGCCTTTCGTCCAAGCCCATCCGCTCCACCTACTATGTGAAGCGGGCGGATCTGGTGGCCTGCCACAACCAAAGCTACGTGTACCAGTACGACATGGCCTCCGAGGTCAAACCCGGGGGCATGTTCCTGCTGAACACCTCCTGGACTGCCGATGAGCTGGACCAGCGTCTGCCAGGCTCCATGAAGCGCGCCCTGGCACGCAGCCACGTGCGGCTGTTCACCATCGACGCCCAGGGCATTGCCACCCGCATTGGCCTGGGCCAGCGGGTGAACATGGTGTTGCAGGCGGCGTTCTTCAAGATCAGCGGTCTGATGCCCCAGGACCAGGCGGTGGAGCAGATGAAGGATGCCGTGCAGCGTACCTACGGTGCCAAGGGCGAAAAGATCGTGGCCATGAACCACGCCGCCATCGAGGAGGGCATGGCCAACGTGGTGGAGGTGCCGGTTCCGGCCCAGTGGGCGGATGCGCCTCTGGAGCAGCAGGGGGATGGGGCGGACCTGCCCGACGTGGTGCGCAACATCCTGTTCCCGGTGAACGCCCAGAAGGGCGATGACCTGCCCGTCAGCGCCTTCGCCAGCTATCAGGACGGCAGCATCGAGGTGGGCCTGACCGCCTTCGAAAAGCGCGGTATCGCGGTGCGCACGCCCCGCTGGAAGGCGGATGCCTGCATCCAGTGCAACCGCTGCGCCTTCGTGTGCCCCCATGCGGTCATCCGTCCCTACCTGGTCAGCGCCGATGAAGCCCAGGGCGCCCCGGAGGGCGTGGAGACGGTGCCCTTGAAGGGAGCCAAGAAGGCCCCCGCGGGCACCCGGTTCACGCTGCTGGTTTCCGAGTTCGACTGCACCAGCTGCGGAAGCTGCGCCGACGTGTGTCCCTCCAACGCCCTTTCCATGGAGCCTGCCCAGCTCAACGACCAGGCCAAACGTCGTTGGGACTGGGGCTTGGGGCTGGAGCCCAAGCCGGGGGTGTTCGATCCCTACACGGTGAAGGGCTCCCAGTTCAACACCCCGCTGGTGGAGTTTTCTGCCGCCTGTGCCGGTTGCGGCGAAACCCCGTACGCCAAGCTGCTCACCCAGCTGTTCGGTGAGCGCATGTACTGGGCAAATGCCACTGGTTGCTCTCAGGCCTGGGGCTCTCCCATGCCGGGAATTCCCTACACCACCTCCAAGCGGGGATTCGGTCCGGCGTGGACCAACTCCCTGTTCGAAAACAACGCCGAGCTGTGCCTGGGCATGTGCCTTTCCGTGACCCAGCAGCGAAGCGCCCAGAAGATGCGGGTGCAAAAGCTTATCCGCGTGCTGGAGTGCGGCCTGAACGACGGCTTCAAGCCGGGCAAGGGGGACGATCCCCAGGTGCCCAACATGGAGGCGGTACGGCAGGCGGCCCGGGATTGGCTTGCGGCCTTCGACGATTTCGACCGCTCGCGCGCCGCTTCCGATGTCTTGGTGAGCTCTATCGAGCAGAACCGGCCCCATCTGACCGGTAGCGCCATCCGCGCGGCCGAGGAGGTGCTGAAGCATCGGGATCAGCTGGCCAAGAAGACGTTCTGGATGTTCGGCGGCGACGGCTGGGCCTACGACATCGGCTTCGGCGGTCTGGACCACGTGGTTGCCAGCGGGGAAAACGTGAACGTGCTGGTGGTGGACACCGAGGTCTACTCCAACACCGGCGGGCAGAGCTCCAAGGCAACGCCGGTGGGAGCGGTGGCCCAGTTCGCGTCTTCCGGCAAGAAGACGCGCAAGAAGGACCTGGGTGCCATCCTCATGAGCTACGGCAACGTCTACGTTGCCCAGGTGGCCATGGGCGCCAACTACAACCAGCTGGTGAAGGTCCTGAAGGAAGCGGAAAGCTACGACGGGCCCGCGGTGATCATCGCCTACGCTCCCTGCGCCACGCACGGCCTGCGCTGCGGCATGCACAACGTGCAGGAGGAGATGAAGCGCGCGGTGGAAAGCGGCTACTGGCCCCTGTACCACTACGATCCTCGCAAGGAAACACCCATGCAGCTGGATTGCAAGGAGCCCACCATGGCCTATCGGGACTTTCTTGAGGGCGAGACGCGCTACACGTCCCTGAAGAAGACCTTCCCCGAGGAAGCGGAGAAGCTCTTTGCCCAAAGCGAGCAGGATGCCCAGGAGCGGTTTGCCAAGTACGCACAGATGGCACAGGGGAAGTAGAGGCGCGCTGCCGTTTTGGAGTTGCTGCCGCGCGCCGGCTTAGGCCGCTGCTCGTTTTGCGCGCTTGCTGGCGTGTGGCAAAGAACGGCGGCCAACTCGACGCTTGCTGGCGCGCGGTATGGGGGTCGCTGCCATTTCGGCCGTTGCTGCCAAAGCCGAAGCGCAACCTCGAAACCGGCTAGGCTGCCGACGCGTTGATGAACGCCGCGGTCTGAGCCACCTGCTCTTCGGCGGAAAGGGTGGCTTGGCCATCGGATTGCTGGGGTCCGTAGTCGCCGAACTGGGCATGGTTGCCTCCCTGCAACTGCAGGACGTGGGCGCTTGCGGGCAGATTGGGCAGGTCCGCCTCGAACTTTTCCTGAGAGCACACCAGGTCGTTGGCGCCGTGGATGGTGATCACGTTCAGCCCGGAGTTGCGCAAATTCGCGTTGGCGTAAGAGCCCAGCAGCACCAGGCCCTCGACCTGATCCGCGTGAGCTGCCGCGTACTGGGCGGAAACGAAGCCGCCGAAGGAGTGGCCGCCCACGTACCAGCGGCTGACCCCGTTGATGCGGGGAATCAGCCGCGCGGCCGCATCGGCGTCGGTCATGGCAAAGTTCAGGGGCGCGTCCGCCGTCACGCAGGTCCAGCCGTCCTCGGCCAAAGCCGCAAGCAGGGGCGCATAGGCGGTGGCCTCTACCTTGGCACCTTGGTAGAACACCAGGCCACGTTGGCTTTTGATCCCATCGGCGGGGGCGAAGACCACGGTGCGCTGGTCGAGCCAGGTCACCTCTACCTTCTCCGAGCCCGCAAGGGCGGCTTCGGCCGCTGCCCCGGGCCCCATCTGGCCCACGCCCAGGAACCCTATCACGCCCGCAACGGCGATCAGCGCAAGGGTCGCCAGCGCAAGGGAAGCCCGCTTCGCCACTTTTGTCACCTTTGCCATGGAACCCTCCCGTCGCAATCCGCTGTCGTCTGCCCTGACCTGGGGCTACTCATTGTAGAGCACCTGGCCGGAAGCGTAGTCCAGCACCAGCACGCCCTTGTGGCGCATCATGCAGTCTCGGTCGGCGCCCACGCGGATTACCTTGACCACGTGGGCGGAGATGTCGAAGGTGGTCAGGTTGAAGCAGTCCTGGGACCTCTGCCCCCGTTTGCGGGCGCCGTCGGCCCACCGAGGATTCGGCCAGGCGGAGGGCACCACCAGGAACAGCTGGCGGGGGAAGCGCTTGGAGCGCAGGACAAAGT
>JAQXGX010000125.1 GCA_029006935.1 Eggerthellales bacterium | reverse complement strand
CGGCCCTTACCGTGGCCTTGGTCCCCGGTACGCTGGCGGCTCTTGCGGGATGCAAGTCGGAGGCAGGGGACCAGGTCTTTCGCAACCAGCGCAAGATTGTGGACCATGCCGATCGCGAGGTCACCATACCCACGGTAGACGTTCTGGAGCGCATCTACTTCACCAGCGCCTTGGCTCAGACCTACGTTTTCAGCCTGGCTCCGGAGCTGCAGGGCGGAACGGCGCTGCAGCTGACCGAGGAGGAGCTGGCGTACATGCCCGCCCTTGAGGCGGATCTGGAGTACATGGGCTCCATGAGCGGCGGCGGCGAAATCGACCGAGAGATGCTGGTGGAAAAGGACATCCAGCTGATCTTCTCCATCAGCGGATCCCCCTTGGCTGCTTCGGACATATCCATTGCCGACGAGCTGCAGGACTCCACGGGCATTCCCGTGGTCATGGTGGACGGCAGCTTCACCAACGTGGTCGAGGCGTACCGCTTTGTGGGGGAAATCATGGGTCAGAGCGAAAGGGGGGCCGAGATTTCCGCCTTCCTGGAGCAGATCTACAACGACGTGACCAGCGCCGTGGCCTCCGTCAAGGACGAGGACCGGGTTTCCCTGTACTACGCGGAAGGGCCCTTCGGCCTTGCCACCGAACCTGCCGGCAGCGAGCACGGCGCCGTGTTCGACGTGTGCCGGGCCCGCAACGTGGCCAAGGTGGAGATCACCTCGGGACTGGGCATGACCACGGTGAACCTGGAATCGGTGATCAAGTGGGATCCGGAGGTGATCGTGGCCTGGGACGACGTGGTCCGAGGAGGCGCCGATGAGATCATCCGCACCGATTCCGACTGGTCGGACATCAGCGCCGTGAAGAACGGCCGGGTGTACACCATGCCCAACGCTCCCTTTGCCTGGTGTGACCGTCCGCCGGGGATGAACCGCTTCCTGGGGCTGCAGTGGGTGGCCAACATGCTTTATCCGGATCTGTACGACGTGGACATGGTGGAGGAGACCAAGAAGTTTTTCAGCAAGGTCTACTGGGCAGACATTACCGATGAGCAGGCAAAGGACCTGCTGGGCAACAGCTATCCGCCGTACAAGAAGGCTTAGGAAAGAAAGAGAGGATCCCTTCCCATGGATGCATTCCAGTCGACCTATTTGCCCGACATGCTTCACGGCATTGCCATGGGGCTGCTCATTCCCGCCATGGTGGCCATTCTGGTCCTGATGCTTCTGACCCTATTCTTCATGGGTCAGGTGATCGTGGAGTTCTTCTGCGAGCGCAGGCACTTCAAGCAGAACATGCCCCAGATCGTGAACCAGATCGCCGATGCCGACTACGCCACGGTGACCGACGTGGTAGTGGGAAGCCAGCTGCTGAAGTTCCAGAAGGCCGCCCTGGTGACCGTGGCTCAGAACATGGGCCTTCCTGAGGAGCCGCTGTTTTCCCTTGCTCAGATTGAGATCAATCGCATGGAGAAGCGCTACCAGCGCCGCCTTGCCTGGACCGACACCATCTCAAAGGTAGCTCCGCTTCTGGGTCTTATGGGCACGCTGATTCCGCTGGGTCCGGGCATCGTGGCCCTGGGCCAGGGCGACGTAAACGGCCTTTCCCAGTCCATGGAGCTGGCTTTTGACGCCACCATCTGCGGTCTGGTCTGCGCCATCGTGGCCCTGATCGTGTCCAAGGTGCGAAGCGGCTGGTACGACGAGTACGTGCGCACCTTGGAGTCCCTGGTGGGCTGCGTGGTGGACAAGGCTGCCTTCGCCCGAAAGGAAGGGGTGCAGCTGCCCGCCAACTACTACGGCGATCCCCTGAAGGAGTTCGTGGCGGTTCCCAAGGATGCGGCTGCGGTTGTTTCGCCCGCCGAACCGGAAGTCACGGCCTTGCATAACGCCCAGGACAAGGAGTAGCCATGGCGCGGAACTTCAGGGAAAGCCGCTTTCGGGGACGGCGAAACATCGGAGAGGACGTGAATCCTTCCGCCTACATCGTCAACCTGGCGGACTGCATGCTGGTCTTGGCTCTGGGCTTTATGGTGGCGCTGATCAGCTACTGGAACGTGAACATTACCCCGGTCACGGACCTGGATGAATCCAACATGGAGGAGGTGGACCCCTCCACCCTGCCCAAGGAAATGATCGAGGGCGGCTCCTACTTCATCGAGGCGGGTAAGGTCTACCAGGACCCCAACACCGGCGAGCTGTTCATGGTGGAAGAGGTTGACGAAGAGGGCAATACCGTTGCCAGCAAGCATGCGGACGGCAGTGGCGGCTCAACGGATGCGGACGCTTCCAAGTCCGATGACGCCGCCGTTGCGGCTGCCCGTGCTCAGGGGGCGGACTAGATGGCTGTCCTGCAGGACCGTGAGTCCAGCAAGGAGTCCCTGCTCACGGCCCAGTCCAGCCTTGTGGCAGCACAAGATCAGGGCGAAACTGCCGATGATCTGCTGGATGCCGGCGTCGATGAGGATCTGGACGATGCTCAGGCCTTGAACGACACCTCCCTGACCTTTGCCAAGAAGGCGTTCATTGCCGTAGCGGTGGTGTTCATGTTCTTCCTGAGCTTCATGCTGGGCAAGTACTCCATGACGCCGCTGGAGGTATGCTCCGTTGCCCTGGGGTTCATTCCCAAGTGGTTCGGCTACCTGGGGGCGGCGTTTCCCGACCCGGCTGCGATCATGCAGGTGATCAGCCTGGACGTTCCCATGGACACCCCCGAGCGCGTGCTGTTCAAGATCCGCCTGCCTCGCATTCTGGTAGTCATGCTGGTGGGGGCCGCCCTGGCTATTGCCGGCGCCAGCTACCAGGGCATGTTCAAGAATCCCCTGACCTCTCCGGACCTGCTGGGCGCGTCCACCGGCGCGTCCTTCGGCGCCTGCCTGGCGCTGCTGCTCAGCCTGTCCGGCGAGTACGTACAGCTCTTCGCCTTCATCGGAGGCATGGTGGCGGTGGGGCTGGCCGTGTGGCTGAACAAGATGGTTGACTACGATCCTACCCTGGGACTGGTCCTTGCGGGCATTCTGGTCAGCACTCTGTTCCAAAGCGGCATGAGCCTGATCAAGCTGGTGGCCGACGCCGACGACAAGTTGCCTTCCATCACCTTCTGGCTCATGGGCAGCTTCGCCAGCATCAACTGGGCCGACTTCCTGATGTGCCTGCTGCCCATGGTCTTTGGCTTTGTGCTGCTGGTGTCCCAGTCCTGGAAGCTCAACGTGCTTTCCTTCGGAGACGAGGAAGCCCGGTCCATGGGTGTGAACACCCGCCTGACGCGCCTGGTGGTGATCTTTGCCTCCACGCTGGTCACTTCCATTTCCGTGGCGGTTGCCGGCGTGGTGGGATGGATCGGTCTGGTAATTCCCCATCTTGCCCGAGCCATCGTGGGTCCCAACTACAAGGTGCTGCTGCCCACCTCCATGTTCGTGGGCGCGGCCTACCTGCTGATCGTGGACAACATGGCCCGCCTGCTGGCCAGCGTGGAGATTCCCATCGGCATCCTTACCGCCATCCTGGGCGTGCCCTTCTTCATCATCATCTTCCGTCGCAACATGAAGGGGTGGAGCTGATGAAGGCCACGAAGCTCTTAAGCGACCGTAAGGTTCACCAGGACGCCCTGGCTGCCGCGGCGGCGGAGTCTGCTGAGCATCTGCTTCAGGTGAAGGGCCTGAAGTGCGGCTATGGCAAGAAGAACCCGGTCGAGATCGTTCATGGGGTGGACTTTTGCGTGGACAAAGGAGAGTTCCTGTGCGTGATCGGCTCCAACGGCTGCGGCAAGACCACCACCTTGAAGGCCGTCATGGGCCTTCTGCCTGCCATGGCCGGTCAGGTGCTCATTTCCGGTCAGGATGTGCACGTCATGAACGAAAAGGAAAAGGCGCGGCATTTCGCCTACATTCCGCAGGCCCATACGCCGCCCTTTCCCTTTTCCGTGGCGGACGTGGTCATGATGGGCAGGACGCCCTATGTGAACAAGCTTTCCCGGGTTACCAAGCGCGACCGCATGGTGGCAGGAAAGGCCCTGGATCTGCTGGGGATCCGCCACCTTGCCAAGGCTGAGTACACCAATCTTTCCGGTGGTCAGCGCCAGCTGGTGCTGATCGCCCGGGCCCTTGCCCAGGAGTCGGACATGCTCATCATGGACGAGCCCACGGCGGCTTTGGACTTTGGAAACCAGCACCTGGTGCTTTCGTGCATGAAGACCCTGTCCAAGCTGGGAAAGGCGGTGGTCATGGTCACCCACGACCCCGATCATGCCCTGTTCTGCGCCGATCGGGTGCTGGTCATGGGCAAGGGCAAGGTAATAAAGGAGGGAACGGCTGCGGAGTGCATCACCACGGATGTGCTGCAGCAGATCTACGGGGCAACCGCCCGGGTGGTGGACGTGGAGGTGGAGCCCGGCCGCATCGAGCGGGTGGTGGTTCCCCTGCAGTAGCCCTGCAGATTACAGGAAGCTGGCAAAAGGATGCCGGTCATTGCCCCGCGAAGGCGGGGATTACCCAAGGAGGAGAACATGGAGTATCCCAAGCCCATTTGCGCCAATGCCGATCTTCACGGCGGTGCGTGGAATCTGTACGACAAGCTGATCGAAGGCGTGCCCGAGGGCATTTGCGTGAAGGACTACTGCCTGGGCACGGCGTGGTCATACGTGGACGCGGAATGCGGCATGGGAACCGCCTACACCGATAGGGGAGGCGCTAAGCGCAGCGTAGCCTGCGACCTGCGTGGAATCGAGCTGCGGGAAATGGCCAAGCTTTCCAAATCCTGGTCATTCAAGGAGGCCACCCTGGGCATTGCCGCCCTGAACGCGTGGTACTGCAGTCCCGAGCGGCTGGAGCTCTTGGGCGTTCGCTATGACGATGACGAAGCTGCTGCGGGAAACGAAACCGTGGTGGGGGACGTGGAGGACGGAGGCCCGCGCTGCGGCAAGCGCATGGATGCCTTCGACATCTTCATGCCCCGGGTCGATGCCCTGGGGGGCAAGGCCAAGGTGGTGATCGTGGGCCACTTCCCCCGCGTTGAGCGTTTTGCGGAGCACGGGGAGCTGGTGGTGCTGGAGCGCAACTGCAGGGACGAGTGGGACACTCCCGATCCTGCGTGCGAGTACGTCATGCCCCAGGCGGACTTTGCCTTCATCACCGGCGTGACGCTGATCAACAAGACCGCTCCGCGCCTGCTGCAGCTGTGCAAGGATGCCTGCACCGTCATGGTGGGCCCCAGCGTGGTCATGAGCCCGCTGCTGTTCGACTATGGCGTGGACTCCCTTTCCGGCAGCGTGGTCTGGGATCCGGAAGCTGCCCGCTTTGCCGTGAAGAACGGCGTGGGGAAGTACTTCGGTCGCGCTCTGCGTATGTGCTCCGTGAGCCGGTAGCTTTACGCTGGTAGCTGGGGTTGGGAGGAGGCCTGCGGAGCCGGGCCTGATTCCCGACGAGGTGAGGGGGAAGGCGAGGATCCTCGTTATAACCCTGCTTAGAGCGGCTTGTCCGACCTTAAGAAGCCCCTCTGCTCAACATCGATGAGCAGAGGGGCTTATCGCGCTCTGCTGGGAAAATGCGCGCTTGTGGCCGAAAGGGGCTATTCTCACCCTATGCTCCAAGGAGGCTGCGGATTAACCGGGCGGCGTCTTCGCCGGGGGAGATGGGCCTTGCTTCGCCCCAAAGGCTGAAGCGCTGGGCGGCGGTTTGCAACGCCAGGTCCAGCAGGCCTTCCCGGACCACCACCAGGGCATGGGCTGCCAGGGGGCTCGGCCCTGCGGACAGCGCATCAAGGGCGCTAGTCAGGCCTTCTTCCCGCATGAGCTCCAGGCGGCCCAGCTCGTCTACCACCAACAGCCCGGGCCGCGGGGGAGCGGGGCTTTGGGCCAGCTGGTCGAAGTGAGCGTTCACCTGGGCTATGGCGGCATCATCGATGTCCCAGCCCAGCTGCGCCCGGGAACTCTGGCTGCTCTGGTGCTCGGTGCCATCTGCCTGGGAAAGGTCGCGACGTCGGGCAAAGGGCACCAGCTGGCCCTGGGGTAGCAGCAGGTTGTTGATCCCCAGCTTCTCGTAGCGGCCTTCTTCGGCCATGCCCCGGTCAGCATCGGCGCCTACCTGCCCGTCGGGGCGCTCCACCCATATTCCCGGGGCGATCACGCCGCTTACGGCAACGCCCTCTTCCTGAAGCTCGCATACGAGCTCCTGCAGCCAGCGGGTCTTTCCGATTTGGATTTCTCCGGTCAGGATCAGAAGCATG
>JAQXGX010000124.1 GCA_029006935.1 Eggerthellales bacterium | reverse complement strand
CACGGAGCCCTGGATCTGCGAGCACGTGTACAAGAAGCTCATACGGAAAACGCGCCAGCTGGCAGCTGAGAGAAGCTAGGCCAACCGGCGCGTGATTGGTTGATGAGGGGGCGAATCGCGCATTGGCGGTCCGCCCCCGTTATGTTGCTGGGTTTTACTGGGTCAGAGGGGCCAAGCCCACAATGCCGCAGTAGAGCAGGTTTTCTTCCATGATCACGCCGGGCTTGTAGGCCAGCATGGTTATGGTGGCGTCGGCGATGACGCAGTCGGCTACTGCCGCGCCCGTCTGGGCGTTCAGGCCGGAAGGAGCGTCCACGGCCAGGGTCAGCAGGCCGCGGCCGGTGCCATGTTCAGCGTTGATGGCCTTTGCCCAGCTGGCGTAGGGCTCGGAAAGCTCCTGGCCGTTGAAGCCCACTCCTACCATGGCGTCCACCACCATGCGGGTGGTCTTCAGGGCAGACTCGACTTCCTCCTGGGAAGGAGCTACCACCAGGTTGGCCTTGGTCTGGCTTGCCGCCAAGGTCATAGCGGCGGAACGTGCGGGTTCGGTGGGGATTTCCTGGGGAGCAACCGGGCTGAACACGGTCACGGGGAATCCCACATCGGTCAGGTACATGGCAGCTACCCAGCCATCGCCGCCGTTGTTTCCGGTGCCGCAGAAGATGGTTATGCCGAAGGAGGAAAGGTCGTCTACGCCTCCCTCGAAGCGATCTGCCACGGCCTGGGCAACGGCAAAGCCGGCGCGGTCCATGAGCACTGCGGCAGGAGTGCCTGCTGCGATCATGTTCTGCTCCAGGGTCTTCACCTCGGAAACGTTCAGAATCGGTCCATCGTACTTAGTCATGTTTACCCCCTGCAGGTTGCGTTGATTATCGCTTTCGATAATACCCGATTACCGCATAATGGCGAAACGAAGACGAAGCGGATCGACCGAAGCGATGACCCCTACGATTCCGCCTGCCGAGCCTCCGCCTTTCCACGCATCTGTGAAAGCAGCGGAGCAGCAGTGACGCAGGCAATGCTCAGAATAATCAGTATAGAGCCAATGGCCTGGTCAACGGTGAGGGTCTCGCCCAAGACCAGGTAAGCCAAAAGCAAGGATGAAGGCGTTTCCGAAATGCCGAGCAAAGACGACTTGGTTCCGCCAATGCGCTTCACTGCTTCGATGTAGAGTGGAATGGGCAGGATCGTGCAAGCCAAAGCCAAACCGCAGCAAATGAGCAGCTGCTCCAGCGTGAGTGCCAGCAAACTCGGAACCGACGGGGCAAAGATCACACAGGAGCCCAGGAAGCTGGTCCAAGACAGAGTGAAGGTCACGGTCATGGGCCCTTCCACACGCGCCGTCTTGTTGATGAGCAGGGTGTAGACCACAAAAGCAAGGCAGCTGACAATGGCCAAGACAAGGCCCAGGGAATCCAGTGTAATCTGGCCCGTCATCACGCCAGAAACCATCAGAAGTCCGCCCATGGCAAGCACCAGCGAAACGAAGGTAGACAAGGAAAAACGTTCCTTGAACAAAACGGTGCTGCAAACCGCCACCACCGCAGGATAGGTATAGAAGACCACCGTGGTCATGCCAGCGCTCATGCGCTCAACGGCCAGGAAGTAGCTAACCGAGGAAATAAAGGCGAAGAGCACCTGCACGTACACAGATGGCTGCTTGCTAACGAGAGCTTGCTTTCGCCATACCAGCAGAAAACCGCCCAGCAAAACGGTAGCGCAGGCATATCGCAAAATGATGACCTGTTCGGCGCTGAGGCCCGTTGCGTACAAGACCTTGCCGAAAATGCCCATAGTCGAATACAGCACCGCCTGCAAAACGGCAAAGATGCTGCCAACGATGATTGCGCTCCTGTTACTGCCCGTGGTTTCCATAGCTCCTCCTAGGTTATGAGTTGCTATTGTACGTGTACCAAGGCGTTTGCGCGGAAAACGGTCTGATTCTTCACAGAGGACGGCTCATTTCGCGGACAACCCGTACGTCTTCGCCCCCAAAAGAGCCAAAAGCGCTATCCCCTACCCGACTGGGAAGATGATGCCTGGTCAGCTTGATCTGCAACCAGCATCTGCTCGAACATGCTTGCACTCGACTTGAAATCCGAAGGCAGCACCACGGTGGACTGCTTGCCGTTGCGGGCGAACTTTTCCATCATGTCGGTCCACTGGGTGAACAAGAACAGCTCGTTTGCTTCCTTGGAAGAAACGCCGGACTGCTTGATGACCTCCAAAGAATCGGCAATGCCGTCGGCGATGGCCTTGCGCTGAGCCGCAATGCCGATACCGGCCTGCTCCATGGCTTCCGCCTGGGCACGCGCTTCGGTGACCACCTTGATGCGCTCGGCTTCCGCCAGAGCCTGGGCAGCCGCTTGCTCCCGCTGAGCGGAGTTGATGCGGTTCATGGAGGCCTCAACATCTTTGGGAAGGCCGATGCTGGTAATCAGGGTGCTCACCAGGTCATAGCCGTATTCGATCATGATGCCGCGTACGGTGTTGTTGGCATCGTTGGCAATGGAATCCTTGTTCTCGAAGACCTCATCCAGCGTGTAGCCGGGAACGGCGGAGCGCAGGGCGTCAATCAGATAGCTGCTCATCTGAGCTACGGGATCTACCAGCATGTAGTAGCTGCGATAGATGCCGCTGTCTTCCGGAGAGTTACCCCGCAGCATGTTCACGTGGTACTGAGCCGCAATGTCCATGGTGACCGTGACGTTGTCCTTGGTCTTTGCGTCAATGCGGAAGGACACCTGATCGGTGCGAAGGTTCACGCGCTTGGCGATGGTTTCCAGGAAGGGGATCTTCAGGTGGATGCCCGGCCCGGCGATGCGGTTGAACTTGCCCAACCGCTCGATGATCACGTTGGTCTGCTGCTGCACCACGTATACGCCGCCGCCTACGACCATCAGTATTACCACAATGACCAGCAAGGGGAACAAGGAACCCAGTAGGAAGCTGATAAAGCTCATCGTAAACTCCTTCGCATTGGTATGATTTTCCATCATTATACTTGTTCCGAACGCATCATTGCCGAAGGGAGCGACCATGACCTTGGTAAGCGAACAGGTTATTGACCAGTGGATAGACAGCAACTGGGAAAACATAGTTGCCAGCATTTCCCAGCTGGTGAGCATTCCCAGCACCGAGGATCGGGCGGCAGCGTGCCCCGAGCAGAGCGCACCCTTCGGACCAGGGCCCAGAGCCGCCTTGACCGCTGTCTTGGAACTGGCCTCTGAGCTGGGCCTTCAGACAACGGATGTTCAGGGCTACATCGGGTTTGCCGACCTGCCCGGATCTGGCTCCAAGCAGCTGGGAATCATCGGGCACGTGGATGTGGTTCCCGCTGGTCCCGGCTGGAACTTCGAGCCCTTCCAGGTCACCCGCAAGGACGGATATCTTGTGGGCCGCGGCGTAATCGATGACAAGGGGCCCCTGCTTTGCGCTCTGTACGCCGTGGGTTTTTGGAAGGAGCAGCTGACTCTGCAAAACAGGCAGTTCAGGCACACCATCCGAGTCCTCATGGGCGCTAACGAGGAAACGGGCATGGAGGACGTGCGCAGGTATCGGCAGCTGTACGCCGATCCGGATTTCCTGTTCACCCCCGATGCGGAATTCCCCGTGTGCTATGGGGAGAAGGGCCTGTATGGGGCCACTCTGACCAGCAGCCTCATCGAGCAGGGCAGGCTGGCTAAGATCCAGGGAGGGTCTGCCACCAATGCGGTTCCCGGGCAGGCTGAAGCTTTGGTGCTCCAGGCGCAGGCGCAAAACCTGCCGCCGCGTGAGGGAATCCAGGTTACCCAGAAGGGTGCTGACGTGCTCGTTTGCGCCCAAGGGCTTTCCGCTCACGCGAGCCTTCCCGAAAAGGGGCGCAGCGCTATCCTGCTGTTGACTCAGTATTTGCTGGACCAGGATCTGTGCTCCCCCGCCGAGCGGCCTTTCCTGGAGCTGGTGCGCCGATTAACCAGCACCTGGGACGGATCCGCGTTGGGAATATCGTGCGAAGATGCCGACTTTGGCAAGCTTACCATGGTAGGAGGAACCCTTGAGCTGCGTGAGGGGCACATGGTGCAGACCCTGGATGCCCGCCTGCCAAGGACCGCCGACCCCGACCGCATTTCCGCTGTCCTGAAGAGCGCCGCTGCAGAAGCGGGGGCAAGCCTGGAGGTCACCCGCAACATCGCTCCCTTCCTGGTTGATCCCCAAGGTGCTGAGGTGGCGGCTTTGATTGACGTATATAACCAGGTCAGCGGCGAATCAGCCAAGCCATTCACCATGGGCGGCGCCACCTATGCGCGGGAATTCAGCCGCGGGGTCAGCTTCGGTCCGGAAAAGCCCTGGGAGCCCCTGCCCTGCTGGTGCGGCGGGATGCACGGTCCCGACGAAGCCGTGAGCGAAGAGCTGTTGAAGCAGGCGCTGAAGATCTACATCTACGCCATCGAACGACTCATGGAACTGGAACTGTAGCAGAGCGCCCGCAAAGAGCAGCGTCCAAAGAGAGCGCACTCTAAGGGGCGGGTTTCCCGCTCCTTAGAGTGCAAGCTTCAAGCCTAGTTGCAGGCGATGTCTCGGGTAATGATGGTGAAGGCCAGGGTGTGCTCGTTGACCAGGGCCTTGCTGCAGGTGAAGAACACCACGCCGCCGCGGGGAGCCAGCAGCTGCTCCACCACCTCTCCGGTCATGGGGCTTACCACTTCTGCCAGCACCTGTCCGCGACTCACGATGGCTCCAGGACCCGCAATGCGTCGGAAGAAACCCGGGCGCGACGAGTGGACCGCGGTCAGGTCCTGCTCCCGCACATGGGAGGGAACGCTGTCGCCGTGGCAGGGGAAGTCGATCAGCCCCTTGGCGTTCATGAAGCGCAGGCATGCGCGAATGGCGACGTCGGCGGATTCCTGGTCGATGTGGTCGGTGCTGGAGGTGTAGACCGAGTAGGCATCGGTGTTCCACAGCCTCCAGTTGTAGTTGAGGGTGGTGGTGTCGAAGGGCTCGGCCTTGTAGGTGACCACATAGGGAAGGCCGAACAGATCCCCCGCCGCACCGCTGGGCCCGACTACGTTCATGTAGCGAACGTGGGGTACGAAGTCCCCCTGGCGATAGAAGCTGGTGAACTGAATACCCAGCTCATAGCCGCGCACGGCCTCAAAGACGCCGGCGGCGATGCGCTGGGTGGTCTCACCCTGGTCGTAGCCGGGGAACATGCGGTTGATGTCCGTGTTGTCGCTGGGCCAGAAGCGCTTGCCCACGTTGATAGAGCACTTGTTCACCGTGGGAATCACCAGGATGGTATGCCCCGGCACCAGCCGGCCCTGGCGCTCCAGCTTTGCCAAACGATGCACCAGCTGACTGGCAATGTAGGTCTGCTGCACTTCGTTTCCGCGGGTAGAGCCCACAATAGCCAGGGATCGCTTGCCCTGCCCGAACTCAAAGCCCCGAATGACGTTCTCTTCCCGGTAGGGCATGTCAAGGGAAAAGACCTCGATCTCCCGCATGCTACTCTTCCTCCAAGCAACCCAGTGCCTGCCCAACGGACCCGGCAGGGGTTTCCTCCAAAATACGGGCAACCAGGGAACCGGGATACACCACCGGGTACTCCCTCAACGTGAACAGCAAGCCGTCGACCTGGCTGGACAGCACCTGCTTCACCGTTCCCGTGCTGCAATCGGCGATCACGCCGAGCTCGTCGCCTTTGTGCAGGTACGCGCCGTGATCCACCGTGGGCAGGAAAATCCCCGCGTTGTCGGCGTTCACGAAGCACACCTTGCCATCGGTGGACACCACGGGCTCGCGAACCGCAGGTGCCTCCCCCGCCCAAATGCCCAGGCTGCACATGAGGTTCATGATGCCGTCCACAAGCTGCTCGCCATATTCCCGGGTCACGCGCATGCCTACGCCCATTTCCACCACCAGCGTGGGAGTGCCGATGGAGTTCAGAGAAAAGGCCAGGGTGTTCTCCAGCACGGTGGCGGCGGCGTGAACCCACACAAAGTCCACATTGGCCTGCCGCGCCAAGGGGACCAGCTCCTTGGCGGTAAGCTCGTTGATGCGGATCTGCGGGATCTCGGTCAGGAATATGTTGCTGGCGTGGATATCGAAGACCAGGTCTGACCCGGCAATGTCATCCACCACCGCCTTGGCCAGGTGCTCCACCATATCGCCCTCCTCGTTTCCGGGGAAGATGCGATTCATGTCCAGGTCAAACTGGGGCACGCTGCGCTGGATCACGCTGACGCCAAGCGGGTTGACCGAAGGGTAGATGTCGACCACGCCCTGAAGCAGCTCGGGCTGCTGCTGAATCCTGCGGGCAAGCTCGAAGGCCACGTACTGACCCTCAAGCTCGTCTCCGTGAATGCCGGTGACCACGCTTATACGCTTGGAACCAGCGGGGGCTCCCCCTTCCGGCTCCAGGTGGTTCTTCCAGATCCGCAGGGTCTCATCCACGTAGAGCTCAGCCGCAGCCGCTTCCTGCCGCATTACTCAACCACCTCTTCCATCTGGGCGAACACCGTCTGGGTCTGCTCTGCAAAGCCCTGGAAGGTGGCACGTTCAATGGGGCAGTCCGACCAGTCTCGCCCCACGTTCAGGGCAAGGTAGGACTCATCGGTCATGCAGTTGCGGGTGGGATCGAAGCCGACCCAGATGCCGTCCAGGTGGGCGTCAACCCAGGCATGGGTCTTTCCCTCCCCTGCGGTCAGACCACACACGTACCGTGCCGGAATGCCGCTTTGGCGTAGCAGCGCGGCCATGATGTGGGCGTAGTCCTGGCATACGCCCTGGGCCTGAGCGAACGCCTCCTGCGCTGTGGTCTGGACCGTGGTAGAGCCAGGCACGTATTCCATGTGCTTATGGATGGCGTCCATGAGGAGCTGGCAGGTGTGCAGTTGGGAGGGCTGAACCCCCAGGCCGTGGGTGACGCTGTAGCGCGCCGCCTCGGAAACGGCCTGCGCCAGGAACTCTACCATCTGGGGGCTTACCGCGGTAAGGGGCGAAGGAAACCGGAACAGCGGATGCGCTTCACAGGTCCTGCGGGCGGAAAAGTCGATCTTGGCCGTGCCCTTCACCTCGTAGTTGAAGTAATTGTGCGGCGCGCGGATACAGCCCACCGCAAGGGGGTTGCCGAAGCTGTCCTCCTGCATGTCAAAGGGAACCTCCGGGCTCACCTCCAAGGCGCAGCGCGCCCTTTGACGCGGAGTAGATATGGGCATGCACCGCAGTACGAAGTCATGCTCCTCCACCTGGGTGCTGAATTCCATCTGGGTCTTGAATTGAAAGGAATACGTTCTCACAAACAACCTCTGCTTCTGAAAATAGTGCTACATACCGAAGCGCTATGCATCGGGGAAGAGTTTCTCCAAGCACTCCAGTAGGATTTCACGATTCTGAAGGATATTGGAAGAAGGCACAAGGTCCAGAAGAAGCTGAAGCTGCTTGCCGTCCCGAGGAATCTTGGAGCGACGAAGGCGTGAAAGCAGTCGTTCGAAGTGCACCTGCAGGTCCGTTGTCTTGTAGTCAAGGCGCAGGCTCATGTCAATGCGCTCCGCGGTCATGCCGATCTTCACGCACATGCGGGAGTTCTCGTCCTGGACGAAGTCGTCAACGCAGCCCTTGAAGGCCATCAGATAGTCCTGCACCGTTTGCAGGTCCAGCATGGGAGCCATGCTGATCACTGCGCCGTCCATGACGTTCTTGGCCAGCTGGATGTAGGACAAAGTCATGGAACCCAGGGTTTCCCGCAGCACCACGGCATTGTCGAAGGCCATATTCAGGGCAGAGGTGGCCGAATCAGGATTCTTGGCGTCGAACAGGTAACTGCTCAGGAAGTGATCCACGTCCCGATAGTCTGCGGGAATGCTCAGCCGGTCACAGTAGGTGGCATAGTCGAAGGCCGGGCCGTCAATAGACTCGTCGTAGGCCTTTTCCATGAGCTCGATGGCAATGTAGGTGCGCTCGACGTAGCGCCCCAGCCAGAACAGACGGTTGGTCTTGCTTAACGTGAAAGTACCCATGTGTCTTTGAAGCCTCCTCCCTGGGACGAATTCACAATAGAGTTGCCCTCTTCCCGGGCATATCGGGTCAGGCCACTGGGCCAGACCATGGTCTTGGAGCCGGTCAGAACGAAGGCACGCAGGTCGGCCTTGCGCATGACCCGCTCCCCCGCCATGTAGGTCTCAAGCTCCTCGAAGTCGATGACCTCCTGGGTGATCCAGCGACGCGGATTGGCCTTGATCTGCTCCGCCATGTCGGCCAGGCCCGCCTCATCAAGGCTGTTGCCAAAGATCACGCCGTAACCACCGGCCTCGGCGGTGTCCTTGATCACCAGGCTATCCAGGTGCTCCAGGGTGTAGGCCAGGTCCTCTTCGTAGAAGGGCAGGTAGGTGGGAGCGTTCTTCAGCAGGGGCGTTTCGCCCAGATAGTACTCGACCATCTTGGGGACGAAGTAGTAGATGCCCTTGTCATCGGCAATGCCGTTGCCCGGAGCGTTGATGATGGCAACGTTGCCCGCCCGGTAAGCCGCCATGAGGTTGGGAATGCCGATCACGCTTTCCGGCAGGAAGCAGTTGGGATCAAGGTACTCGTCGGAAATGCGACGGTACAGGGCTCCTACCTGCACGTTTCCTTCGTAGCTGCGGTAGTACAGGCGCTCGTTTTCCACGTAGAGCTCGCCTGCATCCGCCAGCACGGCGCCGGTCTGCTCCGCCAGGTAGCTGTGCTCGAAGTAGGCCGCGTTGTAGCGGCCGGGAGTAAACACCACGTTGATGCCTCCCCGATTCACGTGGTTGAACACCTTGTTGAGCATTTCGCCGTATCCGCGGTTGTCTACGATGGCGTTGTCCCTGAAGGTGCCGGGACTGCAGCGGCGGGTGATGCCTCGGGCGATCAGGGGGTAGCTGGCACCGGAGGGAATGCGCAGGTTGTCCTCCAGCACGTACCAGGTGCCGTCGCGTCCCAGGACCAGGTCAATGCCGGAAATATGGGAGTACACGCCCTTGGGAGGAGTGATGCCGTCGCATTGGGGCAGGTAGCCGGGGCAGCTGAAGATAAAGTCCTCGGGCACGATCCCGTCCTTCACGATCTGCCGCTTTCCGTAGACGTCTCGCAGGAACGCGTTCAGGGCGTCTACGCGCTGCACCAATCCCTTTTCCAGAAGGTCCCAATCCTTCTTGGGTATGACGCGCGCGATCGCGTCAAAGGGAAACAGTCGTTCGTGGAACAGGTTGTTCTTGTAGATGCCGAACTTAACGCCGTAGCGGGCAAGCTCGTCGTTGATTCGAGCGGTATGAGACACCAACTTGTCCACAGTTCCTCCCCTCCTCAGTTTGGTAGGTCCAAATTGCTTATGGCTGGGCCAGCCTCATCAAAATTCACCATATCCCCTGCGTATTACGCTTTGGTGAACCATTTTGCAAAGGACGAAAATGCCGCCGATTTACCTGCATGCGAAGGCAGGTTCGAAGCGCCAGGGGCTTCGACCAAAGCCGCACCTCTATGGTCGAGAGATGCGCCTAGCCGAGCTCGCAGGGAACGGCAACGCCCTGAAGCTCGTCAATAATCGCTTCGACGATGTCGGACACCGTGAATGCCAGCTTCCCTACCGTCATTCCCACGGTACCAGGGTGCACCAGAGCGTCCAGATCCGCAGAGATAAGACCCTCGGCATCCATGAAGGTGGTTACCCAGCGGTAATCCTCATTAATCTGGTTGATCTTTTCCAAAGCGGCCTGAAAGTCGGTAGCCTGGGCGAAGTCCTGAGAACAAAGGCGGACCGTGCCCATGGGACCATCGGTTTCCTCGAACTCGCAAAACACGTGGGTGTCATGCTCGTGTCCACCGAAGGGAAGGATCAGGATATTAGCAGGACCGTCAACGACGCCGTAGTACATACCGTTTTCTTCCAGGTACTCCTGAAATTCCCTGCGAAGCTGGGTTGCAGTGGTCATAGGCGACCCTCCCCTTTTGTTTGCGAAAGTAGCGTGTGGGCTGATTCTAACGTAGCTCAAAGTTTACATAAAGCCTTGACCTGCCGCTTTGCTTCCTCTGTTAAGCAAGGCTTATGAAGAAGTAACGCCTACAAAAAACGTATGAAAGCCTCCGGCGTACCGCTTTGAGCAGGTCGATCGTTGCTTAGTAAAGGTATAATTCAATCTTCGAACAAGGCGAAGTCAGAGCAATCTGGTCGTGATTCGAAATGCAAACTCGGCAACGAAATGCACGTGAGGGGGCTGGCGATGAACTCCCGGAAAATAGTCGAAGCTCTTACCAGCAATGCAGCCTGCACGTTTGACGTCAACTTGACCACGGGCATGGTTGATCAGGCCATCATTGGCTCTGATGGAAGAAATCTTTCTCAGGCAGGCGGCTTCAAGCCTCCCTTTTCCTTCAACGAGCTCGTCAACAGCCTTTTCGTCCTGCACCAGATGCGCCTTCGAAAGGAGAAGTGAATGGAACCCGAACA
>JAQXGX010000123.1 GCA_029006935.1 Eggerthellales bacterium | reverse complement strand
AGAACCGGCAACCACGTGCTCATGCGGGCGACCCCGCTGTTCCAGGGAAGCAACCTGATTCCCTCCGGCGTGCAGATGGAGGCGGAGTCCGTGGAGGACGAGGGCACGGGAGTGCGCTTCAACGTGTACTGCCACAACGTGCAGCCGGGTATTCACATAGAGTACGACGACGGTAGCAACTGGGTTGACGAAGAGGGCGCCAAGATGCAGGCCGCCGCCGAAGCCGCGTCCTCCGATCGGGAGGCGGACGAAGGCACCGTTGCACCGAGCAGCTCCGATGAGGTCAGCAAGAAGCCCCGCGACGGGGTGACCTTTGTGCTGAACATCAACACCGAGCGGTTCCACAAACCCGGATGCCGCAGCGTCAGCACCATGAAGCCCAAGAACACCCGCTACTTCTACGGAACCCGGGAACGAGCCGTGGAGCTGGGCTTCCAGCCCTGCGGCAACTGCCACCCGTAGCACCCGCCATCTGCGGCGCAGGACGAAAAGACCCCGCCCGTGCTACAGTGGGGCACCAAGACAAACGCATCCCGCCCCTCCCCTGCCGAAAGGAGAACCCTTCGTGAAGTGGTCCGTCCACGGGCAAACGCCCCTGTACCTTGCCATGAGCCGCATGGCAACCCTTGGTCCTGCGGTCATGGACCAGATCATGACCCGCATTCCCCTTGAGCCCGGCATGCGGGTGCTGGACGTGGGATGCGGATCGGGAGAGTTCACCTTCCGCCTGGCGGAGCGCTCGAAGGGCATCCACTTCACCGGCGTGGACTTCGACCAGGGATTCGTGGATTGCTGCCAGGCACGGGTGGAGGGACGGGAAATCGACCCCCTGACCCCTGCGCCCACCGGCAACGACTACGCGTTCCTGCAGGCAGACGGCATGGCGCTGCCCTTTCGGGACGGATCCTTCGACCTGGTGGTGGGCCACACCTACCTGACCGCCCTGCCCGACTACTACGGAGCCCTGCAGGAGATGATGCGGGTCTGCGCTCCCGGCGGGCTGGTCGCGTCTATCACCAGCATGGGCGATGCCTACGACCGCCTGGGCACCATGGACCTGCTGCCTCCGGTGCTTTCCCCCCAAGACGCCCCAGTCGTGGATCGGGTGCGCGGCTGCATGAGGGCCCTGGATCCCTCTATGGACATGCGCAGCGGCGTGCCCAAGGGGAAGGTCCAGCTGACCTTCCAGCGCGTGGGCCTGGAGCAGGTAAGCGCGCTGCCCCTTGGCCAGTACCTGAGCCTGAGCGACGCAAGCCTGCCTGCAGGGGAATATCATCGCTACGTGGACCTGCTCTACGCCGTTGAGGTGGAGTCCGCCCGAGCAGCTCAGGCTGCCTTGGAGGCTCGGGCAGTGAAGCCAGCAGCGGCAGGCCAGCCCCTGGACGAAACGCCCCTGAAGTCCGCCGACGCTCCGTCCGTACAAGACTGGGAGCACTACTACGAGCTGCTGGAGCGGCGCAGGGAGCAGCTGCACCAGATTCAGGGCAGCAACCACGAATGGGCATGGCACGGATCTGCCGCCATCCTGGTAACCGGTCGCATGCCCCAGGGGACCCCCGCCTCTTCCAGCCTTGCCAGAGCGCTGGAAGTCGAGCCTCGCGCTCTCCAGGAAGCTCGGCAGCTGGAGCTCGGAGCCCGGCGCGCAGGGTTGGAGGCACGGCAGACCACGGTCCAGACCGCTTGCGGCCGCGCCTGTGCCGTTCGGTTGGGGATGCCTGAGGAGCCGGTGGCTTTCGCCCGCAGACGCGCCCATGACCAGTCTCCCGAGGTCTGGGGAGCCGGCTTCACCCCCAGCCAGGCCCAGGCGCACGCATGGGGTCTGGCCCTGGGGCAGCTCATGGAGGGCGAAGGAGACGCTGCCTCCGGGCTTTCCGCTGTTCGCGGAGGCACCACCCCCGTCCTTGCCCGCATCGAGGCCGCCTGCGCCGCCTTAGAGAAGCTGGTTCTTCGCCATCTTTCCCAGGAGCAGCCGGCCCTGCCGCCAGCGCACGAGCATCAGGTCTACGGAGTGGCGGGCATGTTCGACACCGCCTACGACTGCATTGCCCAAGGCTGCCAGCTGGAGTTCTTCGACGCCTCCCTGGGCCTGGGCATTCCCGCCATGGCCTGCAGATGCACGGGGGGCGGGAAGGAGAGCTGGGGACTGGCAAGCTATCCGGGTTTGAGCGTGGTGGCCCAGCGGGCCTGCGCCCGGGCGCTGGCGACGCTGGCGGGAGCCCCGAGCTGCTCTCTGCCCGTTGCCGGGGAAGCAGACACAGCTCCCAACTGGGAGGCTCCCCTGTGGGCCGACGACCCCGCA
>JAQXGX010000122.1 GCA_029006935.1 Eggerthellales bacterium | reverse complement strand
GACTAAGGTCTAGAGACGATCGCTCCAGACGCGGATTTTAGTTTGAGCCAGACAGGGAGAGCAGCTCTGCTTTTCTTGCAGAGGGCAGGGCTGCCTCCTGTGCCGTGGGCGCTTGAAGGCGCGCTTGCGGCACAGGAGATTCAGCATTTTGATTAAGGCCTGATAGGCTTGCAGAAAGGGGAGTACAAGATGGCAGAGATCGGCGAGCAGGTTACGGTTCACAGCGTAGGGCGTCTGAAAGACGGCCTCAAGTTCCTGGACACTCGGAAGTCCGGTATTCCCATCAGGTTCACCTTGGGGGACGGCAGCGTGCTTGCTGCCTTCGAAGCAGCCGTGATGCAGCTCAGCCCGGGTCAGACTCGCACGTTCGAGGTGCCTGCTGCCCAGGCCTACGGCGAGTACGACCCTTCGTTCATCGAGTGTATTCCCGCAGACGCGCTCCCTGGGGCCGATGAGCTTCCGGTGGGGCAGTTCATCGAGGTGGGCATGCCCGATGGTCCCGTGCGCGTTAAGGTGCTGCCCCAGGAAAACGGCATGGTTCGGCTCGATCACAACCACGAGCTTGCAGGGAAGGATCTGCTCTTCGAAATCGAGCTTGTGAGCGTGGAGCATGAGGACGCGGTGGAGCACGAAAAGCATGACGCGGGATGTGCCTGCGGGTGCCATCGCCTCAAGGAATCCCTGGAAGCGGAGTAGAGGTGCTGGATGGGAACCTATGCTTTGGGAGCCTTCCTGATGGAGGAACGGGACG
This sequence comes from Eggerthellales bacterium, assembly GCA_029006935.1. Taxonomy (GTDB): domain Bacteria; phylum Actinomycetota; class Coriobacteriia; order Coriobacteriales; family Eggerthellaceae; genus SUG1186. The sequence goes on along the minus strand of JAQXGX010000122.1, from coordinate 3,033 downwards.
AAGTGGGCGCCGGCTACGCTCAGGAGCTGATACGTGATCTGCGTAACAAGGGCAAGCTCAGGGCTCTGCCCATCACGGGAACGGATAAGGAAACGGGTGCACTCATCGCATCGGATGGTACGCGGCTGCGGGAGTTCGGTAAGGCTGGCAGCGGAAGATGGGTACGCCTGGGCGAGCAGGAAGAGGGGAGCATCCTCTATTTGGGGAGCGCCTCCCACGCGGGGCACATCGAGCTCAAGGCGCTGTGCGTGATGGTCGAGGGGCGGTGGTACAACATAATCACGGGTCTGCCGGAGGGTTTGTAGCGGAAGACCTGAGCTTTCTTGCGTTTGCCCCGGTCTGGCGCTTGCCGGGCGAAGTCGGCCCGCCGTCTGCTTTGGGGTGATCTTTGGTTGGGCGGGAAACAAGGCCCGCGCACGCTTTCGTTCGAGGGGCTGCTGCTCGAATAATTAGCCTACAATGAGGATAATAAAGACAATGAAAGGCGCTTCTCTTTTCGCTCGAAAGGGGGCTTTGCATGAAGCTGGGCACGAACATCATGGTCGCCGCATGCACGCTCGTTTTTCTGCTCGCGTTGCCCTCCTTCGGCTGCACAAGTAAGGCGGACCTGCCATCGGGCAACGTGTTCGACGAGATGCTGGCATGCGATGTTGTCGCATTCTGAGCAGCCCGAGCGAATACTTCGTCGAGCTGCTCTTCCGTTGCATGGAGTCATCCTTCGGCCCTGGGGACCTGGGGGCGTTCGACGATCGCAGGAGCTAGGTGCGCCTACCCCAGTCTCATGGCCCAGCTGTCCGTGGACACGCCTGCGCGGACCGCGGTGTGCGTGCTGGTGGACAAGGAGGAGATCGGCTCCGTGGGCGCTTCGGGCGTGGAGCATCGGCTGTTAGCGGTGGTGCTTGCCCGCGCCTTTCGCGATGATCACAAAGGCGATCGCTATGCCGCCGATCAGCAGCACGACGCCAGGGACGGTTCCCAGCTGCATGTGCGCAAGGCCACTTGCCAGCATGATGGCTCCCAAGCCTATGGTGGATTTGCCCAGGTAGCGAGCGTATGCCTTGCTGTCCTTGTGCGATGACCAGCGAAATGAGCGCAACCAGCCGTACTGGCCCGCGCACAGCAAGGCGCCTGCGATGAACAGCGCTATGGCTAGGGCGCTCATGACGCAAGTGAATACGGGCATGCGAGGGTCCTTTTCCGGTTGCCTGCTTTTCGGGCTATTGTAGCGCAGTCGACCGCGCGCCTTCGCAAAGAGAGAACGGTTGCTTCGCCCTCCGCTTTTCGTTCCGTTTAGGCGAAGTCGATGCCGCGCTATACCGCTCTCACGATCAGCTGGTGCTTGCCACGCTGCAGCCTGGTTTTAATCGAACCGTGCGATCAGCTCTCTTGCCGCGCCGTACTCGTCTTGAAGCGTCGTTTCGGTTGAGATGAGGCCGCCGCTCATGTCGAACCAGCCAACGAAACGAGCGCCGGGCTTGGGGTTGGCATGGTAGCTTTGCTCCCATTGGCCGGTTTCCTTCCATTGGGCGTTGTAGATGGGGTTGAATGAAAGGCCGACGTGGCCGGATCCTTCGGCCTGCAGCGTCAGGGGGAGGGTTCCGTTGCTTCCGGGCGCCCATGCGCGGATGCACGTAGTGGGGTTGCCCGTCACGTAAATGTCGGAAAAACAATCGCAGGGCTTCGACATGATGGGCATCTCTGGCGCTGGAGTTCCCCGTTGTTGACTGGGACCACTGGAAAGACCAAAACCCCGATGCGATCGGCTGGGTAACCGTCCTGGGAACCGGCATTGACCTGCTCATCGGCCAGGCGTGTGCATCTGATCCGACGTATTTCCTTAGCCATGACATCTATGGGAATCGAAACTTCTACGGCCGCCTTTACCTGGCTGCGGAATGTGCCGATGCAGGATTGTAGGGTTTGACGATGATGAAAAAGTCCCAGATTACCTGCGGCTTTTTTGCTGTGTGCAGGGTGATTGGGAGTGCATTTCCCCAAAACAGCAGGTAAGCAGTCAAAGTGATACCCCCGATTTCGCTCGGAAATCGGGGGTATCACGTCTAGCAACTGCCTGCTGAAGCCCAACGAGTCCTACGCCGACCGCGTGTTCACCACGGGCCCGGTGAGCTTTCCCGGCGTAAACGTCATCGAGGCAGTCAAGTCCGGCGTGAACGATCTGCCGCTGTCCCATGGTGCTTTCCTGGTATGAGCAGAAAGCCATCTTCATCCTGCTCACCCTGCTGTACTTTGGCATCAAGGGGATCTACCTGGGACCCACGCTTCCTGCCTTCGTGAGTCTCGGTGTTCTTCAGGTGCTGGTAGACAGCTACGGCATCCGCCCCATCTCCACACCTGAGGCCGACCTCGCCCAGCTCATGGGCTAGCTAATCGGTTACCCTTCCGTTGGGAGCCCTTCTTCCTCCAGGGCGCCCAAGACTGATACTACTTGCTTTAGCAAGATTAATTAAGGAGAGCAAAATGCTGAGAAAGATCATCGAGATCGACCAAGAGAAATGCAACGGCTGCGGGATCTGCGTCGATGCCTGCCACGAGGGTGCCATCGGCATGGTGGATGGCAAAGCCAGGCTTTTACGAGACGATTATTGCGACGGGCTGGGGGATTGCCTACCCGCGTGCCCCGCGGAAGCCATCTCCTTCGTGGAGAGGGATGCTGCCGCATACGACGAGGCTGCTGTCCAGGAGGCAAAACGCAAGGCAGGGCGCTCTCATGTTGGTGGCTGCCCCGGCTCGATGGTCCAAACCATGGAGCATGCGGCGAAGCCGGCTGCGGCTTGCAGCGCCGTCCTCGTGTCCCAGCTGAGCAACTGGCCAATCCAGATCAAACTGGCTCCCGTCTACGCTCCGTATTTCGATGGGACGAAGCTACTGATTGCAGCGGACTGCACGGCCTACGCCTACGCCAATTTCCATCAGGAGTTCATGCGCGACAAGGTGACGCTGGTGGGCTGCCCCAAACTTGACGGCGTTGACTACGCCGAGAAACTGGCTGCCATCCTGAGAAACAACGACATC
>JAQXGX010000121.1 GCA_029006935.1 Eggerthellales bacterium | reverse complement strand
TTCCTGGGTGAAGTGGGCGTCCACGCTATCCATAACGGCGATCTTTTCGTCCAGGATCACGTAGGAGTTGTACGCCATGCCGTCAGGAACGTCGTATTGGCCTTCGAACAGGTCGATCTGATGGTCGTTCACGCCAACATAAGCAATACTTTCTGCAATCTTCATGGGGTCCTCCTTGGGAACTCGTTGTACGCCGCTTATTCTACCAGCCTTCGTGGGTCCAGCAGGTTACCAGCGCTTCTTGACGCAAGGCTCTTTTCTTCATCCGATGCCTCCGGCAACCGAACACGGTCCATCCTGAGACCCGCACACACCGTTTTATCCAAGATCGAGAGATCCGCCATTTGCAGGTACGTGATAAACAGCCAAAAGACGAGCTCGTTTACCCAAAATTGCATATTCGGCCAATGTAGGTAAATGAAAAGCAGCTTGAAGGGAGGTCGATTTATCTACAATCCAGATTTCCTGGATTGTAGATAAAAGAAGGCGCCTCATTTCGCCGGTAGCTTTACCTAAGAATGGCGCTATTCCCAATCGTAGGTAAACGACGAGACTCCCTGGCCAGTCATATTTACCTATAATCCGCACTTTCTCAGATTTAGATAAAACACCGTTTACCTACAATCACCGAAACGCCAGATTTAGGTAAAACAAACCTCGGAAGCATTGCCAGTCGTTTACCTAAATTTGGAAAAACGCCGATTGTAGGTAAAAGAGGCAGGAAAACCGAGCTTATACGTTTACCTAAATTTGCGAATTCGCGGATTGTAGATACATTTCGAAGCAAGGGACCCTTGCAGCATTTATCCAAAATCAAAGAATCACTGACTTTAGGTAAAACGATCTCGCCAGTCGCCGAACCCAAACACCAGCAGCGCAAAAAAGAAGAAACCCGCCCATGGAATCCATGGGCGGGCTTCGATACAGCGAGTGAAATCGCCTGCGAGTAACCTCGCGAAAGACTAGCGCTTGCTGAACTGCGGGCGCTTACGGGCCTTCTTCAGGCCGTACTTCTTGCGCTCGACCATACGGGCGTCGCGGGTCAGGAAGCCAGCCTTCTTCAGCTCGGCACGGTAGTCGCCAGCCTCCAGAAGAGCGCGGGAGATGCCGTGACGCAGAGCGCCGGACTGACCGGAGATGCCGCCGCCGTTCAGGCGAGCAATGACGTCGAAGTGACCTTCGGTGTCGGTTACCTTGAACGGAGTGGTTGCGTACTCAACCAGAGCATCGCGACCGAAGTACTCGCGAGCGTCGCGACCGTTGACGGTCACCTTGCCGGTGCCCGGGATCAGACGAACGCGGGCAACAGCGTTCTTGCGGCGACCAGTGCCGTAGTACTTAGCTTCTTCTGCCATGGTTTACTCCTCCACCTTGATCTCGCGCGGCTTCTGTGCGGCATGCGGATGCTCGGGACCTGCATACACCTTCAGCTTCATGCCCTGCTTGCGGCCCAGCGTGTTCTTGGGCAGCATGCCCTTGACGGCATGCTCGATAACGCGGGTCGGATGCTTGATCATGGCTTCCTGGAAGGTTTCGCACTTCAGGCCACCCGGGTAACCAGTGTGACGGTAGTATTCCTTGGCGGTTGCCTTGTTACCGGTCACCTTGATCTTGTCGGCGTTGATGATGATGACAAAGTCACCCGTATCAACATGCGGGGTGTACTGCGGCTTATGCTTGCCCTTAAGGATGTGAGCAGCCTTGGCAGCAACGCGACCCAGGACCTGGTCAGTAGCGTCGATCAGGACCCATTCGCGCTCAACCTCATTGGGCTTTGCGTAATACGTCTTCACTTCTGTTTCCTCCACTGTCTTTTGCCACGGGGCTCAAACGCGCCCACCTGGCATTCGTTTGCTTTCAAAAGTGCAGGCTCGAGCAAGGTATTGGTTTCCTACGCCAACATACGCGGCGGTGTGGGTCTGGACCTCCCTCTTGCTGCGCTTATGCTCTTACTGCGTTGCACGGGGCTTTTGCAAGCAAGCCTTTGAATTATATGCGGCAAAACCCTTCGGCGTCAATGAAAAACCACCGCTTGCTGTGGGAATTCTGTGAAGAATCCACAGACTCTTCCCACAGTCGGAACCCGCTCCTAATCCCAAGGACTTGCCTCGAACAGAGGCGGCTCCTCGCGGCGATCGGAATACGGATCGTAGCCGTCGTCATCTTCGTTTTCCGGGCGAAGATAAGGATCGTCAACACCCAGGCGCAACGCTTCTGACCCCTGTACCTCCCCGCCTTGGGAAGGAAGCGGCGTGGTCACCACCGTGGGCTGCGCCTTGCGAACCTGAAACACCGCTACCTCTTCAGCGATCCGAACAAACCGCGGATGAGCTGGCGCCCCACTTCGCGGCCCACCTGGCCAACCACGGAGTTCACCGTCTTGTTCAGCTGGTCGGCGCGCTTCTGACGAGCCCGCTCCTCAGCCGCAGCCTTGCGCTCCGCCTCCTTGGCGACCTTGGCTTCCGCCGCAGCCTGCTCCTTGGCGGCCTTGGCCTCTGCGGCGGCGCGCTCCTTGGCGGCCTTGGCCTCGGCCTCAGCCTGCTCCTTTGCCGCCTTGGCTTCCGCTGCGGCCTGCTCTTCAGCCTGGGCCTTGGCGGCAAGGACCTCGAAGGCGCTTTCCGCATCAGTCGCCGTGGCATATTTGCTGGAAAGATCCATCTGGTCCACGATCACCAGGTTGGCATAACGGGAATCCGGCGCCGCCATAAGACACTGCGGCGGCAGGACCTTGGCGTTCTCCACGATGCTGGGTCGACCGCTCTCATCCAGGAAACTGACCAGCGCCTCGCCCGTACCCAGCTCCAGGATCACGTCCTCGGTCTTGAACGCCGGGTTTTCCCGGAAGCTCTGGGCAGCGGCGCGCACGGCCTTCTGCTCAGCCGGGGTGTAGGCACGCAAGCCGTGCTGGACCCGGTTGGAAAGCTGGGCCAGAACGGCATCGGGGATGTCGCTGGGGCTTTGGGTGATGAAGTACACGCCCACGCCCTTTGAGCGGATCAGCTTCACCACCTGCACGATCTTGTCCAGCAGCTCACCCGGCATGCCGTTGAACAGGAGGTGGGCCTCGTCAAAGAAGAACACGAACTTGGGCTTGTCCAGGTCCCCCACCTCGGGCAGGGTCTCGAACAGGGAGCTGAGCATCCACAGCAGGAACATGGAGTAGATGGTGGGGCTGTTTATGAGCTTGGCGGCGTCCAGAATGTTCACATAGCCACGGCCGTTCTCGTCGCAGGCGAACCAATCCTGCAGGTCAAGGTTGGGCTCGCCGAAGAAGATGCTGCCGCCCTGGTCTTCCACGGAAATGAGGGAGCGCAGGATTGCGCCCACGGACTGGCTGCTCACGCGGCCGTAGGTAGTTTCGATTTCCTTGGAATGCTCCGCCACGTAGTTGAGCATGGCCCGCAGATCCTTCAGATCGATCAGCAGCAGGCCCTGGTCATCGGCAACGCGAAACACTATGTCCAGCACGCCCTGCTGCACGTCCGTGAGCTCCAGCAGACGGGCAAGCAGCGTGGGCCCCATGTCGGAAACGGTCACACGCACCGGAATGCCGTCCCCTTCCAGCATGGTCCAGAAGCGGCAGGGCGCCCCTTCGTAGCTCCAGCCCTGGATGCCGAACTTCTGGATGCGGGCCTGCATCTTTTCGTTGTCGGCGCCGGCCTGGCACATACCCCGCACGTCGCCCTTCACGTCGGCCATGAACACGGGCACGCCTGCCTGGGAAAAGCCCTCTGCAATGACCTTCAGCGTTACGGTCTTACCCGTACCGGACGCTCCGGCGATCAGACCATGGCGATTCGCCTGGTTCAGCAGCAGATAGCAGGGGTTTTGACCCTGGGCAACCCAGATCTTGTCTTCAAGCAGCATGGGAGGTCCTTTCCGGAAAACGTGGCGGCGTGCGCCTGCGCGCATGTGGGTTCAGTATATCGCGACCTCCTTCCCAAAACGGGCCAATCGTAGCCTTCACCCACAACAAAAAGAAGGCCGCGCCCCCAACGGGACGCGGCCGTACATGCACTATGAGCAGGCCCTACAGCAGCTCCTCCCAGCTGCGAATGGCCACATCGGCCTCAGCGGAAAGCTGCTCCCAGGTGCCGCACTCGGGCTGGTCCAGAATGCCCAGGGCATGGTACCCCGCGCCCTTCAAGGTACGGATGGCGTAGATCGCATCTTCCGCGCCCCAGGTCAGCTCCTTAGGAGTGCCCAGCACGTCTAAGCAGTAGTCGTAGATCTTCCGCTCCCGCTTGCTCGCCCCCACGTCATCGGTGGACACGATCTGCACGAAGCATCGCTCCAACCCCACAGCCTGCATTCCCGCGACCAACTGGTCATGGGGAGTAGAGGAAGCCAGGGTCATGCGCACGCCGTCTTCGTACAGGCGCTGCACCAGCTCCACGGCGCCCGGCCGTGGCTGGGCTCGATGCTGGTAGAAGTCCATCATGAACTCCTCCATCATGCGCTCCACCGCCTGGTTGGACTCGCCCAGACCGTGATCTTCGTGCAGCCAGCGCGCCGCCTCAGGAGAGGTCAGCGTTGCCAGCATGCGGGACACCTCCGGAGTCTTTTCCACCCCTGCGCGGTCGCAGAGCATCTGCTCCATTTCCTCCCAGGCGCCGATCGAGTCCAGCAACGTGCCGTCGCAGTCAAAGATCACGCCCCGTGCATCCAGGAATCCTGCCATGCGCCCTACTTCTCCACGCGAATCAGAGACGGCTCGCCGTAGAGCACGCCAGGCAGGGCCTTTACGTCGTCAAGAACGTTGCGCATTGCCTGCTCTTCGGCAGTATGGGTGATGTAGATGATGTTGACGGTGTCGTTATCCTTGTCCTTCTGGCCGCGCTGCATGACGGAGTGAACGCTTACGCCGTACTGGGCGAAGATCTTGGTCATGGCCGCCAGCACGCCCGGGCGGTCAGCAACGTTGAAGCGCACGTAGTAGCGAGTACGCAGGCTTTCCATGGGCATGATGGGCAGGTTGTCGGTGCAGGTGCAGCCCAGGATGGGGCCAATGCCCATCTCCACGCGGCGAGCCACCTCCAGAACGTCACCCATGACGGCGCTGGCAGCAGGGCCGGCACCGGCACCGGGACCGAAGAACATGGTCTCGCCCACGGCGTCGCCCACCACGTAGATGGCGTTATCCACGCCGTTGACCGTGGCCAGCTGGTGGGTCTTGGGCAGCATGGTGGGATGAACGCGCACGTCAACGCCCTTGGAGCAACGACGGCCGATGGCCAGAAGCTTCACGCAGTAGCCCAGGTCATCTGCTGCCTCCAGGTCAAGAGGCGTGATGTTGCGGATGCCGCGGGTGAACACGTCGTCCATGACCACCCTGGAGTTGAAGGCGATGCTAGCCAGGATGGCAATCTTGGCGGCGGCGTCGAATCCGTCCACGTCAGCGGTGGGATCAGCTTCGGCAAAGCCCTTTGCCTGGGCTTCCTTCAGGGCATCTTCATAGGAAAGGCCCTGGGAAATGCGGGTGAGCATGTAGTTGGTAGTTCCGTTCACAATGCCCATGACGCTCTTGATGCCGTTGCTGATGAGCTGGTTCTTCAGCGGACCGATGATGGGGATGCCGCCGCCCACGCTGGCCTCGAAGGCAATGTCCTTGCCCATTTCCTTGGCAAGGCCCATGATCTCCTCGCCGCAGGTGGCCATGAGGGCCTTGTTGGCGGTGACCACGTGCTTGCCGGCCTTCAGCGCGCCGACCACCACGTCCTTGGCCACGCGGGTGCCGCCGATCAGCTCGATGATGATGTCAATCTCAGGATTGTTCAGCAGGTCGTTGAAGTCCAGGGTGAACAGGTCGCTTACCCCGTAGGCCTCCGCCACCTCGGGCTCGCGAGAGCACACGCCCGCAAGCTCCAGGTCAACGCCGTAGTGACGCTTGAAGTCTTCCTTGTGGTTCTTCAGAATATCCAGGCAGCCACCGCCTACCGTACCGGTGCCCACCAGGCCGATCTTTACCGTCATGTCTTCTCCCGTTCTCCCGTCTTTGCTTTCTTCCGATCTTCCGTTTCCAACTATCCCTTCAGTGCGCGCACCCAGCTTCTCCGCCCTTTCCAGGGAGCCCATGCCCGCGTCACCTGATCAGATTCAGTTCTACAGGTCCCGTGCGTACAGTTCGGCGTAGGTTTCCCTGCGGGTCACCACCCGAGCCTGGCCGTCCTTCACGAACACCACCGCCGGCTTGGGCTGGCCGTTGTAGTTGCTGGACATGGTAGCGCAGTAGGCACCGGTGCCGAACACGCACACCACGTCTCCCAGCTCAGGGGCCTGAATGGAGCCGTCGGCAACCACGTAGTCGCCGCTTTCGCAATGCTTGCCCACCAAGGTGACCACCTTGTTGCGAGGCTGACCGGCACGATTGGCCACCACGGCCTCGTACTCCGAGCCGTACAGGGCGGGGCGGATGTTGTCGGACATGCCGCCGTCGATGGCAACGATGTTGCGGATGCCCGGCAGCGTCTTCAGAATGCCCACCGTGTACAGGGTCAGGCCGGCGTTGGCCACCAGGCTGCGGCCCGGCTCCACGGAAAGCACCGGCAGATCAAGGCCACGCTCCTGGCACAGCTCCTTCACCGACTGGCAGGTGATCTTGGCAAACTCCTGGATGCTGGAGGGAGCGTCCTCGGCCATGTAGGCAATGCCCAGGCCACCGCCCAGGTCAAGCTCTTCGATCGTATAACCGTAGTGCTCCTTGATTCGGGCGATGAAGTCCACCATGACCGCCGCCGCTTCCTTGAAGGAGTGCAGGGCAAAGATCTGGCTGCCAATATGGCAGTGCAGGCCGGCCAGGCGCACGTTGGGCGCCTCAAGGGCGTCCTTCACGCAGTTGAAAGCGAAGTCCTCGCGCATGGTGAAGCCGAACTTGGAGTCCTCGCACCCGGTGCGAATGTACTCGTGGGTATCCGCCTCCACGCCGGGGGTAATGCGCATGTAGATGTCCTGGACCTTGCCCAAACGGCCCGCAATCTGGGAAACACGCCCCAACTCGATGCGGCTATCCACCACAATGCGACCCGCACCGGCGGAAATGGCCTCCTCCAGCTCCTGGGGGGTCTTGTTGTTGCCGTGCACGATCACCCGCTCCATGGGAAAGCCCACGGACTGGGCACAGGCAAGCTCGCCGCCGCCGGAAACGTCCAGGCTCATGCCCAGCTCGTTGGCAATGCGGCAGACCTCCTTGTTTAGGAAGGCCTTGCTGGCATAGGCCACGTGGGTGGGGGCGGGGTATTCCGCGGCGAAGGACTCCACGTAGGCGCCCATGCGGGAACGCAGGTCCGCTTCATCGAACACGATCAGAGCCGTGCCCTGCTCACGGGCCAGCTCCACCATGTCCACGCCGCCAACGAACAGGTGATCATCCTTGACCTGGGCGGTCAGCGGCAGCACCGCTCCCAGGTCCATGGTGGTGCGGCCATCAGCCTGCTTGGTGGTATCAGAGGTAGGAAGAGACACGTCATCCCCTTTCCGCATTGGCGGCGCTCCCGAATCAGGCCCGGTCTGCCGCAAGTATGAGCAGTGAGTTAATTGGTTCAGTCTACCATCAGGGCTCCGCCGCTTCTTTTCGCCCCGGTAAATAATAGGTAAAGCGGAGGCAAACGCCCAAGCAGCGCGCATCCGCCCCTCAGCGGCGGGCACCTTCCCCCACCAGCGCGCATCTTCCCCCATACCGCGTACTCCTGCCGCAATGCGGCACAGAGCGTCACGACCCCGGCGGCGGCGGCCAAAACCGCGACCCCGCAGGATCAATGAAATCAGGGCGAAAGGCTAGGCCACTACCTTGACCTCGGTGCTGAGTCCCCGCTTGTAGAGCCACTTCTTATAGGACGCAGCCTTGCTGTAGCAATGGACGGTGGTCAAAGCCGGGGTTTCTGCGAATGTCGACGCGCCCGGCACCCGCGAGCTGGTGAGCTTGGCGGTCTTGAGGTAGACCGTCTTCAGCGCCAAGCAGTTGTAAAAGGCCAGGTTGCCGATGCTGGTCACGTTCGAGGGAACGACCACCTTGGTCAGGGCCTTGCAGCTGCGGAAGGCGCCTTCGCCGATGGTCTTTAGGGTGGAGGGCAGCGTCACCGACTTCAGGCGCACGCAGCCACGGAACACGTCCCTGCTCAAAGAAGTGGCCTTGGCCGGAATAGGCACGCTGGTCAGCCGATAGCAGTTGCGGAAAGCGCCGGTTCCCAAGCTGGAAAGCTTGCCGAAGGTCGGAATGGTGGAAAGCTTGGTGCAGTTGTAGAAAGCATAGCCGTACAGGTTGGTCACGCCTTCCGCCCCCTTTACCGTGGTCAGGGAAGAGCAGCCGGAAAAGGCGCTGGCACCCACGTACTTCACGTACTTGGGAATGGTCACCGTGCGCACCGAGGTGTTGCCCTTGAAGGCGTTGCGACGGATGTTGGTCACCTTATGGACGCGGCCCGCCCGCGTCACCGTGGCGGGAATGGACACAGTGGAGGCGGTGGTCTTCACCGAGTGCAGCTGTGCGGCAGTGGTGCTGGTGCTCATCCAGGTGAAGGTGGTCTTTCCGTCGGCGGACTTGGTGGTGTACAGGTTGTGCCCGGTGTTGGTGCGGGTCAGCTGGATGGTGCAGATCTTGGCCCCGGTGTAATAGGTATAGGGCATGTGGTAGCGGTCGGTGTTGTGGGAGTTGATGATGGGCGTGCCCGCGCTGTCCTTGCCCACGCACAGTACCGCGTGGTTCCACAGGCTGCCGGTACGGTACAGCACCGGGCTGCCGGTGAACACCTGGTCCTTGGAGGGGCTTTCAACGTACTTGCCGTATTGTCGAAAGTGGCTGACGAAGGTGGGGCAGTAGATCCAGGACGAGGAAACGCCCCCTCCCAGGGATCCCGTGGTGTAGAACCAGGCGTCCTTGGAGGAAACGTCCCCCTGCTTCTGGTTCATGCCGCCGGCGCTGATGGCCTGCGACGTGAAGTTGGCGCAGTCTCCTCCCACGGAGTTGAAGTTCACGTAGGCGGGATTGTAATGGGACCAGTACTTGTTGGAGTAGGCCACCGCATCAGCCGGGCAGTAGGTGGACTGATAGGCCGGCTCGGGAGCAGATGACTGGTTGGACGGGCCTTCGTCCGACGTCTCGGGGGTGGTGGCGGCGGGAGTTTCGACATCAGGGGTCACGCCTTCAGGCAGCGGCTCGTCCCCAATGTTGAGGGCGCTCAGGCCGGCATTGACCTGACCGGCGGAAACGGTAACGCCGCACAGATCCTGCTCGTCGAATTCGTCCGCCTGGATCTGAGGGTCGGTGGCAACATCCGTGACCACCGTCAGATCGTGGGAGGTGCCGAAGCGCGCGGTATCGGAGCCGCCCGGTCCGTCGGCAAGGTTGTCGTAGGTGAACTGGACCTGCTCGTAGGCCTGAAGGGAAAGCGTGCCGTCCTGCTCCTGGGCGCTGGTGATCGAAACTGTGGTCTGCACGCCGGTGATCTGGATGTTCGCGGCCTCTTCCATAAGGGCAAAGCCGTCGGCGCGCTCCTGCTGCACCTGCTGAACCTGATCCGAGGCAACTTCCGGGTCAAGGTCGCTTTTACCCATGACCGTTTGGCTGCGGTCCTGGAAGTAGGTCTGCAGCAGCTCTTCCACCGGCTGGTCCACCGCGATCTGGGCGCTCTTGGCCACCGTCAGGTCCGCTTCGGCGCCATCGGCAACCAGCTCCAGCGCCCCTTTGCCCGAATCAGCGGCCGCGTTCGCCGCCGGCAAAGACTTTGGGCTCTCAGGAGCGCCTTCCGAGCTGGTCGTTGCCGCGAAAGCAGCCAGGGCCCCCGAGGGAACCAGGCCAAAGGCAAGGACCGTGCTCAAGGCTACGCGAAGAAGAGCCTTCGTGGATTTCATATTCGCCCTCCAGGGGTCGCTTCGATTACGCTGCGTTCAAAGCCGCATAGAGCGGCACCATGCACTCGATTATGACACAGACGCGCAATATGCTCCCCCTTCGCCGCCCAAACCACACAGGTCGTTGCCAAAGCCTTACTTTTATATGTAGCTGTAAGCGATCGCTTTCGTCCCAGACCAGCAGAGCAGGTTCGGATTGTTCGCAGGTTCGAGTTGAGAGCAAATCATTCTTGAGCAAGGTGATATGATTACTCCACGCAATAGCTTCACGAAGGAAGGATGCCCTATGGCAAAGACCGAACCCAACATGCAGGAATGGCTGGAAGAAGCCAAGAAGAGCCCCCACGCTGCTCAGTGCGGCATGTTCCTGACCCATAACGGCGTGGTCCGTTGCACCCCTAAGAAGCAGGTGCGCGAAGGCGTGCAGGGTCTGGGCGAAGTGACCCAGGTTGAGTTCAGCTACGACGCCGAAGGACTGGAGAAGGCCATTGCCGAAGCCCTGACCTGGGAAGGCATCTACTACGTGAAGGTCTGGCTCAACGAGGGCGTGTGCAACGTGGGCGACAGCCTGATGTACGTGCTCATCGGCGGCGACATTCGCCCCCGCGTCATCGACTCCCTGCAGAACCTGGTGGGCAAGATCAAGAACGACCTGGTAGTGGAAAAGGAAGTCTTCGCCCAGTAACAGCGCCTCAAACTAACGCAAAACGCAAGGACCCGGAGGAAGCTCAGCCCCTCCGGGTCCTGTTGTTTTGACAATCGCAAACTGCGGGCCCCTACCCCAGCGTCTTTTCCAAACAGACCAGCTGCACCCCTTCGATGCCGTTGAAGGTGCACGGGACCACATCGGGCTCCGAATAGCCCAGCTTGGCATACAGAGCCCGAGCCCGCGCGTTCTTCTGGTTGGTATCCATGCGCAGGTACGGGCAACCATGGGCAAGAGCGTACTCTTCGTAGAAGGCCACGAACCGCTTTCCGTAGGCGCGACCTCCCCGAGCGGGGTCGACCACCAACGTGTGCAGCACCATCACCTGGTCAGAGGGAGCATCTGCAACCCAGCGGGCGTGCGCGTACTCGGGAACCTGCTCCTGGTTGATCCGCGCCGCGGCAACCACCGTCCCGTCGTCCACCTCCACGAACAAATCCCCCGCAGCCAAGGCGGCAACGGCAGTGGCACGGGTCGGATACACGCCCCGCACCCATCCGATGCTCACCAGCCCGGCTTCCTCCTGGTCATGGATGGCATGGTAAATTGCCTCAACGGCATCAAGGTCGGCGGCCGTTGCCAGCCTGAACTGAACCTGGTCCATGGTTCCCCCTACTTGTGATACGGCTCCCCTCGGGAAATCTTGAAGGCACGATACACCTGCTCCACCAGCACTACCCGCGCCAGGTTGTGGGGCAGGGTGATGCGGCCGAAGCTCAGAAGTTCGTCCGCCCGCTCGTACACTTCGGGGCTGGAGCCGTCGCTTCCGCCAATGACAAAGGTCACGTCGCTCTTCCCATGCAGCGCCAGGTCGTCCAAGCGCTGGGAAAACTCCACGCTGCTGCGTTCCCGCCCTTCGATTGCCAGCAGGATCACATGGCTGCGGGACGGGATGGCGGCCAGCACGGCGCGACCTTCCGCATTGCGCGCCTGCTCAACGCCGCCAGCACGGGCGGGGTCAACGTCGGCAATTTCCTTGACCTGCACCTTTGCGTACGGCTGCAGTCGCTTCAAGTACTCGTCCAGGGCCTGCTTCCAGAACTTTTCCTTCAGCTTCCCCACTGCCACGATAGTGATGTTCAACGAAGCAAGCTCCCGAGCGACCTACAGAGGGCTGACGCCCTGACGAACGGACTCCTGCACCCAGTCGGGAGCGAAGCGGCCCGCCCAGTAGCCCAAGGCACGGTAGCTCACCAGGTTGGCCACCAGGCTCACCACCACGCACACGTACACGCCCAGGAGCATGATCAGCATGCCGAACACACTGGCACCACCCAAAACCGCGGAGCCGGCGTCAATGGAATAGGCCAAGCCAAACAGGGAAACGCCGCCCACCAGGCTCACCACGAACATGATCACCATGCAGGCAAGCGCCGCGATGAGACCGGGAACGAACACGATGGCCAGCAGGCCGCCGAAGTCTGCCTTGGTCTTTTCCCACAGGTCGGAAACGCGGAAGCCCGCACCCAACTCATCGGTCATGGCAACGTGCATGCAGGCCAGCATCATGGGCGGGCACAGGGCCAACGCGGCGATGACGCCCACCAGGGGAATGCAGGAAAGAAGGCCCATGACAATGCCGAAGACCAGCTCCACCACAAAGGCGAAGAAGCCGATCAGGAAGGCCTTGTCGCCGAACAGGTCCTTGGGCATGGGATCGCCGGTGCGAAACGCCGCGCGCCTGCCCCAGCGAAGGCAGTAGCCGCTGGCCACGAAGTTCAGCACGGGCACGCAGCCGACCAATCCCAGCAGGGCGGTGCGGGGCACCAGACCCTCGGAGTTCTTCACGTCGTTCCAGGCAAAGCCCAGCAGACCTTGGCTGGTCTTCTGGCCGTTGTAGGGATTCTGGTCGTAGCTTGCGCGGGAATAATCCTGCTGGCCCACGCCACTCGGCTGCTGGGAGGTCCCATAGGAGGGAGGCACGTAGGAAGGAGCAGGGCTTCCTCCCATGGCACCACCAGCGCCCTGGCCGGCAGAGGCCGCGGGCCCATAGGCGGAAGGACCGGGCTCCACCGGAGTGGCATCCAGCTGGATGGGCTCGGGAGAAGCAGGAGACGCAGGAGTGGCCTCCGGCTGCAGAGGCGCATCGCTGCTAGGACCCACCACCGGCTCGGCAGGCTGAACGGGCCGAGCTAAGGCCGCTCCGCAGTTCACGCAGAACTTCGGGGTGCCTTCGTACGCAGCGCCGCAATTGGGGCAGTAACTCATCATGGCTTCTCCAATCTATTCAAGCACGCGAAAAGACCCGCGTGCAGGTACGTCGTCCGTGAATGGAATAGTACCACTGCCCATGGGCCTTTCGTCTTACCCTAGAAGAACACTTCCCGCCAATCACGGTAAAAACGTAACCGTACCAGCCAAAGCCAGCGGGAGCACGGTTCCTCAGGAACTAGTATGGCTTTGATTGAACACAATCCTGGGGTGTTACCACAGCCCCGTTTGTGTTGTAATAGGTCGGAATGGCAAGCGGCCTTTTCGGTGTTCGAACGATCTGCACAAGGAACAGCAGAGCCTTCTTAAATGTTGCGGGCATTCGAGTAGGCGTGTTTCAAAGGTAGTAGTAGACGAGAACACCGTTCGAGCACCGAAAAAGCAGCTTGCCTGATCTGGAAGCCCCGTTCCGGGGCTTTTTCTATTCCGCACCTCCCTGGAACCGGGGATCCATGGCCACCGCGTCAAGACGGGCCATGACCACGTCCTCCACCTCGTAGGAAGTGGGAAGCAGCTTGGATTCGCTGAACAGAGTGCGGATGTACTGACCGCATTCGTCGCAGGTGGCAATGCGATGGGAGTCATCGCCTTCCAGGTTGAAGAAGTGCAGCGAAGACTGGTCTCGGGTACCGCAACGGGCGCAGCGCACCCGCTCGTACTCCCATGCCGTTCCGCACTGGGTGCAGACCAGCTTGCGACCGCGGCCGCTGGAGGACGTTTCACCACCTACGTGGGAAAGGGAGGGAGCGGAACCGCAGACCGGGCATGCCTGAGGATGGCAGGTCTCCACCAGATCAGCAGCCTTGATGCCGTTCCACACCTGCTCGGCAGCGCCTTCGATCATGGTGCGCAGGGCCATGGACACAAAGGAAAGAGCCATGCCCACGGAAACCTGGCT
The DNA here is from genome assembly GCA_029006935.1 of Eggerthellales bacterium. Taxonomy (GTDB): domain Bacteria; phylum Actinomycetota; class Coriobacteriia; order Coriobacteriales; family Eggerthellaceae; genus SUG1186. The sequence goes on along the minus strand of JAQXGX010000121.1, from coordinate 8,259 downwards.
CACGCCGCCTTCCAGCAGCTGCTCGGAAACCTGCACCAGATAGGCGCTGGGGTTGACGCCGGCAAGCTCCAGGTCGGAGTTGGAGACCACGTTGTCCCAGTCGATACGGGCAAGGTCATCGTTTACCTGGGGCAGGGCCACCTGCTGCTCGATGGTGGCAGCGCACAGGGCCTTGATTACCTGGGCGAAGAGGGAACCGTCAACCGAAACGCCCTTGGTGGCGAACACCGGGGTGGAAAGCTTCACGGCCGCCTTCAGGTCATGGTCGGAGGGAACCTGGTAGTCCGCGTCTACGTCCTGGGAAAACTCCTGCTGGATTCCCCACAGCGTCCTGAAGAACGCAACACGAGCGCTGTCGTTTTCGTCCAGGATGCCCTGGTATGCCTTGATCGCCATATCGGCCAAACGAAGATTCATGTAATCAGATTCCCTCTTACCCCATCCTTCTCCCGCAACGAAGAAGGGCAATGTCAACTTTGATCTTCGGCGTGGGCCGGGGCAGCCAAGCCACCCCGGCCCTTCGGCTTCAAGCCAGCGCTGCCGAACGCGCGCTTATACGGCTAGTCTACTTGCCCTTGGGCATTTCGACGATGTTGCCATCCTTGTCCTTGTAGACAACGTTTTCGCCGCTTTCAAGCTCTTCACGAGCCCAGTGGCCCCAGTGGTACAGAGCGTCGTGCTCGGAAACCATGCCGTCGCCGAACATGAGGTTCCAGCAGCCCTTGACCTTGTTGCCGTTGATGTCCTTGCCACCGCGGTACGGCTGGAAGATGCCGGCACCCAGGAAGATGTGAGCGGTAGCGAACACGCACAGCAGGAAGAAGCCCAGGTCATGCAGAGCCAGCCACACAGCGTGAGCGCCCGGGCCCAGGGTGAACACCGTGGAGCCCAGCAGCAGGATCACGCCGGAGATGGCCATGAGGAAACCGCAGATCCAGAGCATGCCGTCAGCAAAGCGCTGGCCGGACTTCTGCTCGTCCTGGTCGGGCATGTGAATCCACTTTGCACCGAACAGATACGGGAAGAACATGACCATCCACATCTTGTCGTCGGAAGTCCACTTGCAGGTGTTTGCCTTCCAGATGTGGCGGGCGCCGCCCGGAGCCATGAAGAAGCTGATCAGGGGCACTGCCACGAAGAGCACGCCGATGACGCGGTGGCTCATGCGGAAGGCGAAGACCAGCTCCTGGGGGCAGAGCTGAGTCAGAGGCGGCGCGAACACGAACAGACCGGAGATCATGAGCCAGATGCAGCAGATGATGGTCACGTCGTGGGTAATACGAGCCTGCTTGGAGTGACGCTTGATGTAACGGGTCAGACCGGCATTCTTGCGATCCTCCAGGAACTGCTGGTCAGAAGCCTGAGCTTCAGGAGAAACGGTAACTGCATGACTCATATTATTCACCACCCTTCTTCTTCTTATTTGCAGCCATGAACGGAAGGTTCTCGAACACGGCGTCGGTCCAGCCACGGGTGTCCATGGGCCTGGTACCGGTCTTGGTGACTTCGCCGGTCTCCAGGACGATGGTGTCCTTGGTCTCGGTGTTGTACACCAGGGTGTCGCGCTTGTAGCCGGCAGCCAGGGCGGTCATAACGCCGAAGCCGACGATGCACAGCGGGAACACCACGCCCGTAACGGGCTTGGAGATGCCTGCCAGGGCAACGGCCGGGGAAACCGAGGGGTTCTCAACCGCGCCGTGAGCGGCGGCACCGTACTTCAGCACCTGGATAACATGCAGGCCGCCCATCTCCTTTTCGCCATAGACCATGGCATCGGAGTAGCCGCGGGCCTTGAGCATTTCCAGACGCTCGTATGCCTTCTTGATCATTTCGTCACGATCGCCGAAATCCAGAGCCTCAGGCTGGCAGGTGGAAACGCACGCGGGCTTCATGCCGTTGTGAACGCGGTCCACGCAACCGGTGCACTTCTGGATAGTGCCCACCGTGGTGCCCTCGTCATATTGGGGAACCTCGAAGGGACAGGCAGCGGAACAGTACTGGCAGCCGATGCACTTGGAGTCATCGGTGGTGACCAGACCGGTTTCCTCGTCCTTGAAGATGGCACCTGCCGGGCAGATGTTGGCGCAGGGGGCGTCGGTGCAGTGCTGGCAAGCACGACGACCGAAAGCCCACTTCACGCGCTTAGTAGCAAGCTGGGCGCTCACATCGCCGGTGGTGGTGTAAGCGGGGTTTTCCAGCTCGTTGTACAGCATGATCAGACGAGTGGTGCCGTTAACATCCGGCGGATTCTGGTGGGAACCAGACCACTTGTTGCCATTCAGTTCCAGGGAGGACGGAAGATCGTTCCACACCTTGCAGGCAACCTGGCATGCGTGGCAGCCGGAGCAGCGGGAGGTGTCAAACAAAAATGCCTTGTCAGCCATTAGTGAACGCCTCCTTCGTTAGCCTTTTCGATCTTGACCATGAACGCCTTGTACTCGGGAGTAAAGCTGTTCGGGTCGCCTACGTTCGGGGTCAGGTCGTTGACCACGTCACCCTGGCCAAACTCATGGGTGAAGCCGAAGTGGTGGGTCAGACCAACCTGATGCTGGACCTTGCCGTCCACCATGAACGGAGCGAAGCGGCGCGTGACCAGGGCCTTCACCACAACGCTGCCGCGACGGCTGGAAACCTTCACGTCGTCGTTGTTCTGGATGCCCAGCTCCTCGGCCAGCTCATAGGACATTTCCACGAACTGAGTCGGCATAGCTTCGAGCAGTGCCGGGCAGGAGCGGGACTGACCGCCGGTCTGCCAGTGCTCGGTCACGGAGTAGGTGGTTGCAACGATCGGGAAGTCCTTCAGATCGTGCTCTTCGCCCGTAACCGCATCCAGCTTGGCGGACTCGTACTTGCTTGCGCCGGACATGCCGAAGGCCACCGGGTTATGCAGGCTGCCGTTGAGCAGGTTGCGATCCATGGGAGACTCGAAGGGCTCGAAGAACTCGGGGAACGGACCGTCGGTCATGCCGTAGGACTCCAGACGTGCACGCTGCTCCCACAGCATGAAGAAGGAGTTCGGGCTGTTGGGATCCGGAGCAACCTGGGTGACCGTGCCGTCGGCTTCGGTCTTGGTTGCAACGAAGTCGTTCACGTCCACGATCTCCCACTTCTTTGCCTTCTTGTCCCAGCGGTTGAGCTTCTTGGCTTCGTTCCAAGGCTGACCGTGGATGTCGGAGGCGTTGCGGTTGTACAGGATACGACGGTTGGAAGGCCAGCTGAATGCCCACTCGGGGTTCAGGCCCAGCCCGCCGTGCTCTTCGTCGTTGAGGATACGACGACCCACCGGCTGCTCTGCCGGGTTCATGGGGTACTCGGAGTTGTTGTAGTAACCGGAGTAGATCCACATCGCGCACGCGGTGGTGCCGTCTGCAGCCAGCTCAGCGTAGCCGGGCAGCAGGTCCACGGCGCCTTCGGAAAGGGCACCCTTCTTTTCGGCACCTTCGACCACGCGGCCGTTGACCTTGCCCGGAGTCAGCTGGCAATGGATGTTGCCGGACTCGTCCAGGCCGTCGGCCTTGAAGCCCTTGCCGCCGTTGCCTTCGAAGGAAGAGGTCTTGACGCGATAGCCGTTCAAAGCCCATGTGACCGGATAGAAGGAAATCTCGCCATTGACGTAGTAGTCCCATTTGGTCTTCAGGATCGGATCGGGGTTGGCGCCGCCCTCTGCCTCGTACAGGTCGCGGACTGCAGTGAAGATCTTGTCCACCATCCACAGGTCGGTCTTGGACTCGTCGTAGGGAGCAACGGCTTCGTAGCGCCACTGCAGCCAACGACCGGAGTTCAGGATGGTACCCGGCTTTTCGTAGATCAGAGCGCAGGGCAGGAAGAAGACCTCGGTCGCGATCTCCTTCGGGTTCATGTCGGGAGCATGCCAGAAGCCTGCGGACTCGGTCTCCACCTGGTCGGCAACGACCAGCCAGTCAAGGTTTGCCATGGAGCGGCGCACGTGAGCGGCGTTGGGAGCGGAGTGGCAGGGGTTCATGCCCCAGTTGAAGTAACCCTTGATGACGCCCTGGTCCATGAGCTCGAAGGTGGAGATGTGCGTCCAGTCCTGGGAACCCACGGTGGAGGGAACCTTCGGCCACCAGTCGTAGCCGAAGTCGTTCTTCACGGTGGCGTTCTTGCCGAACCACTCCTTCAGGGAGCTCACGATGAACTTGGGCTTGTTGGAGTAGTAGCCTGCGGAGTAGGTCTGGGATTCCAGCCATGCTGCCAGGCTCTTACGATCAGTGGTGTTTGCCCACTTCAGGTAAGCAGGATGCTCATTGACCATCATGCCCATGTCGGTTGCGCCCTGAACGTTGGGCTCGCCGCGCAGTGCGTTCACGCCACCACCGGGGATGCCGATGTTGCCAAGAAGCAGCTGCATGACGGACATGGCACGGGTATTCTGAGCGCCGTAGGTGTGCTGGGTCTGACCCAGTGCGTACAAGATCATGCCGGTCTTGTCGGGTGCGGCAGACTCGCAGTAGGTCTTGTAGACCAGCTCCAGGTTGTCCTTGTCCATGCCGCAGATGCTGCAGACAGTGTCAAGGTCGTAACGCTCGTAGTGCTTCTTCATCTGCTGATAGACGCAGCGGGGATGAGAAAGGTCCATGGAGCGCTTGGGCTTTTCGAAGGTCGGCTTCTTGAATTTGGGCACGCCCTCTGCATAGGCCCACGGATACTGCTCCTTGGTCCAGGGAATCTCTTCCTCGGTCTCATAGTGCCAGGAGTGGTTGCTGTAGACCTCGTTCTCCGGATCGAAGCCGCTGAACAGACCCGTCTCGGGGTCGAACTCGAACTCGGGATCCAGGATGTAGGTAGCGTTGGTGTAGTTGATCAGGTACTCGAAGTTGTACACGTCACAACGATTGCCCGTCTTCAGGTAGTTTTCCAGATTGGGCTCGATCAGGTTTTCGAAGATGTAGTGGTACATGCCGCCGTAGAAGGCGATGTCCGTGCCGGAGCGGATGGGGCAGTAGATGTCTGCCAGCTCGGCGGTACGGGTGTAGCGCGGATCGACCACGATCCACTTGGCGCCACGTTCGTGGGCCTTGTTCAGCCACTTGGAGCTGATGGGGTGGTTTTCTGAGCTGTTGGAACCACAGTGCAGAATGTAGTCGGTGTTTTGGAAGTCACACCAGTGGCTCGTCATGGAGCCACGGCCGAATGAAGCCGCCAGACCGGCGACGGTGGGGCCGTGTCAAACACGAGCCTGATTGTCGATGCCAACCACGCCGAATGCGCGCATGGCCTTGAGGATCAGGTATTCCTCCTCGGAGTTTTCCTGGGAGCCGCCAAGGCTTGCAATGCCTTCGCAGCGGTTCACGGTGAGCATCTCACCGTTGACTTCTTCCTTCTCAATGAAGGTGGCATCGCGCGTGTCCTTGACCCTTCGCGCGATCTCCTTGATGGCGTCCTCCCACGAGATCTCTTCCCACTCAGTGGAGTAGGGACGACGAACCATGGGCTTGGTCCTACGATCGGGGTTCTTGATGATTTCGCGGGTCTTGGGATCCACGACGTTGCGCAGCTGGAACATGGTCGCACCCTTGGGGCACAGACCGCCCTTGTTGATGGGATGGTCCGGGTCACCTTCCAGGTGGATCAGCTCACCGTCGCGCACCGAGCACAAAGAGCCGCAGCCGCCTGCGCAGTAGCAGCAGATGTTGGATCGCTCTTCCGTGTTGACCAGCTTCCAGTCGCCAGATACCTGAGCGGCCAGAGCCGGTGCAGCGGTAGTCATCTCATAGGCCATGGTCGCTGCGAATGCGGCGCCAATGCCCTTGAAGAAACCTCTACGTGTTAATTCCATAGGACACCCTCCTTTCCTCTTCTCGTCTACCTTCTCTCGCCTATTTGCCGCCGACTGCAGACCTATCCACAGTCGGGCAAAATACAGATTGCAAAATATCAAAAACACCGTTCGCCCCTGGTAAAACGCCGTTTCTGGCGGGATAAGCGGTTGTTTACCTGTTCTGCACGTACTTCTTCGAAGGTGAACGGTTAGTTTTTAGGGGCGAACGGTATTTTCCCACGTCCAGCCCTCCCTCACTCGCAAAGTGACCGCTGGTGCGTAAGCAAGGGGCAGTTCGCATTTTCAGGAGGAATAGAAATGCGGAATTGTTCCATACTTTCCAGGAGATACACGGGTGGGTCCAGGTTTTCGGCCCCTGACTTCGAAAGGACTGTTCCGCGTTGGCAGCCACATATGCACAGCTTTACTCAGATGCGCGCATCTCCGCGCTCATGGACGCGGTCAACCTTTCCAGCGAAAAGAAGGATGAAGAAAACCGCCCCTACTACCGCGTAGGCGTGGGAATTGGCTCCATCACCTCCAAGGTGGCCGTGCTCGAAGGCAACAAGCTGGTCCACTACTTCATCTTCCCCACCGGCCTGAACAGCAGCGATGCGGCCAAGCGCTGCCTGCAGCAGCTGGAAGCCGACGGCTACTCCCGGGAAGACTGCGCCTTCGCCGCCACCGGCATCGGCCAGATGGCGGTCAACTACGCCCAGAAGAACGTGGACATTGCCATCTGCCACGGCAAGGGAGCCCACTTCCTGTTCAGCTCCGACGGCATCGTGATCGACATCGGCGGCCAGGAAACCCAGATCATGGAAGTGTCCAACGGCCGCGTGGAGAAGATCGCATCCAACGACCGCTGCTCCGCCGCCGTGGGCAAGTTCCTTGAGAGCACCGCCCTGCGTATGGGCATTACCGTGACCAAGCTGGAGGAAATAGCCCATCGGGGCACCCCGGTGGCCCTTTCGTCCATGTGCATGGTGTTCGTAGAGTCCGAGCTGGCAAAGCGCATGGCACAGGGAGCATCCAACGAAGACCTGGCATGGATGGCCATCGAGTCCGTTGCCAACCGCGTGGCACCCCTGATTCCCCTGCACAAGGACGCGACCTACATGCTCACCGGCGGCCAGTGCGACAACCATCTGCTGGTGAACCGCCTGAGCGAAAAGCTGGGAGTGGAGATCAAGACCTCTCCCCTGGGGCGCTATGCCGGCGTCATCGGCGCCGCCCTTTCCCTGCCCGCAAAGCGCCCCGTGCGCCAGTAGACCCGCCGCCTTCCAGGGAACGCAAGCGGCCCAAGCCCTGGAGCCCGGACGGTCCCGCAACGCCTTTGCGCGAGGATCTTAGCCCTGGCTCCCCTTCCAGTGGTTATACTGATACGCGAATGAATAAGCGCTGACGAAAGAGGGCTCCGTGACTAAGGAAAAGGTGTATCTTTCCAAGCTCACCAGCAAGGGCGGTTGAGCCGCCAAGTGGGGTCCGGGTGACCTCGAAAGCATATTGGAGCCTATTCTTGACGCCAACCTGGGGGTCCAGGGAGCCGAGCATCTGCTGCTGGGCTTTGAGACCGCCGACGACGCCGCCATCTACAAGGTCAGCGACGACGCCGCCGCGGTGCTGACGGTGGACTTTCTGACCCCCCTGGTGGACGATCCCTACACCTTCGGCCGCCTTGCCGCGGCTAACGCCCTTTCCGACGTGTTCGCCATGGGAGGCCGTCCCGTGTGCGCCCTGAACGTACTGGCCCTGGACTGCGCCCTGGGAACCGAGGTGGCGGCGGAGATCATGCGCGGAGGCGCCAGCGCCGTCCGTGAGGCCAACTGCTTCCTGGTAGGCGGCCATTCCGTGGACGACCCCGAGCCCAAGTACGGCTTGTGCGTGTTCGGCCTGGTGCACCCCGACCGCATCATGAAGAACGGCGGCGCCCAGGTAGGAGACGCACTGTACCTGACCAAGCCCCTGGGAACGGGCCTGCTTTCCGCGGCATTCAAGATCGGCGAATGTACCCAGGAAGACTTCGACCCGGCCATTGCCAGCATGTGCGAGCTCAACAAGGCCGGCGGAGCTGCCGCCGTGACAGCCCAGGCCCACGCCGTCACCGACGTGACCGGCTTTGGCCTGGCGGGGCACCTGCATGAGATGCTGGAAGCCAGCGGCTGCAGCGTTGAGCTGAACTGGGAGCAGCTTCCCCTGTTCAACAGAGCCTGGGAGCTGTGCAAGGCCTACTGCCGTCCCAACCGCACCTTCAGCATCATGGACTTTGCCGAGCCCTTCGTGGCGCAGGGTTCCCTTGACGAAGAGGAGTTCGACAACCGCATGGGCATCGTGTGCGATCCCCAGACCTCCGGCGGTCTGCTGGTGGCGGTTTCGCCCGAAAAGGCCGCGGTGTTCGAGCAGGCCTTCGCCGCCGAATCCGGACGGGCTCCCTGGCGCATCGGCACCTTCGTGGAGGGCACGGACTGCACCATCCGCTT
>JAQXGX010000120.1 GCA_029006935.1 Eggerthellales bacterium | reverse complement strand
CGGCCGTTGTTGATTTAGAATGGAGGGCACAAACGTTGACCGAAAGGACGAACCATGGAAACTCCGATCCTGTACTACTGGGCCCCTTGCGCCACCTGCTCCGTGGTGGTGAACTTTGCCAACGAGCACGGCATTGAGCTGGACAAGCGCGATGTTGAGCAGCAGGCTCCCTATGATGAGCTGTGCGCTCTGGGCGGCGACGCCAACCTGATCCCGTATCTGTACGTGGAAGGCCAGCTGGTCAACGGCAACGACGCCTGCATTGCCTGGCTGACCGAAAAGTACCTGTAAGATCCCAAAGCCCCCCAGGCGCACGCCCTCCGGGGCGTCTGCCTTGGGGCCCGTCAGGTGGGAAGGACCCTTCTTATGCCCGCTCCGTCCGTGACCCGTCAGTTCCTGGGAACCTGCGTCCTTGTTCGGGTGCAGCTGGCCCGTGCCTCGGAAAGCTTTGACCTGGACACCGCCTTTGAGCGGCTGCTTGCGTGCGGCAAGCTCACCCAGGACGACGTTGCCTTTCTGACCGACTTCCTTGAGCATGAAAAGCCCGTGAAGGAGCAGGGTGCCGCCCTTGACGAAGCCTGGGCGGCGGATGCCATCCGACGCGTGCATGCCATTACCTCCGGCAACCTGAACATGGGGGATTCCGCCTAGGGCGCGGCCGCTTCGCCCTGGGGTAACGGAACGCTTCGGTCTTGTTTCGCCCTTGAACAGGGCTCGCTTACCTGTGTAAATTACCCGTTAATTTTTGTGACGGGTATTTATTTGTCGGCATCTGGTACAACAGTGTGGCATTGCCGTGACCATCTGTATAAGGAGGGACCAGATGAGTTCTGACCAGAAGCGCAAGAAGCTTCCCTTGGCGGCGCAGATCCTGATCGCCCTGATTTTGGCTATTGTTGCGGGCCTGCTCCTGCAAAGCCAGGCGGAGTTCTGCGAAGCCTACATCAAGCCGTTCGGCACCATTTTCCTGAACCTGCTCAAGTTCATTGTTGTTCCCATTGTGCTCTTCAGCATCATGAGCGGCATCATTTCCATGAGCGATATCCGCAAGGTGGGCTCCATTGGCCTGAAGACCGTGGTCTACTACATGTGCACCACCGCCTTTGCCATCATCGTGGGCCTGGCGGGAGGCTCCCTGTTCAAGGGCTTCTTCCCCGTGCTTGCCACCAGCGACCTGACCTATGAGGCGGCAGAAACCCCCTCTGCCATGGACACCCTGGTGAACATTTTCCCGTCCAACTTCATTGCCCCCATGTACGAGTCTGCCATGCTGCAGATCATTGTGATCTCCCTGATCCTGGGCTTTGCCATTCTGCTGGTGGGTAAGGAAGCAGAGCCGGTGATCACCCTGGTCAACGGCCTGAACGCCGTGTTCATGAAGTGCATGGACATGATCTTGAAGCTTTCGCCCCTTGGTGTGTTCTGCCTGCTGTGCCCGGTGGTTGCCGTGAACGGTTCCAAGGTCCTGGGCTCTTTGGCCATGGTGCTGCTGGCGGCATACGTGTGCTACGCCGTGCATATGCTGGTGGTCTACTCCACCGCCGTGAGCACGCTGGGCGGCATGAGCCCCCTGAAGTTCTTCAAGGGCCAGATGGCTGCCATGATCTTTGCCTTCAGCTCCGCTTCCAGCGTGGGCACCATGCCCATTAACATGGAAGGCTGCCACAAGATGGGCGCCTCCAAGGAGGTCACCTCCTTCGTGCTGCCCCTGGGCGCCACCATCAACATGGACGGCACCAGCATCTACATGGGCGTGTGCTCCATCTTCATTGCGTCCTGCTTTGGCATTGACCTGACCCTGACCCAAATGATGACCATCGTGCTCACCGCCACCCTGGCTTCCATCGGTACCGCCGGTGTGCCGGGTGCCGGCATGGTCATGCTGACCATGGTTCTGACTTCCGTGGGTCTGCCGGTGGAGGGCATTGCCCTGGTGGCCGGCGTGGACCGTATCTTCGACATGGGCCGCACCGTGGTCAACATCACCGGCGACGCATCCTGCGTCATGTGCATTTCCAACATGGAGCGCAAGCGCGACGCCAAGAAGGCTGCCGCTGCTTCGTAGAATGTTCGCAGCAGTTTTGTAAGCCCTTTGCCGAAAGGACGGCCCCATGAGTGCGACCCTTGCCTGCAAGGTCACTCCCAAGTCGGGGAAAGACCAGGTCACGGGTCGTCTGACCAATGACGACGGTTCGGTGGAGGTCTGCGTGCGGGTGACTGCCCCGCCGGACAAGGGCAAGGCCAACAAGGCGGTTGTCAAGCTGCTGGCCAAGGAGCTGGGCGTTCCCAAGAGCGGCGTCCAGGTGGCGCGGGGAGAAACCAGCCACCACAAGCTCTTGCTCCTGGATTGCGATCAGGAGCACGTGGACAGATGGCTTTCCAGGCTGCCGTCCTTGTAGCTTTTGGCAAAAGGGCCGCTGCTGGCTAAGGGCCTGCCGCAAAGCCGGACGTGTTTGCGGGAAGAGGCCTGCCGGCTCTTTCGCCCAGAATAACGAACGCCCCTGGTTCCCACGAAGCGTCAGGAACCGGGGGCGTCTTGTTTGCGGGCCGGGAGCAGGATGCTACAGGGCGTCGGCCATGTCCAGGATCAGGCGCTCGGTCTTGGGCCAGCCCAGGCAGGCGTCGGTGATGGACTTGCCGTACATGCCGCCGTCGGGCTTCTGGTTGCCGTCCTCGATGTAGCTTTCCACCATAAAGCCTTTGATCAGCCCCTTCAGGTCCGCGTTGTAGGTGCAGTAGTTCAGCACCTCCTTGATGATGCGGGGCTGCTCGAAGGGGTTCTTGCGGGAGTTGGAGTGGTTGGCGTCGATGATCACCGCGGGGTTCTGCAGCTCGGGCTTCTTGGCGTACAGCTCGTGGACGTGCACCAGGTTTTCGTAGTGGTAGTTGGGGTACACGCCGCCGTGCTCGTCGGTGAAGCCGCGCATGATGGCATGCGTGAAGGGGTTGCCCGAAGACTGCACCGACCAGCCGCGGTAGATGAAGTCATGCTGGCTCTGACCGGCCACGATGCTGTTCATCATTACGGAAAGGTCTCCGGAGGTGGGGTTCTTCATGCCCACGGGCACCTCGATGCCGCTGGCCACCAGGCGGTGCTGCTGGTTTTCCACGGAACGGGCTCCCACGGCCACGTAGCCCAGGATATCGTCCAGGTACTTGTAGTTTTCCGGATAGAGCATCTCATCCGCGCAGGTGAACTCGGCTTCGTCCACGGCACGCATGTGCAGCTCGCGCGTGGCGATGATCCCCTTGAAGGCGTCCGGCTTTTCGTTGGGGTCGGGCTGGTGCACCAGGCCCTTGTATCCCTGGCCGGTGGTGCGGGGCTTGTTGGTGTAGATGCGGGGGATGATGCAGATCTTGTCCTTGACCTTCTGCTGCACCTCCGCCAGACGCAGGATGTAGTCCATGACGCTGTCTTCGTTGTCGGCGGAGCAGGGACCCACGATCAGGGCAATGCGGTCGTCCTTTCCGCTGAAGATGCGCTCCACTTCCGCTCGCCTGCGGTCGATCAGGTCGCTGGTCTTCTTGGAAAGCGGGTACATTTCCTTGACTTCCATGGGAATGGGCAGCTTGCGCTCGAAGTTCATGTTCATGGGTTTCCTCCTAAAAAGCACTCCCCGGGGAAGCGTCGGCCAGGGCTTTGGGGTCTTGGCCCCGTCCCTGGCCCGGCTGCGCTTTTACGAGGAGCGCAGTTGCGTTCCGTATGATTTCGCTATTTTATACCAAAATGTGAAAAGGTAATGACGAATTGTAAGAACTTGGATGAATCGCGGTAAGCGGCATGCTGTACGGTGCGTTACCGAATAATGTTCGCGCATAGAGTGTTTTGACAGTTTGGGCACTGTGTTGGAACGATTGTCGTACTATGATGCAAAGCAGCACAGCTGATGTTGATTTGCCGGCTTTGACCAAGGGAGCAACATGTCATACGCCATCGTCACCGATTCTGCTTCGAGCATTTCCCATGCCCTTGCAAAGGAGCTGAACCTGACCGTTTTGCCTCTGAACTACTTCGTGGACGAAGTGGAGCACCCGGGGTTCTTCCCCGACAAGCCCATTGACCTCAAGGCGTTCTATGACAGCATGCGTGAAGGCAAGTCGGTGCGCACGTCCCTGCCTAACCCCCATCAAACCCACCTGACCTTGGAGGGGCTGCTCAAGAAGGGGCAGGACATCCTCTATATTGGCTTTTCGTCCGCTCTTTCCGGCACCTTCGACTCGGTGCATCACATTGCCCAGCTGCTTTCCCAGGAGTATCCGGAGCGCAAGATCGAGTGCGTGGAAACCCATGCCGCGTCCTTTGCCGAAGGCCTGATCGTGAAGCAGGCGGCGCGTATGGCCAAGGCTGGCTCCACCTTGTCCGAGGTGTCCCAGTGGGTGAAGGACAACTGCCAGCGGTTCAACCACTGGGTGACGGTGGACGACCTGAGCTTTGTGCTGAACGGCGGTCGCATGCAGCGAACCGGCGCCTTTGCCGCCAACCTGTTGGGCATCAAGCCGCTTTTGCGCATTGACCAGAACGGCGCCATCGACGTGGTGGAAAAGTGCCGCGGACGCAAGGCGGTGCTGAAGAAGATGGCCCAGCGGGTGAAGGATCGCGTTGCCTCCGATGACGAGGAGATCGTCATCGGTCACGGGGACTGCCTGGAGGATGCGGAAAAGCTGCGGGATCTGATCATGAAGGACAGCAAGCTGCACAACTTCAAGATTCACTACCTGGATCCGGTCATCGGCACCCATGGCGGCCCCGGCTCCATGGCCGTGTTCTTTCGCGGTTTGGAGCGCTAAGTCAGCGTAAGCCTGCGGCAATCACGCAAACCCGCGCAACGTCAAGTTTGCAGCAATTAAAGAAGCCCGCCCGGCAATGCCGAGCGGGCTTCGTTTTGCGCGGTGACTGGAAGCCGTAAGCCTTACAGCTCCTCGTACATTTCCTTCAGCTTGAGCAGGTGCTCGTAGCGATCCATGGCCGCACGCTCGCTGGCGTCGAACAGCTCTTCGGCGCGCTCGGGGAATTCGCGGGTCAGGCGGCTGTAGCGAGCCTCGTTCATCAGGAACTCCCGGTATCCGCCCGTGGGCTCCTTCTGGTCCAGGGTGAACTTGTTGCCGGTGTGAGCAGCCGGGTTGAAGCGGAACAGGTTCCAGTAGCCGCACTCCACGGCGCGCTTCATCTCGGTCTGGCAGTTGATCATGCCGCCCTTGATGGCGTGCATCTCGCAGGGGCTGTAGCCAATGATCAGGGACGGTCCCGGATATGCCTCGGCTTCCTGGATGGCCTTCAGGGTCTGAGCCGGCTTGGCGCCCATGGCGATCTGGGCAACGTACACGTAACCGTAGCTCATGGCAATTTCTGCCAGGGACTTCTTCTTGATGTCCTTGCCCGCCGCAGCGAACTGGGCAACCTGGCCGATGTTGGATGCCTTGGATGCCTGGCCGCCGGTGTTGGAGTAGACCTCGGTGTCGAACACGAAGATGTTCACGTCCTTGCCGGATGCCAGCACGTGGTCCAGGCCGCCGAAGCCGATGTCGTAGGCCCAGCCGTCGCCGCCGAAGATCCAGAAGCTCTTCTTGCTCAGGTGATCCTTGTACTGCAGCATGTCCGCGGCGGTCTTGTTGCCTTCCTCGGCCAGCTTCTCCAGGATTTCGGCGTACTCGTTGCCCAGACGCACGCTTTCGTGAGCGTCGTCCTTGTTGTCCAGCCAAGCCTGGGCCACTTCCTTGATCACCAGGTCGGGCTCGGTGGCGATGAGCTCCTTGGTGCCGTTGATCAGGATCTCACGCGTGGCCTCATAGCCCAGGTACATACCCAGGCCGAACTCGGCGTTGTCCTCGAACAGGGAGTTGGCCCATGCAGGTCCGTGGCCCTTGTCGTCCACGGTGTAGGGCGAAGTTGCTGCCGGGCCGCCCCAGATGGATGAGCAGCCGGTGGCGTTGGCCACGTACATGCGGTCGCCGAACATCTGGCTCACAATGCGAGCGTAGGAGGTCTCGGCGCAGCCAGCGCAGGATCCGGAGTACTCAAGCAGCGGATGCTTGAACTGCATGCCCTTGATGGTCAGGTCCACGGTCTCCGGCTTCACGGAAACGTTGTTGGCGCAGTACAGGAACACTTCCTGCTGGTCGAAGTCCTCTTCCGCGGGAACCATGTGCAGGGCGTTGGTCTTGCACATGCCAATGCACACGCCGCAGCCCAGGCAGTCCATGGGGCTCACGGCCAGGGTGTACTCGTACAGGCCCTTGGCCTTGCCGGCCTTCACGGGAATGAGCTTGGTCTGCTCGGGGGCTGCCGCCACCTCTTCCGCGTTCAGAGCGTAGGGGCGCAGGCAGGCATGGGGGCACACGAAGGTGCACTGGTTGCACTGGATGCACTTGTCCGGCTCCCAGCGCGGGGTGGTCACGGCAACGAAGCGCTTCTCGTAGCGGGCGGCACCCTGCTCGAACTGGCCGTCCACATGATCCATGAACACGGAAACCGGCAGACGGTCGCCGTCCATGTTGCCCACGGGCTTCATGATGTTGCGGACCTGCTTCAGCACCTCGGGACGGCCGGTCATCTCCATCTCGGGCTTTTCGCCCTCTGCCTGTGCCCAGGAAGCGGGAACGTCGATCTTGACAAAAGCGGTTGCACCGGCGTCGATGGCCTTGTGGTTGCAGTCAACCACCTCCTGGCCCTTCTTCATGTAGGACTTGGTGGCGGCATCCTTCATGTAGCGGATGGCGTCTTCCTGGGGCAGCACGCCGGCCAGGGTGAAGAACGCGGACTGCAGAATGGTGTTGGTGCGCTTGCCCATGCCCACCTCAATGGCCAGCGCGGTGGCGTCGATGGTGTAGAGCTGCACGTTGTTGTTGGCAATGTAGCGCTTGGCCTCGGAGCTCAAGTGCTCTTCCAGCTCGGCAAGATCCCACTGGCAGTTGATCATGAACACGCCGCCGGGCTTTACGTCGTTCACAATGCGCATGCCCTTGGTGATGTAGCTGGGGTTGTGGCAGGCCACGAAGTCAGCCTTGTTCACGTAGTACGGGCTGCGGATGGGGGAGTCGCCAAAACGCAGGTGGCTCACGGTCACGCCGCCGGTCTTCTTGGAGTCGTACTGGAAGTAGGCCTGGACGTACTTGTTGGTGTGGTCGCCGATGATCTTGATGGAGTTCTTGTTGGCGCCAACGGTGCCGTCGCCGCCAAGGCCCCAGAACTTGCACTCGATGGTGCCCTCAGCTGCGGTGTTGGGGCAGTTGGGGTCTTCGGGAAGCGAAAGGTTGGTCACGTCGTCCACGATGCCAATGGTGAACTCGCGCTTCATTTCGTCCTGGGCAAGGTTTTCGAACACGGCAAAGAGGCTGCTCGGCGGCGTGTCCTTGCTGCCCAGGCCGTAGCGGCCGCGGCAGATCTTGATGCCCGCAATGCCTTCCTGGGCCAGAGCGGTGATCACGTCCTGGTACAGGGGCTCGCCGGCGCTGCCCGGCTCCTTGGTGCGGTCCAAGACTGCCATGCGGGTGCAGGTCTTGGGTATGGCCTGCACGAACTTGCTGGTCACGAAGGGTCGGTACAGGCGAACCTTGATCAGGCCCACCTTCTGGCCCTGGGCGTTCAGGTAATCGATGACCTCTTCCGCCACGTCGCACACGGAGCCCATGGCCACGATGACCCGGTCGGCATCCGGTGCGCCGTAGTAGTTGAACAGCTGGTAGTTGGTGCCCAGCTTGGCGTTGACCTGCTCCATGCATTCCTCCACCACGGCGGGGAACTGGTTGTAGTGGGTGTTGCAGGCCTCGCGGTGCTGGAAGAAGATGTCGCCGTTCTCATGGGAGCCGCGCATGGCCGGATGCTCCGGGTTCAGCGCATGCTCGCGGAAGCGCTTCACGGCGTCCATGTCGCACATTTCCGCCAGGTCCTGGTAGTCCCAGACCTCGATCTTCTGGATTTCGTGGGAGGTGCGGAAGCCGTCGAAGAAGTTCAGCACCGGCACACCGCCCTTGATGGCGGAAAGGTGGGCAACGGCGGAAAGGTCCATGACCTCCTGGACGTTGGACTCGGCCATCATGGCAAAGCCGGTCTGGCGGCAGGCCATGACGTCGGAGTGGTCGCCGAAGATGTTCAGCGCATGGGTGGAAACCGTACGTGCGCTCACGTGGAAGACGGTGGGCAGCTGCTCGGCGGCGATCTTGTACATGTTGGGGATCATGAGGAGCAGACCCTGGGATGCGGTGTAGGTGGTGGTCAGCGCGCCCGCCGTCAGGGAGCCGTGAACGGCGCCGGCAGCGCCGCCTTCGCTTTCAAGCTCGGCGACCTTCACCGTGGTGCCGAAGATGTTCTTGCGGCCCTGTGCAGCCCACTGGTCCACGTAGTCGGCCATGGGGCTAGACGGGGTGATGGGGTAGATGCCGGCAACTTCGGTGAACGCATAGGAAACATGCGCTGCAGCGTTGTTGCCGTCCATCGACTTGAGTTCTCTGGTCATTTCCTCTCCTAATTCGATTGATGGATGCGGGAAGGAAGGGCTAAAAGCCCCTCCAGAGAGTACGGCTGATGCCTCCTTAAACAGCCATCATGGTAGCAAGGGTCTAAGAGACCCTTCGATTTCGAGGGGGCGTTTTTCGGCACGAAAGCCAAACTGCGGCAGTTTCGGCCAGGCTACGACCGCTCGCCTGCGGTAAGCGGCGCCCTGCCGCTTACCGGCTTTCGGGCTGCTTTTCAGGTTGGCGAAAGAGGGGCTGCAAGCGGTTGAAATGCCGGGGGCGAACGGATGCTGCGCGGCATTTTGCCCCCGTTTCTTGGAAACGTGCCGTCAAGAGCTCGATTCCCGGCGCTCCGCGTGGACCTGATTCCCGCCGAGCGAAAAGATCAGACCAGCGCTTCCAGGCGGGCGGCGTGCCAGCGATGGATGGCGGTGAACAGCAGGTGGTAGCACACGGCTGAAGCCGCCATGCAAACGACCAGGATGACCCACATCACTGGGTCAAGGGGCGTGATCACGAACAGCCAGTCAAAGCAGGTGAAGCCCACCAGCAGACCGCACACGATGAACGCCACCAGGGCAATGCGAATGGGCGTGAAGGGCAGGGAAAGGCGGATGATCAGCATCAGGCCCATCCATGCCATGATGTACACGCTCATGGTGCTCATGGCTTCATTGCTCCAGCTCAGCGGCCCGTGACCCAGTATGTTCATGGTCAGGATGGAGGCCACGATCATGATGGCGCCGGGAATGGCGTACACGATGATGTTTTCCAGGAAGCGGCCCTTGATCCGGTCGTGATTGGGCTCCAGCGCCAGCACGAAGGAGGGGATGCCTATGGTGAAGGCGCTGATCAGGCTCATCTGGATGGGCTGGAAGGGGTAGTTCCAGGGCAGTATGATGAAGATCACCGCCAGCGCCATGGACATGAGGGTCTTCACCAGGAACAGGGAGGCGGACCGCTGCAGGTTGTTGATGGAGCGGCGTCCTTCCGCCACCACCTTGGGCATGCTTGCAAAGTCGTTGTCCACCAGCACCAGCTGGGCCACGTTGCGGGCGGCGTCCGATCCCGCGGACATGGCCACGCTGCAGTTTGCCTGCTTCAGCGCCAGGGTGTCGTTCACGCCGTCTCCGGTCATGGCCACGGTGTGCCCCTGCTGCTGCAGCGCCACCACGAAGGCCTTCTTCTGCTCGGGCTTGACTCGGCCGAACACGTGGTACGTTCGCACCGCCTCGGCAATGTCCTCGTCGGTGACCAGGGTGGTGGCGTCCACGTAACGGTCGGCTCCTTCCACTCCCACCTTGGCGGCAATGCCGGAAACCGTGCGGGGGTCGTCGCCGGAGATCACGTTCACGGTCACGCCCTGGTCCTTGAAGAACTGGATGGTCTGGGCGGCGGTCTTGCGGATCTGGTCGTGAATGCATACGAACGCCACGGGCTGCGCCGTGCCGGTCAGGTTGTTTCGCTGGTCAAAGTCTTCGACCTGGGCAAGGACCAGCACGCGGGAGTCGACGGAAAGCTGGTCCACCAACGATACCACGCGGGCGTACTCCTGCGCCCCCAGCACGAACTGGGTGGCTCCCAGGCAGTAGCTTCGGCCGTCGGAAAGCACCACGCCGCTGTACTTGCGATCGGAGCTGAAGGGCACGAGCCGCGCAGCCTCGGGCACGTCTCCTTCCCACTGGCTGTAGTGGGCAAGGATGGCCCGGGATGTTTCGTTGGGGTCGTCGTCGGCCCGGGCAATGCAAGCCAGCACGCTGTCCGCCTCCTGGGCACGGGCAGAATCCAGGGGCCTGATCTGGGAAACCTCCATTTCGCCCGTGGTGATGGTGCCCGTCTTGTCCAGGCACAGGGTGTCCACTCGGGCCAGGGTCTCTATGCAGTAGAGCTGCTGCACCAGCACCTGGCTCTTGGCAAGGCGAATCACCGCCACCGCCAGCACCGTGGAGGTGAGCAGGATCAGACCCTCGGGGATCATGCCGATCATGGCGGCCACGGTGGAAAGGGTGCACTCCACCACGGTGCCGCCGCCGCGGAAGTAGGTGCTGCAGAACAGGGCCGTGCCCACGAAGGGCAGGGCAATGCTGACCATCTTCACAATGGAGTTCAGGGTGTCCATGATCTCCGATTGGGCCCGCTTGTGCTCCTTGGCCTCCGCGCTGATGCGTGCCGCGTAGCTTTCGGCACCCACGGCATCCACCCGGGCGTAGACCACGCCGCTGTTCACGAAGGACCCGCTCATCAGGGTGCTGCCCGCGGTCTTGGGAATCAGGTCGCTTTCGCCCGTGAGCAGGCTTTCATTGCAGTCGCAGGTGCCCTGGAGCACGGTGCAGTCCGCAGGAACCTGGTTGCCCCGGCCCAGAATGATCACATCCCCCAGCACGATCTGGTCGCAGGGGATCTGCACCCGCTGACCGTCCCTCATGGCGCCCACGCTGCTGGCCGTGATGATGGAAAGCTTGTCGGTGGTGCGCTTGGAGCGGATTTCCTGGATGATGCCTATGCAGACGTTGCATATGATCACGCCCATGAACAGCATGTTCTTGTAGGAGCCGGTAAAGAACACGATCACGGCCAGCACCAGGTTTACGAAGTTGAACAGGGTGCACAGGTTTTCCCGGAAGATCTGCTGGTAGGTGCGGGTCTTGATGCTGGCGTCAACGTTCACCATGCCGGCGTCTGTGCGCTGGCGAACTTCTTCGGCGGTAAGGCCCTGGGGCGTGTTGGACATGGGGCTCCTGTAGGGGTTGCAGTCTGTTGCGTAGGTGGTACTCCAAGCATGATAAAAGGTAACACACGTTTTAGAAAGAAGCGCTGCCAAACTTCATAAAACAAGCCGCCCTTCCTCCACGGAAACACCACGGGGGAAGGGCGGCAGCAGGGCAAAGATCAGCGTGCGCTTGTCAGGGGACGGCGCTAGAGCAGGTGAGCGCGCAGCTCCTCTCCGGACAAGGGGCTCAGGTATGCGGGGGCAATGTCGAACACGGTCTTGCAGCCGGTTTGCCCTTCGTTATGAAGGCGATTGATGGCGCGGGCAAAGGCCAGGATCACCGATGCCGTGAACTCGGGGTTGGAGTCCAGCTTCAGGCTGTACTCCACCACGTGCTTGTTTTCCTTGTTCCAGCCGGTGGCGCCGGAGCGGATCACAAAGCCGCCGTGGGGAATGCCTGCGTGATCGCGGGCGAAATCGTCTTCGGAAATGAAGTGGACCGTGGTGTCGTAGTCGCTGAAGTAGTTGGGCATGGTCACGATGTCATGCTCGATCTGGGCAAGGTCCGCGCCCTCTTCTGCCACCACAAAGCATTCGCGGGTGTGCTTCTGGCGGGTGGTGAGCTGGGGGTTTTCACCAGCGCGAACGGATTCCAGGGCCTCGGGCACCGGAATGGTGTACTGCTTGGCGTTCTTCACCCCGGCAATGCGACGCACCGCATCGGAATGACCCTGGCTCACGCCCTTGCCCCAGAAGGTGTAGTCGCTGCCTTCGGGCAGAATGCAGTTGGCGTACAGGCGGTTCAGGCTGAACATGCCCGGGTCCCAGCCGGCGCTGATCAGGGCCACGTGGCCGGATTCCCTGGCGGCGGCGTCCACGTTGTCAAAGTGCTGGGGAATGTTGGCGTGGGTGTCGAAGCTGTCGATCACGTTGCACAACTTGGCAAAGACGGGGGTCTGCTGAGGCAGGTCGGTGGCGCTGCCGCCGCACATGACCAGCACGTCCACTTCGTCCGCATGGGCTTCGAAGTCATCTGCGGAATACACGGCAACGCCTTCCGTCAGGATCTTCACGGTTGCGGGGTCGCGCCGGGTGAAAACGGCGGTCAGCTCCATGTCGGGGTTTTGGCGGATAGCGCACTCGATGCCGCGGCCCAGGTTGCCGTAGCCCATAATGCCAATGTTCATGCTGCTCCGATCTTCGTAGGTTTACCGTTTCTAGGTTTACATTTTCCAATCATTATACGGAGCATTGTTTCACGCTGTTTTCGTGCTTCGGGGAAAACGCAAGCGGGCGTAAAAATGCCCTCCGGGAAGGCCGCGATGGGGCTGTGCTATGCTGAACGGGCAAAATACAACAGACAGGGGGTTCGTTTTGCAAGGAGCAATGGATTTTTCCCAGTGGTCGAAGAAGGGCCAGGAGGCCATTCGATCCAATGTGGTGGGAAGCGTTGGCCTGGGGCGCGTGATCCAGGACCAGGATTGTTGCCGGGAAGGCGACTGGGTGTATGTGGTTTCCCAGAACGAAGATGATTCCCGGGAATATGCCAGCATCGTGCGCTACGAAGGGGATCGGAATCGGGTTCAGATTCCCTCTGAGCTGGGAGGACTTCCCGTTGAGGAAATCATCAGCGCCGCCTTCATGGATGGTCGCATGGAGTCCGTGGAAATGCCGGACTCAATCACCGCGGTGGGGCAGAAGGCCTTCGGCCGCTGCTTCAACCTAAGGGAGGTGGTGTTCTCTAACGCGCTGACCCAGATCGACCCTTCGGTGCTCAGTGGCTGCATGAAGGTCACCCAGGTGCATCTTCCCGATTCCCTTACGTGCCTGCAGTCCCGCAACTTCTACGACTGCCCGCTGGAGGAAGTGGTCATTCCCGCATCCGTTTCCAAGGTGGGCGAGCAGGCGTTCAACCATCAGCATCTGCGCAAGATCGTGGTGGCGCCGGGCAATCCTTATCTGAGCACCGATGGAACCGCGCTGTTTTCCGCCGACGGCTCTGAGCTGCTCAGCGCCTTGGTCACGGTGGAGTCCTACGTTGTGCCCAAGGAGTGTCGTGTGATCGGTCGCGCCGCCTTCAAGGGGCAGACCAAGCTGGCGTCGGTGGATCTTGGGGACGTGCAGGAGATCGGCGCCTTTGCCTTCTTCCGCACCGGCGTATCCCAGGTTCACCTGCCTGCCACCTTGCGTTTGGTGGGCGAAAACGCCTTCGGTTCCTGCTTGAAGCTGGAGCAGGTGAGCATGGAAGAGGGTCTGGAGGTCATTCAGGACAAGGCCTTTGCTCAGTGCCGCGGCCTGAAGGA
>JAQXGX010000119.1 GCA_029006935.1 Eggerthellales bacterium | reverse complement strand
CGGAGTCTTGATCTCCACGTAGCCGGCCTCGCGATGGATTTCGTGCCAGTAGGCCAGCAGGGCGTTGTACACCTCCATGCCCTTGGGCAGGAAGAAGGGGAAGCCAGGGGCTTCGTCCCGGAGCATGAACAGGTCCATTTCCTTGCCGATGCGGCGATGGTCGCGCTTTTCCGCTTCCTCGAGCATGCGCAGGTGCTCGTCCAGCTCGGCCTGAGTGCGGAAGGCGATGCCGTTGATGCGGGTCAGCATCTTGTTCTCGGCGTTGTTCTTCCAGTACGCGCCGGAAATGCTCATGAGCTTGAAGGCCTTCAGGGCCTTGGTGTAGCGCAGATGGGGGCCGGTGCACATGTCCACGTACTCGCCCTGGGTGAAGAAGCTGATCTGGGCATCCTCCGGCAGGTCGTCGATGTGCTCCACCTTGTACTTTTCGCCCCGCTCCTCCATAAGCGCAATGGCCTCTGCACGGGGCAGGATGGAGGGACGGATGGGCAGGTTTTCCTTGATGATCTTCTTCATCTCGGCTTCGATAGCCGGAAGATCCTCGTCGCTGAGCTTGGTTTCGCCCAGATCGATGTCGTAGTGGAAGCCACGCTCGGTGGCCGGGCCATAGCCGAAATCAGCATGCGGGTAGATGCGCTTCACGGCCTGGGCCATGATATGCGCAGCGGTATGACGGATGACCTGGAGCTCTTCCTGTTCGGGGCAGTCTGCTACGGTGCCATCCTTGTAGATGATCTTCATCCGCATGTCCTTTCGTTTACGTTAGTGCATATACAAACGAAAATTATACTACGCCCGGGAGCGCTTGGCATAGGCAATCCAGTACATCACGCCTACGAACACCGCGCCACCGATGATGTTGCCCACGGTGGCAAGGGAAATGTTGTACAGGATGCCGCCCAGGCTGATCAGGTCCACGTTTGCCGTCCCGGTGTAGACCACGCCGCTTGCCTTGGCCACCATGCCCATGGGCAGGAAGAACATGTTGGCAACGCAGTGCTCAAAGCCCATGGCCACGAAGGCGGTGACCGGGAATGCGCTGGTGAAGATCTTGTCGATGACGGTGCGTCCCGCAAAGCCCATCCACACAGCCATGCAGACCAGGAAGTTGCACATGATGCCGCGGAACAGGATCACGCCCGGGTCTAGGCCAATCTTGCCGGCGGCGATGGTCATCATGGTGGAGCCCACTTCCCCGCCGTTCATGCCCATGCAGTTGCTGCCGAAAGCGCAGCCCACGATCACCAGGGAGCCCACCAGGTTCCCCAGGTACACGATCACCCAGTTCTTCAGGACCTGGGTCCAGGTGCACTTCTTGGACAGGGCGGCCATGACCATGAGGTTATTGCCGGTGAACAGCTCGGCTCCGGCAACGATGACCATGATCAGGCCCAGGCTGAACATGGCTGCGCCGAACACCTGGGAAACCGCGAAGGGCAAGGTGGCGTCGGACTTCACGTAGGTCATGAACAGGGCGCCGCTGGCAATGAACATGCCAGCCAGCACCGCAAGGGCAAAGCAGCGCAGGTTTTCCAGCTTGACCTTGCCCACCGCAACGTTTTCCGCCTTTGTCTCGATAGCCGCAGCCGCAGTGCAGTCGGGCTTCAGGGCGTTGATCTCCAGTTCCGTCAGTGCCATACCACCACTCCTTCGTATTGCCGCCAGATGCATCCGGTTTCTTTCCAGGAGCCATTGTGAGCCTGGGACCTTGACCGCTGCCATGTGATTTCCGCGGCTGCGCCAAATATGCTACGTTCGGCATCTTGGGCGCCGCTCACCCACGGCAAACGGTAGGGCTAAAGGGCAGCGGTGAAACCAAGCGGTGCCCCAAGGCGAAGCGGAGGGGGGGGGATGCGCCCAGTCTAGGAGGTCGGGTAGGCCGAGAGCGCGCCGTCCTACGCCAAACGAGCGGAAGGCACTGCCTGCAGGCATCCTTCGCCATGCTCGAACAAACACAGCGCCTGGTCGCGGCTTTGGTACAGCAGCTTCAGCCGGGCAGGAGCCTGGGGTACGCACGTCACCGGCTGTTGGGGACCAGCCTCCCGATCAGAAGGCGCGACGCTCCCCTGCCCCGCAGACCCCAAGGGCAGCTCCCGCTCTGAGCAGTCCTGGCCCCGGGGCACGCAGCCAGCCCCTATGCGCACATATCCCTGCACTAGTAGTTCACCTGCCAGAACACCAGGCCCTGGGCGGGAGCGTTTTCCCCCGCGGCCTGGCGATCCCTTGCGGCCAGCACCTGAGCCACCCAATCGGGGTCCTTCTGGCCGCGGCCCACCGCCACCAGCGTCCCCACGATGGTGCGCACCATGGAATGCAGAAACGCGTTGCCCACCACCTTGATGGTCAGCACGGGCTCCCCCATCACCTCTTCCCAGAAGATGCTGATCTCCTGGACGTTGCGGCAGGTAGGCTTACCCACCGCAGACACCGCCATGCAGAAGCTCTTGAAGTCGTGCTCGCCGATCAGGTGAGCCGCGCCCTTCCTCATGGCATCCACGTCCAGCTCATGGGGCAGGTGCCAGCAGAAATCCCTCATGAACAGGGGCGGCGTTGGCTCCAGGCACAGGTGGTAGTGGTACTCCCGGCTCTTGGCGTCAAAGCGGGCGGAAAATCCCGCGGGACGCTCCTCCAACGCCCGCACCATCATCGACTCGTGGGTCAGGGCGTTCAGGGACCGCAGCAGGTTGCGCTCTGTCCGGCCCCGCAGCTCCCCCGGCTCCACTTCGAAGCTCACCCACTGCCCGCGAGCATGGACGCCGGCATCGGTGCGCCCGGCGCAGACGGTCTGCACCGGACGACGGAACAGCAGCTCCAAGGCTTGCTCCAGCTCTCCTTGCACCGTCAGCTGACCCGGCTGGCGGGCGAAGCCGCAAAACGGCGCACCATGGTAGGCCACCTGCAAGGCAAAGGTCAGCGCCCTTGCCCCCTGCTGCTCTTCCCCGGTCTGCTCAACCGGCTGCTTGAACTCTTCCCCGCTCATAGGCTACGCCGACATCACGTTGTAGCCGAACAGAGAGGAAAGCTCCGAGCGAAGCACGGTGCTGCGGGCATCCACCGTGCAGGGCAGCTCCACGCGGAACTTGCGCCCGTCGGACTGGACCACGGTCATGTTCACCGCGTCCTTGCCCGGATGCAGGCTCAGGATGCGGTTGAGCTTCATGGACCGCGTTCCGTCAAGGTCAGCGGAACGCACGTTCAACTGCACGCTGCGGGCGCCCATATCCGCCTCGGAAAGCTCGATGGCCTGGATTTCGAAGGCCATGATCTGGTTGCCGCGATCACTGTGCTCGAACTTGCCCTTCACCTTCACGATGGCGTCTTCCTCCAGCACGTCGGCAAAGTCCTCGTACTTGAAGGTGATGCACTCTATGGAGCCGGTCTGATCCTCCAGGGTGAAGGTGGCCATCTTGGTCTGCCGCTTGGTCAGGCGCACGTTCACGCCGACCACCATGCCCACGAACACCGCGGACTTGATCTCCTTCGTACGCTCGGACAACTCGGCCATGGTGAACTTGCTCATGCGGGAAAGCGCCCGCTCATAGGGAGCCAGGGGGTGGTCCGAAACGTAGATCTTCATGATCTCCTTTTCGTAGGCAAGCAGGGTGCGCTTGTCCCACTCCACCCCGTCCGGCTCGGGCACGTCTTCCTTGAAGTTGTCGTCCACCTCGGCGAACATGCTGAACATGTCCATCTGACCAGCGTCCCTGTCCTTCTGGCGCTTGGCAGCGGTTTCCAGCAGCGTGGTATCGTCCACGAAGTGCATGAGCTGCTTGCGGGTGTATCCCGTGCTGTCGAAGGCGCCGCCCTTGATCAGCGCTTCCAGCGTCTTGCGGTTGAAGCACTTGGAGTCCAGACGGTTCACGAAGTCGTGCAGGCTGGAATAGGGTCCGTTGGCCTCCCGTTCCTCGATGATGGCCTCCGCCACGTTGCGACCCACACCGCGCACGCCCACCAGGCCGAAGCGGATGCCGCCGGGCACCGGGGTGAACTCCGCGTTGGAGGAGTTGATGTCCGGGGGAAGCACCGGGGTGCCGTTCTTGTTGCAGCTGGCAATGTACTTGATCAGGCGATCCGTGTTGCCCATGTAGCTGGAAAGCACCGCGGCCATGTACTCGTTGGGGTAATGGGCCTTCAGGTACGCCGTGCGCATGACCAGCAGGGCATACGCTGCCGAGTGGGACTTGTTGAAGGCGTATTTGGCGAACTTTTCCGCGTCGTTCCAGATCTGCTGGGCAATCTTCAGATCGTATCCGTTGGCAACGGCGCCCTTGTCCCAGTCTTCCTGGAGCAGCTTCATGACCTCAAGGCGCTTCTTGCCCATGGCCTTGCGCAGCTTGTCGGACTTGCCCGCCGAAAAACCGCTCATGACCATGGAGATCTGCATGATCTGCTCCTGGTAGACCATGGTGCCGTAGGTTTCCTCCAGCAGATCCTTCAGGCGCTCGTCGTAATACTGGATCGGCACCTTTCCGCTAGCGGCTGCAATGTAGTCCTCCACCATGCCGGATTCCAAGGGGCCCGGACGGTTCAGGGCGATGGATGCCACGATGTCGCTGAAGCGATGCGGTGGGAGACGGGCGAAAAGGCTCACGTACAGGGCGCCCTCTACCTGGAACAGGCCGTCCATGTTGCCTGCCCGCATGATTTCGAAGGACTTGGGGTCGTCGATGGGGATTTCCTCCGGCACCAGGACCCTGCCCGTGGTCTCCCGGACGTTCTTGCAGGCGCGGGAAAGTACGCCCAGGGTGCGCAGGCCCAAAAAGTCCATCTTCAAAAGGCCCAGGTCAGGCGTATAGTGGCCGTCGTACTGGGTAATGATGCCGCCGCCCTTGGTGTCTCGCTTCAAAGGCACGTGATCGCTCATGGGATCACGGCAGATAATGGTGGCGCAGGCATGGACGCCTTCGCCGCGGACGTGACCTTCGATGGACTTGGCGGCGTCGATGACCTGCCGCACGTCCTCTTCCTCCTCATAGGCCTTTTTCAGGTCGGGGTTGGTCTCCAGGGCCTTTTCGATGGTGATTCCCAGTTCGTCGCCGATCATCTTGCAGATGCGGTCGCCCACCGCGTAGGGCTGGTCCAGCACGCGGGCGGAGTCGCGCACGGCGTTCTTAGCCTGCAGCTTGCCGAAGGTGAT